>CALJIC010000135.1 GCA_937974195.1 uncultured Roseiflexaceae bacterium | reverse complement strand
GCAGCAGCCGCCAGGCCCGCGCAGGGGCAGAGACGGCAGTCGAGGAAAGCAGCAGCCGCCAGGCCCGCGCAGGGGCAGAGACGGCAGTCGAGGAAAGCAGCAGCCGCCAGGCCCGCGCAGGGGCAGAGACGGCAGTCGAGGAAAGCAGCAGTCGCTAGGCCCGCGCAGGGGCAGAGACGACGGTCGAGGGAAGCAGCAGCCGCCAGGCCCGCGCAGGGCCGAGGCAGCGCAAGAGGGGTCCAGGGGCGGAGCCCCTGGCGCCAGGCCGCGCAGGGCCACCGAGAGTGGTACAATGGCCCCCACGCAGCCGGCGCAACGGGGCGCCGCGCGCTGTACCCGGGAGGCAGCCATGGACTTCGATCTCACCGCGGAGCAGCAGGCCATCCGCAGTGCGGTGCGCGAGTTCGCCGAGCGCGAGATCGCGCCGCGCGCCCGCCACGTGGACGAGACCGGCGAGTTCCCGGCCGAGACCTTCCGCAAGATGGGCGAGCTCGGCCTCATGGGGCTGCCGTTCCCCGAGGAGTACGGCGGCGCCGGGGCCGACAGCGTGAGCACGGCGATCGCGATCGAGGAGGTCGCCCGCGCCTGTGGCTCCACCGCCCTCGCCTACGCCGCGCACATCGGCCTCGGCTGCGCGCCGATCGCGATGTTCGGCACCGAGGAGCAGAAGCGCCGCTTCCTCAAGCCCGCCGCCGAGGGGCGCTACATGGCCGCGTTCGCCCTCACCGAGCCGCACGCCGGCTCAGACGCCGGCGCCACCCGCACGGTGGCCCGCCTCGAGGGCGACGAGTGGGTGATCAGCGGCCAGAAGATGTGGATCACCAACGCGCCCGTCGCCGGCCACCTGATCGTCACCGCCGTGACCGACCCGGGCGAGCGGCACGCGATCAGCGCGCTGATCGTGCCGGCCGGCACGCCCGGCCTCAGCTTCGGCAAGCACGAGCCGAAGATGGGCCTGCGCGGCTCGGTGAGCACGGCGGTGCTGCTCGACGAGGTGCGCGTCCCGAGGGAGAACCTGCTCGGCCAGCGCGGGCGCGGCTTCGTCCAGTTCCTGCAGGTGCTCGACGGCGGGCGGATCGGCATCGGCGCGATGGCCGTCGGGCTGGCCCAGGCGGCGTACGAGGCCGCCGCCGCCTACGCCCGCGAGCGCACCGCCTTCGGCAAGCCGATCGGCGCCTTCGAGTCCGTCTCGAATATGATCGCCGATATGGCGCTCGGCCTGCACGCGGCGCGCCTCCTGGTCTACCAGGCCGCCTGGCTCAAGGACCAGGGCCGCCCCTACAGCCAGGAGGCGGCGATGGCCAAGCTGTACGCCTCGGAGGTCGGCGAGAAGATCTGCCGCGACGCGATCCAGGTCCTCGGCGGCTACGGCTACAGCTCCGAGTACCCGGTCGAGCGCATCTACCGCGACCAGCGGCTGCTGACGATCGGCGAGGGCACGTCCGAGATCCTGCGGGTGGTCATCGGCCGCCACGTGCTGGGGGAGTTCGTGGGGAAGTAGGCTCCAGCTGCCCTAGGATCCACCCCTCCACGCGCCGCTCGCGCTCGTCCGCGGTCTCGCCGGGCGCCCGCAGCCCGAGCGCGACGTTAAGCGCGCCGAAGAGCCCGACGGTGGTGTCGAACGGGTCGTCGCCCTCCGCCCGCCGGCCGAAGCCGTCCGCGATCATCGCCCGCAGCTCGGGCGCCAGCTCGACCCCGGCCGCCTCGGCCCAGGCCAGCAGCGCTGTCCCGGCGGCCGCCCGCGCCTCCTGCGAGCGCTTGCCGCCGCGCCCGAGCGCCACCCCCAGGTGGTGGTAGCACTCGCCGGGGTAGACCTCGGCGGCCACGATGCGCCCCGGCCGCAGCAGCTCCGCCAGCGGCCCGTCGCACGGCCAGATGTCCACGTCGCGCTCGGCGCGCATCGCCGGGCCGAGCACGTCGCGCCAGGCGGAGATCGCCGCCCGGCCGACCTGCTGCGCGCCGAGCGTCCAGAACAGCGGGCAGCCGGCGCGCCGCCCGGCGTGCGCCCGGTCGCAGCGCCGCCACAGCTCCTCCGCCGAGCTGAGCCCCAGCCCGCGCACCAGGTGCTCGCGCCGCGCTCCGCCTGGCCGGCGCGGGTAGAACGGGCGCCCGATCCCGATCTCCTCCGGCCGCTCGGCCACGTCGAAGAAGCGCGCCCACGCGCCGGAGCCTAGCTGCGGCAGCAGCGCGGGGAAGTCATCGACGCCCGCCCGCTCGGCGTAGGCCAGCGGCAGCCCGAGCGGCAGGTCCATGCCTAGCAGCACCGGGGCGCCGGCCGCCGCCGCGCGCAGCCGCGCCAGCAGGGACTCCGGCGGCCCCGCCGGCACCGGCGCGGCCGCGCGGTACCGTCCGCCCTCCCAGGTTGCCACGGCCAGCCAGCGCTTGCGGGGGTGCGAGCCCCAGTCGCAGTGGGCGATCAGCAGGCCCTCTCGGGCGGTCATTCGCGCTTGTCCTTCCGCCGCTTGAGCGTGCTCGCCCGCGCCGAGGATCGGGATGCTTTGCATCGCTGCAGTTTACAGGATGTGCGCGGCGCGTGGGGTGTGCCGCCGCGCCGGAGTCCGGCGGATGGACGAAATCTCTTCCTGTGGGCGGCGGCTGGGCGCGGTATACTGTTGGCGGGCAAGTAACGCCCGCACCGTCCGCGAGCTCCCCGGCAGCGCAGCCGGGAGACCGACGCAGCCCGCTGCGTCGCTAGGCAAAGGAGACAGCGACGATGGCCGAGACTGGCATCCCCCTCGAGGAGGCGTACCGGCGGTGGCGCGAGCAGGTGCTCGAGCCGGCGCTCGCCAGGTCCCCCGAGCGCGAGGCGTCCTTCACCACCGTGTCCAGCGCTCCCGTCGAACGTGTCTACACGCCCCTCCACCTCGTTCAGGAAGATGGCGCGCCCGCGCCCGCGGACGCCGGCGAGACAGCCCAGCGCCTGCTGCAGCACTACACCGACAACATCGCCCACCCCGGCGAGTACCCCTTCACCCGCGGCATCCACCCCACCGGCTACCGCGGCAAGCTCTGGACGATGCGCATGTTCGCCGGCTTCGGCAGCGCCGAAGAGACCAACGCCCGCTTCCGCTACCTGCTCGAGCAGGGGCAGACCGGGCTCTCGATCGCCTTCGACATGCCCACCCTCTACGGGCGCGACACCGACGACCCGTTCGTGGAGGGCGAGTTCGGCAAGTGCGGCGTCGCCGTCTCCTCGCTCGCCGACATGGAGATCCTGCTCGACGGGCTGCCGCTCGATCGCATCAGCACCTCGATGACGATCAACTCGCCCGCGGCGATCATCTGGGCCATGTACCTCGTCGTGGCCGAGAAGCGCGGCGTCGCCTGGGATCAGCTGCGCGGCACGATCCAGAACGACATCCTCAAGGAGTACATCGCCCAGAACGAGTATATCTTCCCGCCCGAGCCGTCGATGCGCCTGGTGGTGGACACGTTCGAGTTCGGGGCGCAGCACGTGCCGCAGTGGAACACGATCTCGGTGAGCGGCTACCACATCCGCGAGGCCGGCAGCACGGCCGTCCAGGAGCTCGCGTTCACCCTCGCCGACGGAATGGCCTACGTGCAGGCCGCGGTCGAGCGCGGGCTCGACGTCGATGCGATCGCCCCGCGCATCTCGTTCTTCTTCAACGCCCACAACGATCTGTTCGAGGAGGTCGCCAAATACCGCGCCGCCCGGCGGATCTGGGCCAGGATGATGCGCGAGCGCTTCGGCGCCCGGAACCCGCGCTCCTGGTGGATGCGCTTCCACGCCCAGACCGCCGGCTGCTCGCTCACCGCCCAGCAGCCGGAGATCAACATCGTCCGCACGACCATCCAGGCCCTCGCCGCCGTGCTCGGCGGCTGCCAGTCGCTCCACACCAACTCGATGGACGAGGCGCTCGCGCTCCCCTCCGAGAAGGCGGTCACGATCGCGCTGCGCACCCAGCAGATCATCGCCGAGGAGAGCGGCGTCGCCAACACGGTTGACCCGCTCGGCGGCTCCTACTTCGTCGAGGCCCTCACCGACCGCATGGAGCGCGAGTGCATGGACTACTTCCGGCGCATCGAGGAGCAGGGCGGGGTCATCGCGGCGATCCGGCGCGGCTTCTTCCAGCGCGAGATCGCCGACGCCGCCTACCGCTACCAGATGGAGATCGACCGCGGCGAGCGCGGGGTCGTGGGCGTCAACAAGTACGCCGTCCCCGCCCCGCTCGAGATCCCGATCCTGCAGATGGACCCGCAGGGCGAGGCCCGCCACCTGGAGCGCCTGCGCCGCGTCCGCGCCACCCGCGACGGCCAGCTGGTCCAGCGGCGCCTCGCCGAGCTGCGCGCCGCCGCCCAGGGCTCCGCCAACCTCATGCCCGCGATCATGGACTGCGTGCGCGCCTACGCCACCCTCGGCGAGATGTGCGCGGTCCTGCGCGAGGTCTTCGGCGTCCACCAGGAGACGGTGGTGGTGTAGGGTGGCGCTTCGCCAGCGCCGCGCAGGGGAGAGAGCGGGCCGAGTCCTCCACCGCCGCGACAGACGTGTTACCTAACGGCTGTGGTATACTCATCACAGCGTTAGGTAACACCTGCGGGAGCGATCATGGCACGCGCAGCAGCCCCGGCGGAGATCCGCGCCGGCGTCCTTCACGTGAACGGGGCCCCGCTGTGCGCCGTGGGCACCCCCGGGTGGCGCGCCTGGCTCGCCGATCCCGAGAGCCGGGCCTTTCGCTTCCACGGCGCGCGTGGCGCGCTCAGCGCCCGCCGCGAGCGGCAGCGCAACGGCTGGTACTGGTACGCCTACCGCCGGGCCGGCGGCCGGCTGCGCAAAGCCTACCTCGGCCGCGACGAAGACCTCTCGCTCGCGCGCCTCGAGTCGGTCGCCGCGGCCCTCGCCGCGCCGCGCGCCGGCGACTCGGCCCCGGCGCAGGCCGCGCGGCCCTCCCCCGCCAACACGGCGCACCTGCTCACGACCAAGTTCCACCCGCCGCCGACGCGGCCGGACCAGATCCCGCGCCCGCGGCTGTTCGCCCGGCTCGCCGATGCGCTCATCCGCCCGCTGACGGTCGTCGTCGCGCCCGCCGGGTTCGGCAAGACGACGCTGCTCGCCTCCACGCTCGCGAACCTAGAGCGCGGCGCGCAGCACGCAGGGCCGCAGGGCGCTGAAGCCGCCCCCGCGCTACGCTCCACGGTCCACGGCCTGCGCTCCGCGTGGCTCTCGCTCGACTCCGGCGACAACGACCCGGCCCGCTTCTGGTCCTACCTGCTCGCCGCGCTCGAGCCGCTCTGCCCGGGCGTCAGCGTCGCCGCCTGGCCGCTCGTCGAGTCGCGCCAGCCCGCGCCGCACCTCCTGTCGCTGCTGCTCAACGCCCTCGCCGCCGCCCCTGCCGACGGCGTGCTCGTGCTGGACGACTACCACCTGATCGAGACGCCGGCCATCCACGAGGCGCTGACCTTCATCGTCGAGCAGCTGCCCGCCCGCCTGCGGCTGGTCCTGCTCTCGCGCGCCGAGCCGCTCCTCCCGCTGGCGCGCCTGCGCGTCCGCGGGCTGCTCGCCGAGATCCGCGCCGCCGACCTGCGCTTCACCACCGACGAGGCCGCCCAGTTTCTCGCCCACGCGACCGGGCGGGAGCTGGACCTCGCCGCCGTCCAGACGCTCGAGGCGCGCACCGAAGGCTGGGCCGCCGCCCTCCAGCTCGCCTCGCTCGCCCTGCGCGACGCGCCCGACCCCGCCGCGTTCATCGCGTCGTTCGCCGGAAGCCACCGCGCCGTCGCCGACTATCTGGCCGACGAGGTCATCCGCGGGCAGCCGCCTGAAGTGCAGCGCTTCCTGCTCCAGACCTCGGTGCTGGACCGCATGTGCGCCGAGCTGTGCGACACCCTCCTCGGGCAGACGTTCCAGCCCGCCGGCGATCGCTCCTCGGGCGCCTACCACCTCGTGCCCGCCAACGCGCAGGAGATGCTGGACTACCTCGAGCGCGCCAACCTGTTCCTCGTGCCGCTGGACGACGAGCGCCGCTGGTACCGCTACCACCACCTGTTCGCCGATATGCTGCGCGCGACGCTCCGCCGCCGCCACCCGGAGCTCATCCCCGAGCTCCACCGCCTTGCCGCCGGCTGGTACGCGGACCAGAATCTCACCACCGAGGCCGTCGAACACGCCCTCGCCTCGGGCGACCTGGAGCTGGCGGCGCTGCTGATCGAGCAGATCGCGCCCGCCACGCTCTGGGTCTTCTTCGAGGTCCACACGCTGCTCGGCTGGCTGCGGGCCTTCCCGGAATCGCTGCTGCGCGCCCGCCCGCGCCTGATGCTCGTGCGCGCCTGGGCGCTGCTGGCCCGCCTCGATCTGGCCGCGGTCGAGGAGACGCTGTCGGCGATCGAGGCCGCGCTCGAGGAGGAGTCGCCGGCCGAGGCCCCGCGCGCGCTCCTCGGCGAGCTGGCTGGCATCCGCTCCTTCGTGCTGCGCGTCAACGGCGACATGTACGGGGCGCTCGACATGGCCCGCCGCTCGCTCGACCTCCTCCCGCCGAGCGAGACGGACGAGCGCGCCATGGTGGCCACCAACCTGTGGAACGTCTACCTGATCCTCGGCGATGTCCGCGCCGCCGAGCAGGTGCTGGCCGAGCTGCCCTCGGCCGACTCGTCGATCAGCCCGGCGATGCACGCGCTCACCGCGGCCATGGCGCGCTCCGGGCTGTGCGAGGTGCGCGGGCGCCTGAAGGAGGCCTACGAGATCGCCACGCAGGCGCTGCGGGCGGCCGAGGCGCACGGCGGGCAGGGCATGGCGTACACGGGGATGATCTACGCCGGGCTGGCCGCCATCCTGTACAAGTGGAACGACCTCGCTGCGGCCGAGCGGCACGCCCGCGCCGCCGTGGAGCGCGGCGAGCGCTGGTGGAACAACGACATCCTCCTCAACGCCTACGAGATTCTGGCGGCCATCCAGCAGGCCCGCGGCGATACGGAGGGCGCCGCCGAGCTGTACCGCACCTGCGAGCAGCTCGCGCTCGCCTACGACATCCCCTGGGTCCACCAGCAGATCGCCGCCAGCCGCGCGCACCGCGCTGTGGCCCGCGGCGATATCGCCGCCGCCGCGCGCTGGGCGGAGGAGGCCGGCCTGCGCCTGGATGGGGAGATCGATGGGGCGCGCATCTGGGAGTACGCGGTGCTCGCGCGCATCGCGATCGCGCAGGGCCGGGCCGCTGCGGTGCTGCCCCTGCTCGGGCGGCTGCTGGCCCTCGCGGAGCAGGGGGAGTACGTCGAGCGGCTGATCGATGTGCTCAAGCTACGCGCCCTCGCGCTGCGGGCGCTCGGCAGGCACGCGGAGGCCTGCCAGGAGCTGCTGCGCGCCATCGAGCTCGGCGAGGAGGGCGGCTACATGCGCGTCTTTCTGGACGAAGGGCCGCCGCTCGCCGCGCTGCTGAAGATGCTGTACGCCGATCGGCGGGCGCTGGGGCTGCGCGCCTCGACGCTGCGGTACGTCCAGCGCCTGCTCGCCGCCTTCGACGCCGCGCCGCCAGGGCAGACGACCTCCCAGCCGCCGGCTGAAGCCCTCCAGCAGGCAGCCGAGCCGCTCACCCCACGCGAGCTGACTGTGCTCCAGCTCCTCGGGTCGGGCCTCAGCAACCAGCAGATCGCCGCCGAGCTCGTCGTCGCGGTCAGCACCGTGCGGTCGCACGTCAAGAGCATCTACGCCAAGCTCGGCGCCCACAACCGGGTGCAGGCCGTCGCGCGCGCCCGGCAGCTCCAGCTTCTGCCGTCCTGATCCAATTTCCCCCCTCGGTTCCTCCGATCGGGTGAGGCGCGCCCCGCACGCCCCGCGCTACACTGCCTTGCAGCAGAAGTAGTGGAGAGAATCCGATGCAGCACACTCACCAGCCCGCCCGGCGTTGGGCGCTGACCTTCTTCCCGATCTGGACCGGCCAGGCGCTCTCGCTCCTCGGCAGCCAGGTCGCCCAGTTTGCGATCGTCTGGTGGCTCACCGCGACCACCGGCTCCGGCACCGTCCTGGCCATCGCCACCATGGTCGCCATCCTTCCCGGCGTACTCCTCGGCCCGCTTGTCGGCGCGCTCGTGGACCGCTGGAACCGCCGGATGATCATGATCATGGCCGACACCATCTCGGCGCTGGCGGCGGCCGTGCTCGTCTACCTCTTCTGGACGGACTCGGCCGAAGTGTGGCACCTGTACGTCATCTCGTTCGTGCGCTCGATCTGCGCCACCTTCCACTTCCCGGCGATGGAGGCGTCCACCTCGCTGATGGTGCCCCACGAGCACCTGGCGCGGGTGGCCGGCCTCAACCAGATGCTGCAGGGCGCCATGAGCATCGCCGCGCCGCCCCTCGGCGCCATGCTGCTCGCCCTGATGCCGCTTCACGCGGTGATGGGGGTCGACGTGGTGACGGCCGCGCTGGCCGTGCTGCCGCTGCTCTTCGTCACCATCCCCCAGCCGCCGCGCGCCGCGGTTGCCGAAGGGCAGCCGGGGCCGACGCTGGTGCAGGACATGCTCGACGGTCTGCGCTACGTCCGCGGCTGGCCCGGCCTCATGATCGTCATGGTCATGGCGATGGTGCTCAACTTCCTGATCAACCCGGCCTTCGCGCTGCTGCCGCTGCTCGTCACCCGCCACTTCGGCGGCGGGGCGCTTGAGCTGAGCTGGATGAGCTCGTCGTGGTCGGTCGGCATTCTGGTGGGCGGCGTGTTGCTGAGCACATGGGGCGGTTTCCGCAGCCGGATGCTCACCACGCTCGTCGGGGTCATCGCGCAGGGGGCCGGCCTGGTGCTCCTGGCCCTGACGCCGCCCCAGGCCTTCTGGCTCGGCGTCGGCGCGCTGCTCTTCGCCGGCGTGATGAACGCGTTCTGCAACGGCCCGCTGTTCGCCATGCTGCAGTCCGTCGTCGCGCCCGAGATGCAGGGGCGCATCTTCACCCTGCTGGGCAGCCTGGCGTCGCTCATGGCGCCGCTCGGCCTGGCCATCGCCGGCCCGCTCTCGGACCTGGTCGGCCCCCAGCCCTGGTTCGGCGTCGGCGGCGCCGCCTGCATCGTGCTCGGCATCGTCGCGTTCGGCATGCCCAGCGTCATGAACATCGAGCGCCAGGCAGCCGCCGCGCCCGCTCCGTCCTCGGCCACCGAGCCCGCCGCCTGATGCGGCGGTGGGGACGGGGGAGGCGACGCTTCCCCCGACTCTCCTTCTTCCGCTGGTTTCTGCGGAAGGCCGAAGACTCTCCGCGTCCCTGCTCCCAGGAGGGGTTTGGGGAGGCTTCGCCTCCCCGGAATTTCCCTTCCCGCCGCTCTGCGGCGGGAAGAAGAGGATCTCGGAGGGCCGCAGGCTCTCCAGCCTTCCCGCGAAGCGCTGGCGCGGTTGCAGGGCGACCGCGTTAGCGCTGTCATATGACAGGACTTACGCGGTGGTCCGCCCTGCACCACCCGCGCCAGGGCCTGCGGCCCTGGACCCGCAAGCGAACGCGTACGCCGCTCGTTTGCTCGTTGTCATGCCTCAGCACACGGCCGCACGTCCTAACCGCATTGCCCGTTGCGCTGCAGCCCACGAGCCGCTCATCACAACCACCCTGGACATTGCAGCGCATCAGTCTGTGCCTGGGAAACGGGCATCGGTGTACGTGGGCATGACAACGGGTGTGCTACGGGAGGCGGCACCCCTTGCGGGGATGGTTCGGAGGGGCTGCACAGCCCCTTCCGGCGGGGGAGAGCGCGAGAGGGGTCGCAACCCCTCTCGCCTCAAGCACGCTCTGACCGCACCGCGGACCTCCTGCCATATGATAGGATTGTCACGAATCACAACCGCACACTCCGTATCGCCGGGCGCGCCGGGCCGTTATACTCTTTGTGATGAGCTTATTCTTAGTGGCCGGAGCTGCGATGTCAGCGCATGATGATCTACGACTGGCCGGATCGCCGCGGCGCGGGAGTGTCTGCAGCGCTCCGCTCACCTCCGCGGCTGAGCCGAGTGCTCGCTCCGTGCGCGCCGACCTGGTGGCCCGCACAGGCGATGCCGCCGCGCTCGCGCCTGCTCTCGGCGCCCTGCAGCTCGGCGCCGAAGCCACAGCGCTCGGCGCGAACCGGGAAGCCGCCCCCGCGGACCAGGCCGAAGGTAGCTCAGCCGCCAGCGAGGCCGGCTTGGGCGCGGCGGGCGCCGCCGGCAAGCAGCGCCAGGCCACCCGCGAGGTCGGGCCGATCGCGGCGAAGGCGCCGCGGGCGGCCAGCCTGCCACCCCCTCCTGAGGCTCCCGAAGAGGCCGACGCCGACGCAGATGCCGAGGACGAAAACGACGAGCCCGTCGAGGAGCTGGCCCTCGCCGTCGGCGCAGAGTCGCCCCAGGTCGTCACTCGGCCCTCGCCGCCCGCCACGCCGCCGCGGGAGAGCGCGCTGATCGACCGCTGGGTGCGCCTGCTGCGGTCGGCCGGCCTGGCGCAGCTCCGGCGCTGGGAGCTGGAGCTCGGCGAAGATCCCCGCCGGCTGCCGGAGATCCTCCGGCAGCTCACCGCCGACCCGGCGCTGCTCCGGCACGCCGCCGACCCGCTCTACCAGCAGGCCCTGCTGCGGGAGCTGGCGCGCCTGGCGTGGTAGAATAGCCGGGGATGCGGTGTGCGTGGCCGCCGCGTCAGAGCGCGGTAGGGCTATGGTTGTCAACCCATTCACCGAGCGCAGTCGCATCACTGAGCCGCAGCACTTCGCGGGCCGCTGGAGCGAGCTCTCGCTGATCTTCGATGCGATCCAGGCCGGCCGGCCGGTGCTCGTCAGCGGCTCGCCGGGCATCGGGAAGTCCTCGCTCCTCAGCCACATCGCCGACTCCGCCGCCGCCAACCTCGAGCGCGAGGATCTGCGCTCCTACTACCTGGATCTCGCCGAGGCCAGCTCCGCCGAAGAGGTCTACCAGGTCTTCATCGAGGCGCTCGGCCAGCGCGGCTCCACCTCCGCCGCGCTGGAGGTCGCGCTGCTGTCCACCGACGCGCCGACGGTGCTCTGCCTGGACAATGCGGATGCGGCGATCGCTGCGGGCTGGGGTGTGACGATGCTCGAGGCGCTGGCGCGCATGGTGCGCGGCGGGTCGCTCGTGCTGGTCGCGGCGATCGAGGGCGCGCCGCCGCTGCTGAGCGAGCGCTTCGCCCACGTCAGGCTCGGCGCCTTCGCCCCGGCCGAGATCCGGCTGCTGGCCGAAGCCTACCTCGATGGCACCGGGGTCGTGTTCACCCCGGCGGAGCTGCGCGCGGTCGCCGAGCTGAGCCTGGCCCACCCGGCCTACGTGCAGCGCGCCGCGTTTCATCTGTTCCGCAGCAAGCTGGACCCGAGCTACAACTGGCGCGCGGAGTATCTCGCGGAGGCCCGCGAGCGCCCGGTGCCGGGCGCGCCGCTGCCGCCGGCGGTGTTCGAGGACGCCGCGGCGACGAGCGTCGAGTCCTCGCGCGATGCGGGCGCCGAGGGCGGTGCGCTGGCCGAGGAGGTGCAGGCCGCGCCGCTGCCGGAGGTGCCGTGGGTGCTCGGCTACCTGCTGCCGCTGCTCGCCGCCGCGCTGCTGTTCGTCGCCACCGCGAGCCTGCCGCTGGCGCTCGTCGTCGCCGCCGCAGGCGTCGCGTTGGTCTTCCTGTGGCAGCGCCGCCGCTAGAGCAGGGTCAGCCCGACGACGATCAGCACCATCACGACGACGACGGCCGTCGCTAGCGGCAGCGGAGTCGGCGCTGGCCGAGAGGGGATGCGCGGCAGCACGTCGTTCGGGTCGATCCCCAGGAAGCTGGTGTAGGCCATGAGCGCCGGGCGCAGCTGGTGGGGGGGCAGGTAGCTCCAGTTCTCCTGCTCGATCGCCTGTAGGAACTCCCAGCGGATGCGGCAGGCGCGCTCCGCCTGGTAGAGCGTGATCCCGCGCCGCTGCCGCGTCTCGCGCATGCGCTGCCCGACACGCTGCGGCTGCTGTGACGCTGCCGGCGCCTGTACCGCCGCGCTCAGGCGTTCCTCAGCCAGCGGCGTGACCGCTTCCGCAGGCCGCGCGTAGACCGCGGTGGAAGCGCGGGAAGTGCTCGCGCGCCTCTCCCCGGCGCGTGCCGTGAAGGCCGGCGCTGTCTCTCGCGCGCCCCTGGCCGCGACCGTCGTCCCAATGCTCTGGCCGAACGGCGATGCCTGCGCCCGCGCCACCGGCACACGCTCGGCGCGCCGCAGCACCGCCTCGATGCGCGCGTGCAGCTGCGCCACGCTGAACGGCTTGGTGACGTAATCATCCGCGCCGGACTGCAGCCCGGTCACGACATCCGCATCGGCATTCTTTCCAGTCAACATAATAATCGGGACGTTGGAGCTCTGGCGGATCTGCCGGCACACATCCCAGCCGCTCACCAGCGGCATCATCACATCGAGCAGGATCAGGTCCGGCTGCTCCAGCAGGACGCGCTCGAGCGCCTGCAGGCCGTCCTGCACATAGCACACCTCGTAGCCGAAGCCCTGCAGCTGGTAAGTGAGCAGCCGCCCAATCGCCGCCTCGTCGTCCACGATCATGATCTTGCGCATGCTCATCGCCTCGCCTCGCTCACCGCTTGCTCGAGTGCCCTCGCTGCCCAGGCGGCAGCGAGTTGGTCGGCCTTCCCTCGCTCGGCGACGTGGCTGAGCGTTTCCAGCGCCGCGGCCCCCCCGATGGTGCCGAGCGCTTCAATACATCGATAGCGTAGGTCCAGCGCCGCGTCTGTGCTGGACGCCTGCCCCGCGAGCACCGCCAGCGCACGCGTCTCGCGCTGCGCCCCCAGCGCCTGCGCCGCTCGGCACCGCAGCTGCGGCTCATCGCTCGCCGCGTCGACGATGGCGGTCAGCGCGTCTGCCGCCGCGCCCACACTGGCGAGGTGCTCGAGCGCCCGCAGCCGCAGCGGCAGCGCGCGGCTCCGGTCGAGGAGGAGCGCCGCCACCTCCGACGGCCCAGCGCCCGCGGCGATCAGCTCGTCGAGCGCGCGGAGCTGGAGCAGGGGCGAGCCGTGCTCCAGGTAGGGCTTCAGCAGGAGGCGGTGCTCGCTTCCCCCCAGCCGCAGCAGCGCACCACTCGCCTGGATGCGGGTGACGTGCGCGCTGTTGACATCCTGCGCCGCGCGCGCCAGCACGGGCGTGACGGTCTCCTCGCCGATGTCAGCGAGCGCGGTGATCGCGGCGCGCACCACATCGGGTCGCTCGTCGAGGCAGTAGCGCAGCGCGAGCGGCAGCGACTCGCGGTCGCCGGCCCGGCCCAGCGCGCTCAGCGCCCCCGCGATGATCGGGGCGGGGACGCGCTCGACCCGCAGTGCCTCGCGCAGCACGCGCCGGCTCTCGTGGCTCAGGGTACGCGGCAGGCTGGCGGCGGCCAGGCCGCGCAGCTCATCGGTGTACGAGGCATCTGTAGCGATACGCAGCAGCACGACTTCAGCGGCGGGCTCCGCAAGCCGGCCCAGCGCCGCCACGGCCTGCGCCTGGACGTGCGGGTCGGCGAGCGGGTCGCGCGCCAGCTGGCTCAGCAGCGGCAGCGCCGAAGAGGCGCCGCGCGCGCCAAGCGCCTCGGCCAGCGCGCCTTGGGTGAATGGGTCCAGATCTGGGCGCGCCAGGGCCTCGCGGAGCACCGGCTCCGCGTCCACCTGCGCCGCTAGGTACTGGACGACCTGCCAGCTCGCTGCCTGCGAGATGCCGGCCATCCCCAGCGCGTCGCCGAGCGCGGCCACGCCGCCGATCGCGCTGAGGGCCGCCACCGCGGCGGCGGTAGTCGCGCTGGCCGGCTCACGCAGCACTGCGCGCAGGGCGGCCAGCGACTCTTCGCCGCCGAGCATGCCCAGCGCCTGTGCCGCCGCCGCGCGCAGCTGGTCGATCTCGGCGACCAGGAACTCCCGCAGGGTCGTCGGCCGGTCGGCCGGGGTCAGCCCGCGCGCGAGGGCGGTGGCCAGCGGCAGATACAGGACCGCAGGCAGGTGCGGGTCATCGAGACAGGTCTCCGGAGTCTGCTGGAGCAGCGCCGCCGGAACGCTGGCCAGCAGCCGGTCGGTAGCTTCTGGTTGCAGAAGCCTGCTCAGCGCCGCCACGCTCGCGCTGCCGCCGATGCGGCCGAGCGCGCCAGCAGCCGCGCTCGCTCCCTCGAAGTCCAGCTCGGCGAGCGCCTCCTCCAGCACCCCAAGCAGCTTCTCCTCGTCGCCGGGGGCAGCCTGGCCGCGCTCGCGCAGCCCAGCGCACACGGCGGCGCGGAGCGCAGGTGTGGCGCGCGTGACGCCGAGCAGCTCGCCGAGGTCCGCCTGCTGGCTCGCCGCGAGAGCCCGGGCGGCGACGGCGCGAACGCTGGCGCTGCACTGATCGTCGCGAACGATCGGCAACAGCCCGTCGGGATCGCTGTGTCGCCCGAGCTCGGCGACCAGCCGCAGCCGCGCGATGAGCGGCAGATCCGTGTCGCGCGCGTATCGGGCGAGCACAGCTCGAGTCTGCTCGCCGCCGCTTGCGCCGAGGCGGAGCATGGCGTCCAGCCGCGCGGCCCACGGCGCGGCCGTGTTCTCCGCCGTCCCCTGCATGGCCGCCTGCGCGCCGTCGGGGTCGATGCGGGCCAGCGCATCCAGCGCTGCGCGGCGCACCAGCGGCGACGGGTCCTCACACGCGAGCCGGACCGCGTCCCACGCCTGCTCGCTGGAGCAGCGCAGCAGCAGCTCGAGGCCGCCGACGCGCTGCTCGGCGGGGAGCGTCGTATCCCCGAGGAGCGCGCTGCCCGCCTGGGCCAGCCTGTGCCCGCCGGCGCCGGAGGCGGCCAGCGCTCGCAGCGCGGCGTGGTCCACCGTCGCGCGCGTCTCGCTGCTGGCGAGCAGGCTCACGTAGGCCCAGCGCGCGAGGGGCCCGGCGCCCTCAGGGGGCGTGGGGCTGTCGCTGGCGGGCCCGGCGAGCTCGCGGAGCAGGTCCGCAGCAGCCCAGGCGAGCGGCTCGCACGTCGTCTCGCCGAGCGCGAGCGCGCGCGTGCGCGGAAGGGCCAGCTCGGGCGGGAGCGCGCGCAGCAGGCGCGTGATGAAGCGCCGCGCTGGCCGCTTCGCCTGCGCGACCTGCGCCAGGCTGCGGTCCAGCTCAGGGAGGCAGGCGTGCAGCAGGTGGAGCGCCTGCTGGCGAAGCGGCTCCCCCCGCTCGCGCGCCACCGTCGCGAGCGCCGTCGCGACACGTAAGGGCCAGACCGGGCTGTGGGCCGGGCGCTCCTTCAGGCAGCGGCCGAGCGCGAGCACGACGTCGTCACCCTGCAGGCGGGCGCGCCAGAGCGCGGCGAGCACCGGCTCGGGCTGCTGGGCAAGGCCAACCGCGAGCAGCGCCGTCTCGCCACGGTCGGGCGCGGGCAGTTCGGCGAGCGAGGCGTACGTCCCTTCTGCGGCCAGGCGCTGCGCCTGCGCGAAGCGCCCTATCTGAGGGTGGCCGAGCGGGATGTGCAGCTCGGCCTGCACCCGCTCGATCTCGGCCGGCAGCGCCTCGAGGGCGCGCGCGTACAGGTCCGCGCGGCTCGCCGGGGCGCTCCCGCGCGCCACAAGCCAGGCGAACAGCGCGATCTCGAACAGCCGCTCGGCGCAGCCGGCCAGCGGCCCATCGGGCGCCAGCGCCGCCAGCGCCGCGGCGTGCGGGCTGGCCGGGCAGAGGTGCTGGAGCCAGCGCGCGACGAGCGCCTGCGACGGCGCGGTGATCGCGAGCGGCCGGAAGCCGGGCCAGGCCGGCTCTTCGCGGGGGAGCGCGACGAGCGCCCGCACATTCGCCTGGCGCGCTGCCATCGCCTGGAGCGCCGCCCGCCAGACGTACCTGCGGTCTGGCGTGAGCAGCTCCCAGCCGTTGATCAGCAGCAGCCATCCGCCGCGGTGCCCGCTCGCGCCGTTTCGGGCTGCCTGGCGCGGCGCGGCCGGGCGGTAGAGCGCGTGCAGGTGATTGTCGAGCAGGAGCTCCGGCAGGGATCGGCCGTCGTCGAGCGTGGTGAGGTCGATCAGCGCCGGGACCATGTCGGCGGCCGCTTTGCTGCGGGCGTAGTAGAGGGCCAGCTGCTGCATCGCCAGGCGGCGGCCGCTTCCCGGTGGCCCGGCGAGGGTGAGGAAGGCTGTCTCTGAGAGCGCGCGACGGAGCGGCGTCAGCGCCCCGGCTGCATCGGCGATCGGGAGCGGCAGGTGAAGCAGGCCGGGTAGGATCCGCAGCGCCGGCGCGCGACCGATCGCGCTCACCAGTCGCTGCTGGTAGGCGGCTAGATCGCGTTGGCTTCGTAGACGACTAATCAGACCGCGATCAAGCATACTATGTCCTCCCCGCGCGATCGCCGGAGTCTGCCAGCATGGTAGTCTCTGTACCGGTAGACGACAAGTAAAAAATCATTACAGTTTCCTCACACGGTCGCGTACTACGTGCGGTGCTTCGTGGTAGACTCGTGTCGGGCGCGATCCGCGCGACCACACCACGATCTGGCAGGACTTACGCGGTCGCCCGTGTAAGCGCCCCGCGGGAAGATTCTGGCATGCGTATTCTCTACCTCGACCCATTTCACGGCGGCTCCCACGCGGCGGTGGCGGAGGGGTTCGCCCGACACAGCCGCCACGACGTCACGCTGCTCACGCTCTCGATCGCCGGCGGCTGGCGCTGGCGCATGCGCGGCGCGGCGGTCACGCTGGCCCGTATGCTGCGCGAGCGCGCGCAGGAGCGCTACGACCTGATCGTCGCCACCGACATGCTCGACCTGGCGACGTTCCTCGGGCTGACCCGCGAGCTGACCAGCGGCACGCCAGTGGCCCTGTACATGCACGAGAACCAGCTCACCTACCCGCTGCCGCCGGGCCGCACGCGCGACCTGGCGTTCCCCTGGATCAACTACACCTCGGCGCTGGCCGCCGACGCGCTGCTCTTCAACTCGGCGTTCCACCGGCGCGCGTTCCTCGAGGCGCTGCCGGGCCTCCCGGGGCGCTACCACGATCACCGCGAGCTCGACCTGATCGACGCGATCGCGGCGAAGTCGGTGGTGCTGTATCCGGGCGTCGATCTGGCCCGCCTCGACGAGGGAGGCTCAGGAGCGGATCGCCCTGCTTCCGAGGCGCAGCCCGCTCCCGTGCTGCTCTGGAACAGCCGCTGGGAGTACGACAAGGGGCCGGAGACCTTCTTCGGCGCGCTGCGCGAGCTGGAGGCGCGCGGCGTGGACTTCCGCCTGATCGTCGCCGGGGAGGCGATCGACCCGCAGGCGCCGGCGTTTGCAGCCGCTCGGGCCGAGTTCGCGCCGCGCACGGTCCACTGGGGGTACGTGCCGGATCTCGAGAGCTACCGGCGCCTGCTGCACCAGGCGGATATTGTGGTGAGCGCCGCGATCCAGGAGTTCTTCGGCATCGCGGTGATCGAGGCGATGTACTGCGGCTGCGTGCCGCTGCTCCCGCGCCGCCTCAGCTACCCCGAGCTGCTCCCGGCCGACTACCACCCGGTCTGCCTGTACGAGACGGACGCAGACCTCGCCGACCGGCTCGCCGACCTGATCGCCAACCTCGGCCAGATCAGGCCGCGGCTCGCCGTCCGCGACGTCGCCGCGCAGTACGACTGGGCGCGGATGGCCGCGCGCTACGACGCAGCGTTCGAGCGGGTGGCCGCGGGGGAGGTGCCGGACGATATGGTACAATAGCGGCCGTTTGACACGACCATCCTCTCGAAGGAGATGCCGTCCCGTGCCGAGGTTCCTCGTCCCTGTCACCCTAGCCGTAGCGGGCGTGCTCGCTGCCTGCGCCGCGCAGCCCGCCGCCGTCCCGACGCCCGCGCCTGCCGTGACCGCCGCGCCGACCGCAGCGCCGACGGCTGAGCCGACCGCAGTGCCGCCCACTGCAGCGCCGACGGCTGAGCCGACCGCAGTGCCGCCCACCGCCACTCCGCCGCCCACGGCTGTGCCGAATCCCACCAGCGACCCGATCACCGGCGCGCCTGCGCTGGCGCGCGGGAGCGTGGTCGAGCGGCCCTATGTGGTGATGATCGATAACCACCCGAACGCCTACCCGCAGACCGGGATGGACAAGGCGGCGGTGGTGATCGAGGCGCTGGCCGAGTTCGGGCTGACGCGCTTCATGGCCGTGTACGCGCCGGGGATCACGCCCGAGGCGCCGCAGATCGGCCCGGTGCGCAGCGCGCGGCTCTACTTCGTCCAGTGGGCGATGGGCTTCGGCGGCCTGTACGCTCACGCCGGTGGCTCGCCGCAGGCGCTGGAGCTGGCGGAGAGCACCGACGCGATCGTGAACGTCGACGCGCTGTTCCGCTCGTACGGGATCTACTTCCGCCGCAGCAGCGACCGCGTCGCGCCGCACAACCTGTACACGAGCAGCGCGGAGCTGGCGAATGCCGCGAGCAGCGCCGACGTGCCGTTCACGCGCGACGATATCGGCTTCCTCTTCAAGGAGGACGCGCCCGAGAGCGCTCGCCCGCCCGCGCAGCGGATCAACTACTTCTTCCTGTACCGCGAGGACGACGCGGGGTGGGAGTACGACCCGGCGACCAACAGCTACCTGCGCCTCCGCCGCGGCCGCCCCGCGCGCGACGCGGCCAGCGGCGAGCAGCTGCGCTTCAAGAACATCATCGTGCTCGAGGTGCACGAGGCGCCGATCCCCGGCGACGATAAGGGCCGCATCGAGCAGCAGGTGATCGGCACCGGCCGGGCGCGCGTGTTCATGGACGGCGTGGAGCGCGAGGTGACGTGGCGGAAGGACTCCGCCGAGGGGTGGCTCGGCATCTACGACGCGGACGGTGAGGAGGTGCGGCTGAACGCCGGCCCGGTCTGGATCGTCGCCCTTCCGTCGCTGGAGAATCTTTCGGTCTCGTAGTGGCGCGCCGGCGGCGCATCGCTACGAGACCGAAGGTGTGTCGGCAGAGGTAGGCCCTACAGCTCCCGGCGCCCCTCTAGCGCCGAGCCGAGGGTGCCGGGGTCGGCCCACTCTAGATCGCCGCCGGTCGGCAGGCCGCGGGCCAGCCGCGTGACCCGCACGCCGAGCGGCACCAGCGCCCGCTGGAGGTGGAAGGCGGTCGCCTCGCCCTCGAGGTTCGGGTTGGTCGCGAGGATGACCTCCTCGATCGGCTCGGAGCGCACCCGGGCGACGAGCTCGTCGAAGTAGATGTCCTCGCGGCCCATGCCCTCGAGCGGGGCGATGCGCCCGTGCAGCACGTGGTACAGGCCGCGGTAGACGCCGGTGCGCTCGATCGCCAGCGCGTCGAGCGGCTCCTCGACCACGCAGACGAGCCGCTGGTCGCGCGCCGGGTTCGAGCAGACGCCGCACAGGTCGGCCTGGCTGATCAGGAAGCAGCGCGAGCAGAAGCGCACGTTCTCCTTGAGCTGGCCGACCGCTTCGGCCAGCGCCTTCGCCTGCTCGTCCGGCGCGCGCAGCAGGTAGAACGTGAGCCGCGAGGCGGTCTTGGGGCCGATCCCCGGCAGCCTGCCGAACTCCTCGATCAGCCGCACAACCGGCTCGATCAGAATGCTGTTTTCCGTGCCCTCTGACACGCTCTCAACTCCCTTTCAGCGCTCGCTGGGCGGTGTGGAGGGCGGGTGCCCTTCTTCGCGCCGCGGCAGAAAGAGCTAGAACAGGCCGGGCAGCTTCAGGCCGCCGGTGAGCGGCCCCAGGCGCTGCTCGGCCAGCTCCTGGGCCTTCTTGTTCGCGTCCTGGATCGCCGCCACGATCAGATCCTGCAGCGTCTCGATGTCCTCGGGGTCCACCACCTCGGGCGCGAGCCTGAGCGCCTTGATCTCGCGGTGGCCGTTCATCGTCACGCTGACGTAGCTCCCGGCGGTCCCCTCGACCGTCTCGTTCGCCAGCTCCTCCTGGATCTTCTGCATCTGGCGCTGCATCTGCTGCGCCATCTGCTGCAGCTGTCGTGGGTTCATAGCGGCGGCTCCTTCTCCTCCTCCACGCCGATGATGTCGGCGTCGAAGATATTCAACGCGGCTTTGACCAGTTGATCTCGGCGGACGCTGCGGATCTGCTCCCGCAGCACATTAGGGTTTTCGCGGCGCTGCGCCTCCACCACGCAGCGGATGGTGTAGTTCTCGCCCATGTGCTTGCTCAGCACCTTCTCGACGATCTGGCGCAGCTGCGGCGTCTCGAGCCGGCGCTGCAGCCACTCGCTCGGCGCCTCCAGCACCAGCGTGCGCCCCTTGACGTCCACCGGGCGGACTCCGCTGTTGAGCAGCGCCTGGAGCGTCTTGTCGAACGGGCGCACGTCGCGGACGACGCTCGGCCAGACGCTCTCGACATGCTCGAAGGTGATCGCGTCGGCGTTGGCCGCCTCGATCCCCTCGCCAGGCTCCGCCTGCTCGGGCGCGGCGGGCTGCCGATCGCCTGCCGGCGGGGTGGGTGCGGCCGCTGCGCTCGGCTGCTGGCCGCTCTGCTGCATATGTGTCAGGAACGGGTCATCGGCCCGCTGCGCGGGCTGCGCCCTGGCCGCCGCGCGCTCCGCCGGACGCGTCTCCGGCTCGGGCGGCGCGGATCGTGCCGGCGCCGGGGGCTCGGGCGAGCGCTGGGGCGCCGGCCGGGCTGATGGCGCGCTGCGCGCTGGCGTCGCCGCGGGCGATATCCGCGGGGCTGCTGTGCCGGCTCGCACGGCGCCGGCGGCCGGCCGCCGGTCATCGACGGGCGCCGGCTGCGTCAGCGCCTCGACCACCGCGAGCTCGAGCGGGAGCTGGCCGTAGGGGCTGGTGCGGAGCTGGTAGTCGAGCTCGCCGAACAGCCGCACCCAGCGCACCAGCACCCCGAGGTCGGCGGCAGACGCCTGGGCGTTGAGCGTCTCCAGCTCATCCTCGCCTGCGTCGAGCAGCGACGGGTCGGCGCCGGCCTTCAGCAGCATCAGCGCGCGCAGGCGCTCCACCACATCGCGCGCGTACTGGCGCAGGTCGGCGCCCTGGCCGGCCACCTGCCCGACGACGCGCAGCGCGGCGCTGACGTCCGCGGCCAGCAGCGCATCGATCAGCGCCGAGACCTCCTGCGCCTCGGAGGCGCCGAGCAGGCTGCGCACCTGCTCGAGGGTGATCCGCTCGCCGCCGTAGGCCATCAGCTGGTCCAGGATGCTCAGCGCGTCGCGCATGCTCCCGGTGGCGGCGCGGGCGATCGCCTCCGGCGCGCCCGGCTCCAGCGTGAACCCCTCCTGCTCGGCGATCGTCCGCAGGTGCGCCGCCGTCGCCGCCACGCTGTGGCGGTTGAACACGAAGCGCTGGCAGCGGGAGAGGATGGTGGCCGGGACCTTGTGCACCTCGGTGGTGGCGAGCACGAACATCGCGTGCGCCGGCGGCTCCTCGAGCGTCTTCAGCAGCGCGTTGAAGGCCGCCGTCGAGAGCATGTGCGTCTCGTCGATGATGTAGACCTTGGTGCGCGCCGTCGTGGGGCGGAACTGGACGCGCTCGATGATCTCGCGGGCGTCCTCGACGCTGGTGTGCGAGGCGGCGTCCATCTCGATCACGTCCACCGCGCGCCCCTCGGCGATCGCCTGGCACATCTCGCACACGCCGCACGGCCGCTCGTGCTGCGGCGCGAGGCAGTTGACCGCCTTGGCCAGCAGGCGCGCCACGGTGGTCTTGCCGACGCCGCGCGGCCCGGTGAACAGGTACGCGTGCGCGATCCGGCCCTCGGCCAGAGCGTTGCGCAAGGTCTGGACGATGTGTTCCTGGCCCACCAGCTCGTCGAAGGTCTGCGAGCGGTAGCGCCGGTAGAGCGCCTGCGATGCCATTCCTGCTCTCTGTGATGCTGTGACTCGTTGCATTATACCATAGCGAGGTGAGGAAAAGGAGCCTGGGAAGGCGAGCCTCCTCCGCGCTCTTCTTCCGCCCCGCTGCGATGCGGTGGCCTCGCCCCGCACCCCTTGGTGGGGTTTGGGGAGGCGAAGCCTCCCCGGAATTCCCCTACCCGCCGCTCTGCGGCGACTTCGTCGCCACAGAGCGGCGGGAAAAAGAAAATCTCGGAGGGCCGCAGGCCCTCCGAACCTCCCGCCAGGGAAGCGGGCGGCACAGCCCGCGCCTCTGTCAGCAAGGAGGCTGGGGCGCAGCCCACGCATTTCGGCGCCCGCTGGAACCACGGCGCGGCCAGCTACGTTAATAGTGTAGAAAACGCTGGTTCGCTACACCGAAGGAGCCACACAATGAAGCCCGCCCGTGTCCTGCTCGCCGCTCTGTTCGCCCTCACGCTCGCCGCCTGCGGCGGTCGCAGCGCCGCTCCGGCGATGTCCGGCGCTGCTGAGGCTCCAGCCCCGGCTCCCGCCGAGCCAGGCGCCGGGCTCGGCGCGATCGATAGCAACGGCGCCGCCTACGAGATGCCCCCGGCCAACCCCGCCCCGCAGCAGGGCGCCTCGCTGCCGACGCAGCGCCTCGTCATTCGCACCGCGTCCCTCAGCCTGCAGGTCGACGACGTCCGCGCGGCCGAGGTGGCCGTGCGCGCCAAGGCCAGCGAGCTGGGCGGCTACGTCGTCTCGTCGGAGACAAGCGGCACCGACGAGTCCATGTGGGCCACGGTCGTCATCCGCGTGCCGTCGCAGCGCTTCGACGAGGCCCTCAGCGGCGTCCAGGGCATCGCGCGGAAGGTGCTCTCGCGGACGGTGAGCGGCGATGACGTCACCGAGGAGTTCGTCGACCTCGAGGCGCGGCTGCGGACGCTGGAGGCCACGCGCGACCGGCTGCTGGACATGCTGGAGCGGGCGCAGACTGTCGAGGAGGCGCTGAGCGTCAACACGGCCCTCACCGATATCCAGGGCCAGATCGAGCAGGCGAAGGGGCGCATGCAGTACCTGCAGCAGAGCGCCGCGCTCTCCACCATCAGCATCGATCTGCGGCCGGTGCCGGTCACGCCGATCGTGGACGAGGGCGCCTGGCGGCCGCTGGAGGTCGCGCGCCGCGCGCTCCGCGACCTGATCGAGTTCGGGCAGGGCCTGGCGAACCTGGGGATCGTCCTGCTGGTGTGGGTGCCGGTCTGGCTGCCGCTGCTGCTGATCGGCCGCTGGGCTGTGCGCTGGCTCGCTCGCGCCGCGCGCAGGCCGATCTCGCCTTCCGCGCCGCCGAGCAGCCCCACGCCGCCCACTACACCCACGCCGCCCACCACTCCGACGAGCTGACGCGGGCTGCGCTGACGTCACAGGGCTCCGGAGAGGCAGAGCCTCCCCGGAGCCCTTCTTCTGCTTCCCACAGCATGCTGGCGCGGTCCCGCGTCAGTCGCCTTCTTACAGCAGGTCGGTCTCGTCCTCCGGGGCGTCGTCGAGCTTGCGCACCAGGCTGACGGCCGGGTCGATCGTCAGCTCGCCGTGCTCCGGGAAGTGCACCGTCAGCAGCTCGCCCCCGCCGTCGATCCGGCTCTCGCGCACGACGCCGTCGCCGTACGGCAGGCAGAAGATGTGGTCGCCTGCCTTGAAGCGCGGCTCTGGCGCGGGGAAGCTGCTCTCCGCCGCGCGCCGGCCCGAGGGCGCGCCTCTCGGCGCGCGCGCCTGGCTCCCCTCGCGCTGCTGGCGCTGACGGCGCAGGCGCTCGATCAGCGCCGCGGCGTCCGGCCTGCTCTCCTCCGGCTCGGGAGGGCGCTCCGGCTGCGCGGATGGTCGGCGGGCCTCGGGCGGAGGCGGCAGGAACGGCGACTCCTGCTCCTTCGGCTGCGGCGGGGGCGCAGAGCTCTGCGCCGGCTCCGGCTCCACCCATAGCTGGCCGTTGGTCGCCTTTGCGGCCGGCGGGCGCTGAACTGTGGCCTGCCCGCGCCGCACGGGCGGTGGCGCCGGCGACCGCTGCCGCTGGTGGTTCGCGGGCGGGTTGCGCGGCGCTGGCGCGGCGCGCGGCTCGGGCTGAGGCGCGGGCGGGCTCTCGAGCCTACGCGTCGCCGCGGGCGGGGCCTCGCGCTCCGTCGGCGGCGGGGTCAGCAGCGGCGCCGCAGGCTGGTGCTCGCCGGAGCGGCCCAGCAGCGCCAGCAGCCAGTCCTGGTCCGCCCGGCTGAGCGGCTCGAGCAGCGGGTCGCTGCGGCAGGCCAGCGCGATATCGTAGGCCAGCGGCAGCAGCTCCTCGGCGTGCGTGTAGAGCCACACCGCCAGGCCGCTCCCGCCCGGCTGGGCGTCCACCAGGAAGATGCGCTGGCTCGCCTCGTCGTAGCACGGCACGACATCCGTGAAGCCGGCCAGCGCGCGCAGCGGCAGCGCGGCGGCCAGGCACCAGCCGATCAGCTGGCCCGGCGCCGGGCGGTCGAGCCGCACATCGAACCAGCACGCCGGCGCGACCCAGCGGGCGGCCAGCTGCGACTTCAGCGCCATCTCGGTCACCGCCTGGCCGGGCACCATCTCCCGGTAGCCGGTGATCTCCTCGCTCACGACCACGCGCCCCCAGCTCACCGGCTTGCCGCCCGCCAGCCGGCGCGTGTCGCGCGTCTCGCGGATCTCGACGCTGCAGCGGCGCAGCGGGTAGGTGCGCCGGCCGCTCGTCTCGATCCTGAGCGTGATGCTGCCCTGGTCGTCGTCCCGCGCCACCACGCGCATGCCGCCCGCGCCCGGCGGGAGCGCGGCGCCCACGAAGGTCCAGCGCTCGAAGCCGGTCGGGTCGAGCGAGCCGAGGTAGCTGTTGTTCTCGGTGCGCGCGATCATGGGCGCGCCGCTCGCCGCCAGCGGCGAGAAGTCGGCGTAGGGGTCGCCGGCCGCGTCCGCCGGCTTCCAGACCTGCTCCTCGTCGGGGAGGTCGACGAGCTGCTGGTGGGCGGCCAGGCGCGCCACGACCTCGGTGGCTCCCCAGGCCTCCACCTCCTGCGCCGTGAGCGGCTGCTCGCTGGCGGCGCACAGCAGGTGCTGCGCCGTCACGTAGGCGTTGGCGGGCGGCGGCGGCCAGGCGGCCGACGGGCCGGAGATCAGCATCTCGACCTGGCGGGCCAGCGCCTGCTCGTGCGGCAGGTCGCCGAGGACCGTGACGACCGCCTGGTAGCCGGAGTCGAGCAGCCGCCGCAGCGCGCTGATCGAGCCCGGGTAGCCGGCCGAGATCAGCACCTGCGCCGGCTCGGCGCCCGGCCCGACGCTGATACCGGCGGTGTCGCCGATCACCGGCGCGATCGCAGCCTGCTCCAGCGGCCCGCAGATGATGTGGACCTGGTACCCCTGGCGCTGCAGCGCCAGCGCGAGGTCGGCTGAGTCGCGGAGCCGCGCGCTCCCGGCGTGCCAGACTGCGAGCAGCGGGGCATCGCGCGGGCCGTCGTCCGCCGGCACGATCCGCCACTGCTGGCCGAGCAGGCTGGTGAGCGCCGGCTCAGGGTCGACGAGGTCGACGAGCGTTGCCAGGAACGCCACCCCGGCCCCGCCGTGCCCGGCGCTCACCCGCAGCGCGCGGAGCAGCAGGTCGGCGAGGTGCGCCCCGGCGACGCCGTGGTGCCGGTGGATGTCCGGCAGCGCGATCACGCGCAGCGCGGACCAGAAGAGCTGCCAGGCGCGCTCGTGGTGGCGCAGCAAGCGGCCGTGGAGCGCCTCGGGCGTCGCGACGACCACGCGGGCGTAGGGGTTCGGGCGCTGGGCGGGGAGAGCGAGCGTACACGTGAGCCGCAGCGTGGCCGGGAGGTTGGCGTTGATCTGCTCGAGCCGGGCGTGCGTCGCGTGCGCCTCGAGCTCGTCCGGCGCCAGGATGAGCGCGGTGGCGAAGCGCTCGTCGCAGAGCGTGGCGTACAGCAGCAGGTGCAAACTGTCGGCCACCGTGGCGCTGGCGGCGCGCAGCGCGACCGGGTCGCCGCGGCGCATGGCGGCCAGCGCTGCGGCCTGGTGCGGGCGGAACGGCTCGCCGCTCATCGCCAGCCACGCCTGCGCCAGGTCGCGGTCCACCGGGAGGTGGCTGATCCGCTCGCCCTCGCTGCCGTCTAGCTGGCGCAGCGCGATCAGCGGGACCGCGTCGCCGCGCCCGCGCTGTCTTGCGATGGCCTGGAGCGTGTCGCCGATGCTTTGCATAAGCATGCCAATTCTAACACGCCGCGCCACTACGGGCAATCGGCAGAATGGAGGCCCAGGCCGCCGGAGGGATTTGGGAGGCTCTGCCTCCTCAGTCATTCCTTCCTGCGTTCGCTGTGCGAATGACAAAAACCTCATCCGGCCCGCCGATCCGTGGACCGCACGCAGGGCGTGGCAACGCCGTCACCCCGACTTGGAGCGGTGGCGCTGCTCCGGCGCAGAGGCCTTGACCGATCCACTACTATAGTAGGTGCAGTCCTGCCACTTCATCACACCCTGCCGTACCTGCGCCGGGCGCTCACCTGCGTCCTGGGCCAGCGCCCGGTATCCGCATGTCCGCTGATCCGCCGCCAGTAAGGACGAAGAGTAGCATGCCAGGCAACAGATACCGCCGGCTCGTGACAGCCCTGGTGGCCGTTGCGCTAGTGATCTTGAGCGCCGTCCCCACAACGGCGCAGCAGCGGCCCAGCTTCGACATCGAGCCCGCGGCGGTCGTCAGCCAGGAGAGCCTGGCGACGCGCAGGGACGAGAGCAGCCCGCTGTCGTCCCCTGCGTCGTCGGGTGACAGCGCTGCGCCATCGGCGCCGGGCAAACTGGTCAGCGTCGTCGTCAAGCTCGACGTCGATGCGCTTGCCTCCTACGCCGGCGATCTCCCCGGGCTGCCGGCCACCAGCCCGCTGGTCACCGGCGCCCCCGCGCTCGATGTCGCCGCGCCCGACAGCCAGCGCTACCTGGCCTACGTCGCCCGGCAGCTCAGCAGCTTCGAGAGCAGCGCGCAGAAGTCTGTCTCGCGGCTGACGATCACCCACCGCTACGATGTCGTGCTCGGCGGCGTGGCGGCGATCGTCCCGGCCGACGAGATCGATAGCCTGGCCCGTCTGCCCGGCGTCCGCGCGGTGCTGCCCGACACGCTTCAGCAGCTGCGCACCGAGGTCAGCCCGCAGTTCATCGGCGCGTCGGCTGCCTGGGAGCAGCTGGGCGGCCAAGCGAGCGCCGGCGAGGGAGTGATCGTCGGCGTGATCGACAGCGGCATCTGGCCCGAGCACCCCTCGGTCGCCGACCCGGACCCGCTCGGCAAGCCCTTCCCCGCCCCGCCGCCCGCGCCCGACGGCGACCGCGCCTGCGAGTTCAGCGGTGGCGAGAACCCCGGCGAGCCCTTCTCCTGCAACAACAAGCTGATCGGCGCGCAGCGCTTCATGGCCACGTACGAGGCGATCATCGGCCTGCAGCCGGGCGAGTTCACCAGCGCCCGCGACGACAACGGCCACGGCACGCATACAGCGACCACCGCCGCCGGCAATCGCGGGGTCGAGGCCAGCATCTTCGGCGTGGACCGCGGCACGGTCTCCGGCGTCGCGCCGCGCGCCCACCTGATGGTCTACAAGGTCTGCGGCCTGGCGGGCTGCTTCCTGAGCGACTCGGCGGCGGCGGTCCAGGAGGCGATCCGGGACGGCGTCGACGTCATCAACTTCTCGATCGGTGGCGGGACGAACCCCTACGCCGATCCGGTGTCGCTGGCCTTTCTGGACGCCTACAACGCCGGCGTCTTCGTCGCCGCTGCGGCGGGGAACAGCGGCCCGGCGCCCGACACCGTCGAGCACCGTGAGCCGTGGGTCACGACTGTCGCCGCCAGCACCACCGACCGCCAGTTCGTCAGCGACCTCACGCTGGTCAGCGGCGACGGCGCGAGCCTGACCCTCCAGGGCGCCTCGGTCACGCCGGCCATCACAACCCCGACGCCGGTGGTGTTCGCCACGGAGATCGGCGGGGACGAGCTCTGCACAGTCGACTTCCCAGAGAACGCCGCCGCCGGCAAGATCGTGATCTGCCAGCGCGGAGTCTCGGGGCGCGTCGCGAAGGGCGAGAAGGTCTTCAACGCCGGCGGCGTGGGCATGATCCTCTACAACAGCCCGCCGCTCCCCCAGGGCGTCAATACCGACAACCACTTCGTGCCGACGGTCCACCTCGAGAGCGACGCGGCCGCCGAGCTGCTGGCGTTCATGGAGGCGCACACCGGCGTGCTCGCCAGCTTCACGCCCGGCGCCCCGCGCGCGGGCCAGGGCGATGTGATCGCCTCGTTCAGCTCGCGCGGCGGCCCCGGCCAGACCCTGGGGGTGAACAAGCCGGACGTCGCCGCGCCCGGGAGCCAGATCCTCGCCGGCCACACCCCGCAGCACGCCGATGTGGCCGGCGGCCCGCAGGGCGAGCTGTTCCAGGCGGTCGCCGGGACCTCTATGGCCAGCCCGCACGTCGCCGGCGCCGCGGCGCTGCTCCGGGACCTGTACCCGGACTGGACGCCGGGCCAGATCAAGTCGGCGCTCATGACCACCGCGCAGGCGGACGAACTCTTCCTGGAAGACGGCCGGACGCCGTTCACGCCCTTCGACGCCGGCTCCGGCCGCATCGACCTGCGGCAGGCTTTGGACCCGGGGATCACGTTCTCGGAGGACGCGGCCAGGTTCCTGGAGCTCGCGGATCGGCTCTGGGACGCCAACCTCCCGAGCCTGTACGTTCCGGTCATGCCGGGCGAGGTGACGGTGCAGCGCGTCGCGCAGAATGTGACCGGCAGCGCGCTCGACTACCGCTTACGCGTCATCTACCCCGCCGGCCAGCCGCGCGACTTCCAGATCCGCGTGCCCGGCAGGCTCACCGTGCCACCCGGCGGCACCGGTCAGCTCACTATCGCCATCGACGGGCGCGACGTGCCGCTGGGCGAGGCGCGCCACGCGACGCTGATCTTCGTGGAGCGCGGCGGCGGCCTGGTGCGCTTCCCGATCTCGTTCGTCCGCGCCCAGCCGGCGATCGAGATCACCAAGGAGTGCGCGCCGGCGAGCATCGCGCTCGACCAGGTCACCCGCTGCGCGATCACGATGGTCAATACCTCGTTCGGCGAGGCCGATGTGTCGCTGGTGGACCAGCTGCCGCGGCAGCTGCGCCTCCTGCCCGAGACCGTCAGCGTCGGCCAGCCCTTCGGCAACGGCGTCGGGTTCAATGGCGTGCTTTCCGGAGGCATGCCGCCGCTCGTCACAGTAGCCGCCGGATCCCAGAACGGCTACCTGTCGCTGAGCGATCTCGGCGCGCCCCCGAACGTCCCGCTGGGCGACGAGACGCTCGTTAACTTTGCGACCAACCGGCCCTTCATCTACGCCGGCGAGACCTACAACACGATCGGCATGACCAGCAACGGCTACGTGGTTGTCGGTGGTGGCACCGCCCAAGACCTGAGCTATATCAACTTCGACTTCCCGAACCCCGCGCCGCCGAACAACGTGCTGGCGCCGTTCTGGACCGATCTCGATGGCTCCAAGGGCGGGCAGTACTACGCCTACACCCTGTGCGACATCGACTGCGACGACCCCGGCAGCCTGCAGTGGATGGTGCTGGAGTGGCGCAACGCGCCGAACTACAGCGATGCCGCGCAGGTCAACACGTTCCAGATCTGGATCGGCCTCAACGGCGTCGAGGACATCACCTTCGCCTACGGCCCGGAGCTCACCGCCGGCAACGAGGGCTTCTTGACCGTCGGCGCCGAGAACGCGCTCGGCAGCAGCGGCGCCAACTTCTACTCATTTGACGGAAGCGGTCCGGCGGTCGGCACCCCGCCGGTCGCGAATGGGCCGGACGTGCGTGTGACGGGCACGCCCGCCGAGCCGGCCATCCCGGTGACGGTCTCGTTCCAGGCTCGCGGCGTCCTCCCCGGCACATACGTCAACTACGCGGAGCTCACCAGTCCGGCGTTCTTCGGCACCGGCGTCGCCCGCTTCCAGGGCGAAGTGAGGCCGTAGCGCCGCTACAGCGAGGCGGTGTGGTGGTGCGGCGCATTCGCCCCACTACCGCACCGCCCGTTGTTCACACAGAGACAGCCGCCGGCTGTCGCCGTGGTAGTTGTAGAGCTCGCCGGCCGCGCGCAGCTGGACGAACAGCCCGTCCACCTGGACCTGCGGGTAGACGATGCCCGGCCGCGGGCAGCCGAGGCCGCCGTCCGGCCAGACCACCGCTAGCGCCGTCACGACCTCGATCGAGTCTTTGGCCACCCCGGTGCGCCGCGCCAGGTCGTCCCTGGCGCCGTCGATGAGCGCGGCGATCGGCGCCGGCGGCGGGTCGGGCAGCGGCACCCCGTCCGGTAGATACGCCGGTGGCGCGGGCTGCGGGCTGGGTGGCGGCTCCTCCGCTGCTCCGTTTGCGGCCGTCGCTGCCGGAGTCGCCTCATCCCCAGCGCCGGCAGCCGTAACGGTAGCGGGCGCCGGGCGGCCCGGTTCCGCGGCACCGCCGGCTCCGCACCCCGCGAGGAGCAGCGTCGCCAGGAGCCCGGCGCTGATCATTCTGTCCATCCCTTCCTCTGCCGGCGGCGCGCCATCCGTGCGCTAGCGCCCCACCTCGTGCGCCTCCAGCTCCGGCGCCTGCTTGGGCGCTGGCTTCGGCCCGACGATCAGCCGCACCCCGCGGTCGTACGTCACATAGTTGTAGAACCAGTTGGCGAGCACCACCACCCGGTTGCGGAAGCCGACGAGGTACATTAAGTGGATGAACAGCCAGCCGAGCCAGGCGATGAAGCCGCTGAGCCGGATGCCGAACGCGTCGAACACCGCCGCGCTGCGCCCGATCGTCGCCATCTGCCCCGGGTCGAAGTACTTGAACGGCCGCATGCCCTGGCCGCGCACCTGCGCCAGGATGTTCTTGCCGGCCTGCTTGCCCATCTGGATCGCCACCTGCGCGACCATCGGGTAGGCGACGCCCGGCTTGTACCCCTCGAGGTAGGCCATGTCGCCGATGACGAACACCTCCGGGCGGTCGGGCAGGTTCAGCGTCGGCGCGACCTGCACCCGCGCGCTGCGCCCCTGCTCCACCCCCAGCGTGTCCGCGAGCTTCGCCGCGCGCACCCCGGCCGCCCAGATCACCGTTGCGGCCGGCAGGACGCTGCCGTCCTTGAAGTGCACCTTCTCATCGGCCACATCGGCCACCGGGCTGTTGAGCCGCACCTCTACGCCCATCTGCTGCAGCCGGCGCAGCGCCCGCCGCTGCAGTGAGGCCGGGAAGCTGATCAGAATCTTGTCCTGCGCCTCGATCAGCACCACCCGCGCCTCGCTGACGTTGAGCATCGGGTAGTCCTTGCGCAGCACGTGGCGGATCAGCTCCGCGAAGGCGCCCGCGAGCTCCACGCCGGTCGGGCCGCCGCCGATGATCGCGAACGTCAGCAGCGCCTGGCGCCGCTCCGGGTCCTCCTCGCGGGCCGCGTGCTCGAAGCAGGTCAGCACGTGGTTGCGCAGGTGCTCGGCCTCGTCCACGTCCTTCATGCCGAGCGTGCGCTCCGCCAGCTCGTTGTTGCCGAAGTAGTTGTTCGCGCTGCCGGCCGCCAGCACCAGGTAGTCGTAGTCCACGGCCCCGCCGTCGGTCAGCACCTGCTTGCGCTCGAAGTCCACGCCGAGCACCTCGGCCATCCTGAAGTCGGCGTTGCGGTACTTGCGCAGGATGGCGCGCACCGGGTAGGCGACCGACTCCGGCTCCAGGCCGGCGGTGGCCACCTGGTACAGCAGCGGCCAGAACCCGTGGTAGTTGTTCCGGTCGAGCAGCAGGACGTCGACCTCGCTGTTGGCCAGCGTCCGGGCCACGTTGAGCCCGCCGAACCCCGCGCCTACCACGACCACCCGCGGGCGCCCCGTTCGGGCGGTGCGCGGCTGCGCGACGAGCTCCGCGCGCTCCGTGGCCGCGGTGGCCTCATCTCGTGTCAGCGCCTCAGGAGGCGTCATCGTCTCGGTCATGGCTTGCACCTCCCTAGTGCATCAGTGGCGCCAGGCGCCGTAGGAGCTACGCCCTGCGTGCGCTCTCCAATATTCGCGCAAGAACAGTGCCAGGTCTGTCGGGGTGTAGCTCGTGCCAGAGAAAGTGTATGTGAAAGTAATCACATTATATGTGAAAGCAGTCACAAAGTCAAGCGAAAGGCTCTCCTCGCGCTTGCGGCCGCCTCATCCGGGCCGCGCCGGCGCCGCAGCCGGAGCCAACTTATTGACATCGATCCACCGTTGCGGTACAGTTTCCTCACGACCCACGCCGCGGGCCGCCGGAACCCTGCGCGTGCTGCAAGAGGTGTACGATGCCGCAACTCACAACCGACTCACGCCAGCTGCAGACGCTTGGCCAGCTGCTCTCCGCCGGCGGCCATCAGGATGTGCAGCACTTGTTGCAGGCATCGCTCGAGCGCCTGGTGGCCTTCTGGCCGGCCAGCGCCGGCGCGCTGCTCTACCACAACCCCCAGGGCGAGGCGATCCGCCTCGAGCACGGTGAGCTCGACGACGAGACCTCGCGGATGATCGCCGAGGCGCGCGAGGCGTTCTCGCGGCGCGAGGAGGGCAGCGAGCCCACCATCGGCTACTATGCCCTCGACGACGACCGCAAGCTGGTCGAGCTGCCGCTGCAGAGCGGCTCCCAGACGGTCGGCCTGCTGCACCTGGTTGTGGTGGACACCGAGGCCGAGCGCCCGCCGATGTCGCCCGACGATGACCTGGTGATGTTCCTGGTGCGCGCGATCGGCGGCGAGGCCGACAAGCTGGCCATGCTGCGCCGCGTCGAGCAGGATCTGCGCGAGCTGCACCTGCTCTACGAGGTCGGCCAGGCGCTCTCCAGCAACCTCGACCTGCCGAGCCTGCTCGAGGACATCAAGCAGCGCGTCCCGCAGGTGATGGGCGTCGAGCGCTGCTCGATCATGCTGGTGGACGAGGCGACGCACGAGCTGGTGCTCACCATCCCCGACGGCAACACCGGCGAGATGCGCGAGTTCCGCATCCCAAGCGACCGCGGCATCGCCGGGTGGGTCGCCACCAACGGCATCGGCCAGATCGTCAACGATGTCGAGCAGGACCCGCGCTGGTTCGACGGCATCTCCCGCGACGTGGACTTCGTCACACGCTCGATCCTCTGCGCGCCGATGCGCCTCGGCGACCGCGTGGTGGGCGTGATGCAGCTGCTGAACAAGCGCACCGGCGAGCCGTTCACCGAGCAGGACCTCCAGCTGCTCACCACCCTCGCCTCGCAGGCGGCGGTGGCGGTGGAGAACGCGCGCCTGGTGCGCAGCCTCCAGGAGGAGCGCGACCGGCTGCTCGCCAAGGAGGCCGAGGTGCGCGCCGCGATCGCCCGCGACCTGCACGACGGCCCGACGCAGAGCATCGCCGCGATCGCCATGAACATCGAGTTCATCAAGCGCCTGCTGCGCGCGATGCCCGAGCGCGTCGAGAGCGAGCTGGACGTGCTCTCGGAGCTGGTCCAGAAAACGTCGCACGACATCCGCACCCTGCTCTTCGAGCTGCGGCCGCTCGGCCTTGAGACCCAGGGCCTGCTCGCCACGCTGCAGCAGTATGTCAGCCGCTTCCGCGACCCGACCGGCGCCATGAAGCTGCGCCTCGAGGCGCCCGCCAGCATCCCGCGTCTGCCGGTCGAGGTCGAGGGCGCGATCTTCATGATCGTGCAGGAGGCCGTCAACAACGCCCGCAAGCACTCCCAGGCGCCCGAGGTGGTGATCTACCTGTACCAGGAGGACGGCCAGATCGTCGCCAGCGTGCGTGACCGCGGGCGCGGCTTCAACCTCTCGGCCGTCGAGTCCGATTACAACACCCGCGGCTCGCTCGGCCTGCTCAACATGCGCGAGCGCGCGCGCCTGATCGGCGCCGAGTGCCGCATCCGCTCCGCGGAAGGCGAGGGCACCACCGTCGAGCTGCGCGTCCCCCTGGCGTGACAGTGCCGCAAATGGTATAATCTGGGGAGGCGCTGCCTCCCCAAACCCCTCCCGCGAGCGCGGAAGTTCCGCCTCCGCAGAACCCTTCCTGTTGTTTGACAGGCCCTAGCGGCTGTGGTATACTCCTCTATCGCTGTGTGAACACTACAGCGCTGGATAGGCACGCTCATCGTAGCCCTCATCTAAGGCGTGGCCGTTGTCACGACCAGAGCAAGGGGCGGTCATTTTTTTTGTTGTCAACAAGGCGCGCTCTGAGCGCGCGCCTGCAAGCGGTTCGGCCTGGAGCAAGGAAAGAGACAGTATGCCGACAATCAACCAGCTGGTACGGAAGCCGCGTAAGCGGGTGATGGCGAAGGTGAAGGCCCCTGCGCTGCGCTTCAATCTCAACGTGCTGAAGGGGAAGCTGACGCGCGGCAAGGGCTCGCCGTTCAAGCGTGGGGTCTGCACACAGGTCAAGACCATGACCCCCAAGAAGCCCAACTCGGCGCTGCGCAAGATCGCGCGCGTGCGGCTCTCGAACGGCATGGAGGTGACGGCGTACATCCCCGGCGAGGGGCACAACCTGCAGGAGCACTCGGTGGTGCTCATCCGCGGCGGCCGCGTCAAGGACCTGCCCGGTGTGCGCTACCACATCGTCCGCGGCACGCTCGACGCACAGGGCGTCGCCAATCGCAAGCAGGGGCGCTCGAAGTACGGCACGAAGCGCAACGCCGCCCCCTCGCGCCGGTAGGGTCGCATCGTAATGCGCCCGGCGCCGTAGGGACGCAGCGCGCTGCGTCCCGCCAGATGCGTCCAGCGTGATGCACCCGGCGCCACACAACGCAATCGTACTGGTTCGGCAACGTCCGCAGCAAGAGGTGAAGCATGCCCCGTCGCGGCAAGATTGAGAAGCGTATTCCGCCGCCAGACCCGCGCTACAACAGCGTGCTGGTGTCGCAGTTCATCAATAAGGTGATGCAGCGCGGCAAGAAGAGCATCGCCGAGAAGATCGTCTACGACGCGCTCGATATCGCCGCTGACCGGCTGAAGAAGCCGCAGCTCGAGGTGCTCGAGGTCGCGATCCGCAACGCCGGCCCGGTGATCGAGGTCAAGCCGCGCCGCGTCGGCGGTGCCACGTATCAGGTGCCGGTCGAGGTCAAGAGCGACCGGCGGCAGTCGCTGGCGATGCGCTGGCTGCTCATGTCGGCCCGTTCGCGCACCGGCAAGCCCATGCGCGAGCGGCTGGCAGCCGAGCTGATTGACGCCTACAACAATACCGGCAACACGATCAAGCGTAAAGAGGATGTCCAGCGCATGGCTGAGGCCAACCGGGCGTTCTCGCACTACGGGCGGTTCTAGAACATTTACGATTCCCCGGTGCGCGGTTTACGATGGTGCTTGCGGTTAGCGGCAGCGGTAGGGCGATTTCGATGTCGAGTCGCTAATCGTAAATCGTAGATCGGAGTATAGAGAGAACGCCGAGGGGAGGAGAAAACACGTGCCTCGCGAAGTACCGTTGGAACGCATTCGCAATATTGGGATTATCGCGCATATTGATGCGGGTAAGACCACAACAACCGAGCGCATCCTGTTTTACACCGGCCGCACCTACAAGCTCGGCGAGGTCCACGAGGGCACGGCCGTCATGGACTTCATGGAGCAGGAGCGCGAGCGCGGTATCACGATCACCGCGGCGGCGACGACTGCGTCCTGGAAGGATCACCGCATCAATATCATCGACACGCCCGGCCACGTGGACTTCACCGTCGAGGTCGAGCGGTCGCTGCGCGTGCTCGACGGTGGTGTGGTGGTCTTCGACGCGGTCGCCGGCGTCGAGCCGCAGTCCGAGACGGTCTGGCGCCAGGCGGACAAGTACCGCGTGCCGCGCATCTGCTTTATCAACAAGATGGACCGCATCGGCGCCAACTTCGAGCGCACGGTCCAGATGATCAAGGACCGCCTCGGCGCCAACCCGGTGCCGATCCAGTACCCGATCGGCTCCGAGGACCGCTTCCGCGGCCTGGTGGACCTGCTGACGAACAAGGCGGTGATCTACGTCGATGACCAGGGGCGGCGCGAGGAGCTGGACGAGATCCCCGCCGAGGTCGCCGAGCGCGCCGAGTACTGGCGCCAGCAGCTGTTCGAGGCCGTCGCCGAGACGGACGACGAGCTGATGCTGCTGTACCTCGAGGGCGAGCAGCTCAGCGAGGACGAGGTGCGCCGGGCGCTGCGCCGGGCCACCATCGAGGGCAAGCTCGTGCCCGTGCTCTGCGGCGCCTCGCTGCGCAATAAGGGCGTGCAGCGCATGCTCGACGCGGTGGTGGACTACCTGCCGTCGCCGCTGGACCGGCCGGCGATCACCGGCACGCGCCCCGGGCAGGATATCAACGACGAGGGCGCCGAGGTGATCACCCGCGCTGTGAGCGACGACGAGCCGTTCACCGGGCTGGTGTTCAAGATCGTCGCCGACCCGTTCGTCGGCAAGCTGGCCTACTTCCGCGTCTACGCCGGCAAGATCGAGAAGGGCTCGTACGTCCTGAACTCGACCCGCAACCAGCGCGAGCGCCTCGGCCGCATCCTGCAGATGCACGCCAACCACCGCGAGGATATCGAGGCGGTGTACGCCGGCGATATCGCCGCGATGGTCGGCCCGAAGCAGAGCTTCACCGGCGATACGATCTGCGACCCGGATAACCCGATCGTGCTCGAGAGCATCCGCTTCCCCGAGCCGGTCATCCAGCTCGCCGTCGAGCCGAAGACCAAGGCCGACCAGGATAAGATGGCCGTCGCGCTCAGCAAGCTGAGCGAGGAGGACCCCACCTTCCGCGTCTACACCGACCAGGAGACGGGCCAGACGATCATCGCCGGCATGGGCGAGCTGCACCTCGAGGTGCTGATCGACCGCATGCGCCGCGAGTATAAGGTCGAGGCCAACCAGGGCAAGCCGCAGGTGGCCTACCGCGAGGCGATCACGCAGCCCGCCGATGTGGATAGCCGCTTCGTGCGCCAGTCCGGCGGCAAGGGCCAGTACGGCCACGTGAAGCTGCGCCTCGAGCCGCTTGAGCCCGGCTCCGGCTTCCAGTTCGTCAACGAGATCGTCGGCGGCGCGATTCCGAAGGAGTACATCCCGGCGGTCGAGGCCGGCATCAAGGAGGCGATGGCCACCGGCGTCATCGCCGGCTACCCGGTGGTGGACCTCAAGGCGACGCTGTACGACGGCTCGTACCACGAGGTTGACTCGTCCGAGATGGCCTTCAAGATCGCCGCCTCGATGGGCCTCAAGGAGGGCGTCCGCAAGGGCCGCCCGGTGCTGCTCGAGCCGATCATGAAGGTCGAGGTCACCACGCCCGAGGAGTTCCTCGGCACGGTGCTCGGCGACCTCAACTCGCGCCGCGGCCACGTCCAGGGCATGGAAGCGCGCGGCAACGCGCAGGTGGTGCGCGCCTTCGTCCCGCTCTCGGCCATGTTCGGTTACACGACCGACCTGCGCTCGGCAACGCAGGGGCGGGCGACCTCCTCGATGGAGTTCGCCTACTACCAGCAGCTGCCGGAGCACCTGGCCAAGGAGATCATCGAGAAGCGCCGCGGGTAAAGGCTGAAACGGGGGACGTGGTGGGCTGGCCCGCCACGCCCCATCCGAACTGGTTTTGAAGTTCCGACTTCTCTCCTGATTGAAGGAGCAATACACCGATGGGCAAGCAGAAATTCGAGCGGACGAAGCCGCACGTGAACGTGGGGA
>CALJIC010000134.1 GCA_937974195.1 uncultured Roseiflexaceae bacterium | reverse complement strand
GAAGGTTCGGAAGGGGCTGCACAGCCCCTTCCGGCGGGGGAGAGCGCGAGAGGGGTCGTAACCCCTCTCGCCCTCAAGCACGCTCTGACCGCACCGTGTAAGTCCTATCAGTGAGAGTCAGGGGTGGGAAAGACGGCTTTCTGCAGGGAGGTGTGGCGGGCCGCTGGCCCCCCACGGGCGCCTGAGCTACGACGCCGCCATCGCAGCCATGCGGCGGCAGGAGTCAGCGCAGCGGCGGCAGGCGTCGACGCAGGCCTGCATCTGGGCGTCGCCCTGCGCCATGCGCTCGCAGGACTGCGCGCATGTCTCGCAGATCTCGGCGCACACGCCGCAGGTGCGGGTGTGGAACGACGAGCCGCGCAGCATGAAGTCCGCGCTGGTGGCGCAGATCTGCGCGCAGTCCTGCAGGATGCGGATGTGGCTGGCCTCGGCGTGCCTGCCCCCCAGCTGGAGGCAGTGGGCGATCGTCTGCACGCACACCGCGTGACAGTCCATACAGTTATTGATGCACTGAAGCATCTCGCTGCTGCTCATCTGGTGCTGCTGCGTCTCGGTCATGGTCCGGCGCTCCTTTCGCTTGCTCACATGGTCCAGCCACGGCCTCCGGCGCCGCGTGACGACCGGATCAGCACGATGTGTACCGTCTGGCCGAAGCTCGGGGCGCGCGCTGCTCCATCTCTGCGGGGAGGCCTGCCCACCTTGAACACTTGCGCGAGTCGTCGCGCCGGGTGACAATAGCCCAACCTCATGGGGAGGTCGGGAGAGGCGCAGCCTTCCCCGAGCCGCTCTCCCGCCGCTCGGCGGCGGAACAGAACGTGAAGGGCGGGACACCATGACCAATCGGAACCAGGCGGCCGGCGCCCCCGTGCTGCTGATCGTGGACGCCGACCAGGAGGCTCTGGCGGCGGCCGAGTCGGCGCTCGCGGGGCGCTTCGCGCCCGACTACCGGGTGCTCACGGCCAGCTCAGCGCAGGCAGGCATTGAGCTGCTCGAGGATCTCGCCGGCCGGGGCGAAGAGGTGGCGCTCGTCGCGGCCGACCTGCACCTCCCCCCGCAGGACGGCGTCGCGTTCCTCGAGCGGGCGCGCGCCCTGCACCGCAGCGCCATGCGCGCCCTGCTCGTCGCCATGAGCACCAGTGGGACCCGCATCCCGCTTCACGAGCTGGCGTCCCTGCAGCGCGCGACCGCGCTCGGGCGGATCGACTTCTGGGCCGTGAAGGGCTGGGCCGCGCCCGAGGAGCTCCTGTACCCGCGGGTCCAGGAGGCGCTCAGCGTGTGGACGCGCGCCAACCGGCCGCGCCACGAGGTCCTGCGCGTCGTCGGTGAGCAGTGGTCGGCGCGCAGCCACGAGCTGCGCGATGCGCTCGGCCGCAACACCATCCCGTTCGGGTTCTACGATGTGGACTCGGACGCGGGCCGGCGGCTGCTGCGCGACTACGCGGTGGATCCCGCGCGGCTGCCCGCGGTCATCTGTCGGGATGGGACGGTGCTGCACGAACCGAGCCTCGTCGACATCGCGGACGCACTCGGCGTCAGCACGCGGCCCTCGCCCGAGGTGTACGACCTGGCGATCCTCGGCGCCGGCCCGGCCGGGCTGGCGGCCGCGGTGTACGGGGCCTCCGAGGGGCTCGCCACTGTCGTCGTCGAGCAGGAGGCGATCGGCGGCCAGGCCGGGACGAGCTCGATGATCCGCAACTACCTGGGCTTCCCGTGGGGCGTCAGCGGCGGCGAGCTCGCCTTCCGCGCCTGGGAGCAGGCGCTGCTCTTCGGCGCCCAGTTCGTGTTCCTCCAGCCGGCCACCCGCGTGGCGGCGCGCGGCGACGAGCGCGTGGTTGCGCTCGAGGGCGGGGCGGGGATCAGCGCCCGCGCGGTGATGATCGCCGTGGGCGTAGAGTACCGCCGCCTCGGGATCCCGGCCCTCGAGCGCCTCGTCGGCGTGGGGGTCTTCTACGGCGCGGCGAGCGTCGAGGCCCCCGCGCTGGCCGGCGAGGAGGTCTACGTCGTCGGCGGGGCGAACTCCGCCGGGCAGGCGGCCCTGCACCTGGCGCGCTACGCCTCCCGCGTCACCATGCTTGTGCGCGGCGACTCTCTGTCGGCCGGGATGTCGGAGTACTTGATCACGCAGCTGCAGGACACGCCGAACGTCCACGTGCGCCTGCGCACCCGCGTGGTCGACGGCCGCGGGGAGGAGCGCCTCGAGACGCTGGTGCTGGAGGAGAGCGATGCCGGGCGGCGCGAGGAGGTGCCGGCGGCGGCGGTGTTCGTCCTGATCGGCGCTGAGCTGCGCACCGAGTGGCTGCGCGACGCCGTCGCGTGCGATGACCGCGGGTACATCCTGACCGGCCGCGACGTGCCGCCTGAGGCCTGGCCGCTGGAGCGCCCGCCGCTGCCGTTCGAGACCAGCACGCCCGGCGTGTTCGCCGTGGGCGACGCGCGCTACGGCTCGGTGAAGCGCGTCGCCGGGGCCGTCGGCGAGGGGTCGGTGGCGGTCGGCTCGGTCCACCAGTACCTGGCCCTCCACACCTCCCCGTAAGGAGGGCGGTCGGCACGGCCGCGTCGCTCGGATGGCTGACAGCTCGAACCTGGGCGGGTACGCCGTACTGCGTGACAGCGGCTTCCGTCCGGTCGCGCAGAACGGCGACTACGACCGCGGGACGCTCGCGGCGGGCAGCGACACCCTCATCGCGGTGTGCGCGCTTCAGGCGTAGCCCGCGCGCCCCGTATCTGGCGGCGCGCGCTACTCCCAGGGCGGCTGCCAGGGCCGGCGGCGCGGTATCCAGCGCGGCACGTTCTGCCGGTAGATGCGGTACTCGTCGCCGAAGCGGCGCAGCAGGCCCGGCTCCTCCACCAGCGGGATGTAGACGGCGTTGAGCAGCCCGACCGCCAGGCACCAGGCGAGCAGCGGCCGCGAGCCGAGCAGCAGCCCCTCGCCCAGCAGCACGCAGATGACGCCGCTGATCATCGGGTTGCGCACGCGCCGGTACACCCCCTCCACCACCAGGTGGCGCGGCGGGTCCCAGGGCGCGAGCGTCCCCTTCCCCTGTCGGTGGAACTGGCGCACGGTGGCGCCCACCAGCAGCAGCCCGCCGCCGATCGCCGTCGCCCCGGCGGCGATCGGGATGAGCCGCCAGGGGTGCGGCAGCCCCCACCCGACGCGCACGCTGCCGCTGCGCGCGACGATCAGCGCGGGGATCGCCAGCGTCACGACGCCCGGGAGGGCGAGGACGGCGCGCAGCGTCCTCCAGATGCTCATATTCACCTCCAGGGAGGCGCGCCCGGCGTCAGCGCACGCTGAAGCGGTAGCTCCCGGACGCCACCTCATACACGACGGCGTCGGCCTCGCGGCGCACGAAGCGGACGCCTTCCGTCTCGGCGGTCGGCGCGTCCCCCTCACGCACCTCCGCCCCCTCGCCCGCCGGCACGTAGACCGTCGCGCTCGTGTTCGCGGGGATGGTGATCTGCCACTCGAACACGCCGTTCTCCAGCTTCCACGCGCTGCGGATCAGCCCGTGCGCCGAGCGCAGCTCCGCCGTCGCGCTCGTCAGGCCGCCGCCGATCTGCGGGCGCATCACGATGTGCTTGTAGCCCGGCCGCTCGGGGTCCACGTCGATCCCGCCGATCGCCGCGTACATCCAGTCCCCGATCGCGCCGTAGGCGTAGTGGTTGAACGAGTTCATGCCCGGGTCCTGGAAGCCCTTGTCATGCGTCCAGCCGTCCCAGCGCTCCCAGATCGTCGTCGCGCCCTGCGTCACCGAGTACAGCCACGAGGGCCAGGTGGTCTGCTTCAGCAGCGCGAAGGCCACGTCGGGGCGGCCGTTCTCGCTCAGCACCCAGGCCAGGTAGGGGGTGCCGACGAAGCCGGTGCTCAGGTGGTTGCCGCGCCGCTCGATGTCGCGCACCAGCTCCTCGAGCGCCACCGGCCGCAGCTCCGGCGGCAGCAGGTCGAAGTGCAGCGCCAGCACGTACGAGGTCTGCGTCCCGCCGGTGATCAGCCCGCGCGGCGTCACAAAGCGCTGCTGGAACGCCCGCCGCACCTCCTGGAACAGCGCCTCGTAGCGCTCGGCGTCCTCGGTCTTGCCGAGCACGCGGGCGATCCGGCTCAGGAGCCGGCTGCTGTAGGCGAAGAAGGCCGTGCCGATCAGCTCCTTCGGCGTGTTGCCGAAGCGGTCGCTCGACCCGTCGAGCGCCAGCCAGTCGCCGTAGCCGTGCCAGCCGTCGTAGTCCGCGTAGCAGCGGATCCCGTCGCGGCTGGTCGCGCGCTGGAACTCGACGAAGCGCCGCATCGACTCGTAGCGCTCGCTGAGGATGCCGGTGTCGCCGTAGCACAGGTAGATCGTCCAGGGGCAGATCACGCCCGCGTCGGCCCACGCCGGCCCGCCGTCGATCGCCGCCGCCGGCCAGTTCGACCCCGCGCCCGGCCGGACGGTCGGGTTCGGCACGACCATGGGGTAGGCGCCGTTGGGCGACTGGGCGTCCTCGACGTCGCGCGTCCAGGCGGTGAAGAAGCCCGCCACATCGAAGTTGTACGCGGCGGTGCGGATGAAGACCTGCGCGTCCCCCGTCCAGCCCAGGCGCTCGTTGCGCTGCGGGCAGTCGGTCGGCACGTCCACGAAGTTGCCGCGCTGGCCCCACTCGATGTTGTGCTGCAGCTGGGTGATCAGCGGGTCCGAGCAGCTGAAGCTGCCGGTCTGCTCCATCGCCGAGTGGATCACCACGCCCGTCACGGTGTCGCGCGTCGGCTCACCGGGCAGCCCGCTCAGCTCGACGTAGCGGAAGCCGTGGAAGGTGAAGCGCGGCTCCCACACCTCCTCGCCCTCGCCCCTGAGCGTGTAGTGGTCGGTCTGGCGGGCGGTGCGCAGGTTGGCGGTGTAGAGGGTGCCGTCGGGGTTGAGCACCTCGGCGTGGCGCAGGGTGACGGTCGTGCCGGCCGGGCCGCTCACCCGCAGCCGCACGCGCCCGACCATGTTCTGCCCGAGGTCGAAGATCCAGCTCACGCTGCGCCCCTCGCCGATGCGCACCGGGTCGGCCACCGGCCGCAGCTCCATGATCCGCTTGACGGTCGGGCCGCGCATGCCGCTGAGGGCCATGCCGGGGTCGGCGAAGACCTCGACCGGCAGCCAGCGGGCGTCGTCGTACCCCGGGGCGTCCCAGCCGGTCAGCTCGCGCCGCGCGTCGTAGCTCTCGCCCATGATCAGGTCGGCCTCGAGGATCGGGCCGTAGGCGAAGCGCCAGCCCTCGCCGGTCGCGATCGTCTCGCTGCTGCCGTCCTCGTAGGTGATGACGAGCTGCGCGAGCAGGCGCGGCCGGTCGCCGTAGCGCTGGCGCTCCAGCCAGCCGACGTGCCCGGCGTACCAGCCGTCGCCGAGGATCGCGCCGAGCACGTTCTCGCCCTGCCGCAGCATGCCGGTGACGTCGTAGACCTGGTACTGGACGCGGATGTCGTAGTCGGTCCAGCCGGGGGCGAAGACGTCGTCGCCGACCACCTGGCCGTTGAGGTGCGGCTCGTACACGCCCAGGGCGGTGGCGTAGAGCCGCGCCCGCGCGACGGGCTTCGTCACGCTGAAGCTGGTGCGCAGGAAGGGCGCCGGGCTGGTGGTGTACGGGCCGCCGGCGAGCGTGCCGCCCACCCACTGCCCCTTCCACTCGGCGCGGTCGAGCAGGCCCATCTCCCACCAGGCCGGCTCGCTGTAGGCCGAGGGCTGCCCGTCCACGTCCCACACGCGCACCTTCCACCAGGCGCGCTCGCCGGACCGAAGCTCCCGCCCGGCGTACCGGACGCCGATCGTCTGGTCGGAGCTCACCTTGCCGCTGTCCCACAGGTCGCCCTGGTCCGCCGCGAGCAGCTCAGCGCTGCTCGCCACGAGGATCTGGTAGGCGGTCTGGCGCTGGCCGCGGCGGTCGGACTCGACGATCCAGCTCAGGCGCGGGCGGGCGATATCGAGGCCGAGCGGGTTCACGAGGTGCTCGCAGCGCAGCCGGCTGGGGTGAAGTTGGTCGCTCATCGGGGGTGAACCTCTTCTCGTTTCAGTGCGTGCGTTAGTGTGGTTCGGTGTGGCGCGGCCTCCCCGGGGCGCCGTGGGGCGGGCCGCGCGGGTGCGCCTAACTCGTCATCTGCAGGGGGATCTGCGGCCGGTCGGGCCGCCGCTGGTCCGCGGGCAGCTCCGGGTCGTACAGGTGGCACTTGACGGTCTGGCCCTCAACCGGGAGGTCCTTCGGCACCGCCCGCGTGCAGATGTCCATCGCGAACGGGCAGCGGCCGGCGAACTTGCAGCCGGCCTGCATGTACTCCTCCGCCTCCGGGCGCGCCAGCGCCACCTTGTCCTGCCACTTCTGCGACGGGTCCGGCTCGGGCACGGACGCCTTCAGGATCTGGGTGTAGGGGTGCTTCGGGCTGCCGAGCACCTGCTCGACGGTCCCGTGCTCCACCACCCAGCCGCGCAGCATCACCGCGATGCGGTCCGCGGCGTAGTAGGCCGTCGCCAGGTCGTGCGTGATGTAGATCACGCTCACCCCCTGCTGCTCCTTCAGGTCGCGGAAGGAGTTGACGATCGACATGCGCAGCGAGGCGTCCAGCATCGAGACCGGCTCGTCGGCCACCAGCAGCGAGGGGCTGGTGATCAGCGCGCGGGCGATCGCCGTGCGCTGGAGCTGCCCGCCCGAGAGCTCGTTCGGGTAGCGGCCCTTCACCTCGCGCAGCGAGAGCCCCACCGCCGTCAGGGCGTGGTCGACCTGGTCGTCGACGCTGGCGCGCGTGGCGCCGCCGAGGTTGTACGCCGTCTCGTAGAGGTAGGACTCGACCTTCTTGAGCGGGCTGAAGGCGGCGAACGGGTCCTGGAAGATCGGCTGGACCTCTTTCATGAACCACGCCCGGCGCTCGCGCGGCCCGAGGCGCGCCACATCGCGCCCCTTGAAGATCAGTCGCCCCGATGTGGGCGTCTCCAGCCCCAGGATCATGCGCGCCAGGGTGGTCTTGCCGCTGCCGCTCTCCCCCACCACCGCGAGGATCTCCGGCCGCCCCTGCTCCAGCGCCAGCGAGACCTGGTCGACCGCCAGGAAGCGCCTCGTGGTCAGGCCCTGGCGGATGCTGAAGACGCGGCTGAGGCGTTCGATCTGGAGCAGGGGCTCGCCGTTCGGTTGGTGCATAGCGGACTCCGAAGCGCAGGTTTCTCTTTCCGTGAGCGGTCTCGGCCGCAGGGGCTACGCCTGAAGCTCGATCGCCGGCGGCGACGCCTCCGCGCGCCGCTCCGACACCAGGAAGCAGGCGACCCGGTGGCTCGGCCCGACCTGCTCCAGCGCCGGCACCTCGTTCTTGCAGACCTCCATCGCGAACGGGCAGCGGGTGTGGAAGCGGCAGCCGCTCGGCGGGTTGTCGAGCGCCGGGGGCCGGCCGGGGATGCTCACCCGCTCGGACTTGTCGTCGATCTTCGGCAGCGAGCGGATCAGGTGCTGCGTGTACGGGTGGCGCGGCTGCGCGAAGAGCGTGCGCGTGTCGGCCTCCTCCACCAGCTGCCCGGCGTACAGCACCGCCACCCGGTCCGTCAGGTTGGCGTGCACGCCCATGTCGTGCGTCACCACCACCATCGTGTTGCGCTCGCGCTCGCGGATCTCCTGCAGCAGCTGGATCACGCCGCGCTGCACCACCACGTCCAGCGCCGTGGTCGGCTCGTCGGCCAGGATGAGCTTGGGCGAGAGGATCGTCGCCAGCGCGATCGTCACCCGCTGGCGCATCCCGCCCGAGAGCTGGTGTGGGAACGACCCGAGCACCTTGTCCGGCAGCCCGAGGTCGCGCAGGTAGGCGCGCACCATCTCGTCCGTCTCGCGCGGCGAGGTCCTGACGTGCGCGCCGATGAAGTCGCGGAACGTGTCGCGGATGCGGCGCACCGGGTTGAGGACGTGCATCGAGCCCTGCGGCACGTACGAGATCTCCTTCCAGCGCATGGCCCGCAGCTCGTCCTCGCTCAGGCTGAGCATGTCGACCGGCATGCCGTCGAAGGTGTAGGTGACCGACCCGCCCACCACCGTGAGCGGCGGGGTGATGGTGCCCAGCAGAATCTTGAGCAGCGTCGACTTGCCGCAGCCGGACTCGCCGGCGATGCCGTAGATCTCGTTGCGCCGGATGGCCAGCGAGATGCCGTCGACCGCGCGGACGGTGCGCCGCACCCCGTAGGCGTCGGTGATGTAGTAGGCCCGCAGGTCTCGGATGTCAGCGATCGTCGCCATCACGCGCCTGCCTTTACAGCGATATTCTTCAGCCGTGTCCGCGGGTCCAGGAAGGTGCTGAGCGTGGTGGAGATCAGGTAGAAGGCCACCACGATCAGGATCGAGATCGCGATCGGCGCGCCGAACCACCACCAGCGCCGCGCCAGCAGCGACTGGTAGTAGGTGGCCCAGTAGATCATCGTCCCGATCGTCGGCGTCGACAGGTCGCTCAGGCCGAGCACCGCCAGGGTGATCTCGAACCCGATCGCGAACAGGAAGCCGCTGACCATGTCGGCCAGCGCGAACGGGATCAGGAACGGCAGGTGCTCGCGCAGGATGATTTTGAGCCGCCCCATGCCCGAGAAGACCGCCGTCTGGGTGAACTCCTCCTCGCGCAGGCTGAGGATCTGCGAGCGGTAGCGCTTGGACGGCCAGGCCCAGTCCAGCAGCCCGATCAGCACCGCGATCGAGACGAAGCTCAGGTTGCCGCGCAGGATGAACGAGATCAGGATCAGCAGCGGCAGGCGCGGGATCACGATGAAGGTGTCCGTCAGCGCCGAGAGCACCCGGTCGGTGAGGCCGCCCACGTACCCCGCGAAGGAGCCCAGCAGGATGGCGATCGAGCGCCCGATCAGCACCGCCAGCCCGGCGATGATCAGCGTGTTGCGCACCGCGTAGGTCATCAGCCAGAAGACGTCCTGCCCGAGCGTGGTGGTGCCCAGCAGGTACGTGGCCGACGGCGGGCGGTTGTTCGGCACCACGCGCCGCTCGGTCGGCCCGTAGGGCGCCACGAACGAGAGCGCCGCCAGCACCAGCACCACCAGCAGGAACATCGCGCCCCAGCGGAACGACGGGCTGAACCGGAGCAGGTCTCTGAGTACAGTCATCGTGTGCTATGCCTCTTTAGCAGAGCGCAACCTGCGCAGCGCAGGCTGGGGTTGCGGAGCGGAGGCTCTCTCGCTGCACGGCCTCACCGGTAGCGCACGCGCGGGTCGAGCAGCGGGTACAGCAGGTCCACGATCAGCACGGCGGTGGCGATGCCGACGATCGAGAAGATCGTCACCCCCATGATCAGGTTGAAGTCCGACTGCAGGATGGCGGTGTAGAGCTGGAACCCGATCCCCGGGTAGGAGAACACCACCTCGGTGATCAGCGCGCCCTCGAACAGCGCGCCGAGCGACAGCGCCAGGTCCGTCACCTGCGGCAGCAGGCTGTTGCGCATCACGTAGCCGAAGATGATCTTGCGCTTGGGCAGGCCCGCCAGCTCGGCGTACTGCACGTAGTTGCTCGAGACGATCGTCGTCGTCAGCGCGCGGGCGATGATGAAGCGGAACGCCGTGCCGATCAGCACCAGCGACAGCGCCGGCAGGAAGCTGTGCCAGACCACGCTGCTGATGTAGCTCCAGGTGAGCCCCGGCCGGCCCGAGGCGCCGCCCACCAGCGGGAAGATCGGGATGTAGTAGGCGAACACGATCACCAGCGCCAGCGCCAGGATGTAGTACGGGATGGGGTAGATCGCGATCAGCACCTTGTCGAGCACCTGCGACCAGAGCCGGTTCGGGTAGTAGCCGGCGAGCGTGCCCAGCAGGATGCCGAGCAGCCACGAGATCACGATCGATGTCCCCAGCAGCCCGACGGTCCAGGGCAGGCCGTTGGCGATGATCGTCGTCACCGGGGTGGGGAAGGCGCTCAGCGACGGCCCCAGGTCGCCCTGCAGCATCCGCGCCCAGAAGCGGAAGTACTGCTCGACCGGGGAGCCCTGCAGGCCGTACATGTCGCGGATGGCGTTCTGGAACGCCTCGAGCGCGCGCGGGTCGGTGACCGAGGTGGACGAGACGCGCCGCACCGTCTGCTCCACCGGGTCGCCGGGGAGCAGGCGCGGGATGATGAAGGTGATCGTGATGCCGATGACGATCACCACGAGCCACTGGAGCAGGCGCGGCAGAATGTAGCTTTTCAGCAGTCCCATGCGATCACCATGCTCTCGCGCCGGCGGCCAGCGCTGCGCATATGATACATCTCATTTCGCTGCTCTGCGGCTGCTACGCAGCCGCAGAGCAGCGAAAAATATGAGGGTCTCGGAGGGCGAGCGGCCCTCCGCACCTCCCGGCGGAAAGGATCTCGGAAGGCGAGCGCCCCTCCACATCTTCCGGCGGGAAGCAGCTTCGGAGGGCGAGCG
>CALJIC010000133.1 GCA_937974195.1 uncultured Roseiflexaceae bacterium | reverse complement strand
TGCCCGTTGTCATGCCTCAGCACACGAGCCGCACATCTCAGCCACACGGGCTGCTGCAAGACAGCGCATCGGTCAGCGCGTGGAGCACGGGCGGCATAATGACATTACACCCGGAGCTCGATTGGTGGCATTGCAGAACATCAGTCAGAGCGTGGAGCACGGGCGTCGGTGTACGTGGGCATGACAACGGGCGTGCGACGGGAGGCGGCACCCCTTGCGGGGATGGTTCGGAAGGGGCTGCACAGCCCCTTCCGGCGGGGGAGAGCGCGAGAGGGGCCGGTGCCCCTCTCGCCCTCAAGCACGCTCTGACCGCGCCGGGTACAGGGGGCGATTCTTGTGCTAGACTCCTGCGCGTAGTGTGGCAGCGCAGACCGGGAAGCGACATGAAGCGAAGCACCAAGCTGTTTCTGGATATCCTGATGGGGGCGGTGATCCCGATCCTCATCCTGAACTATCTGACCGGCCCGCTGGGCGCCCCGATGGCCTACCTCGTGTCGGCGCTCATCCCGGTGGGGTGGGTCTTCGTCGACCTGCTCTTCATCACCAGGCGCTTCAACTTCATCACCAGCTACATCGGGCTGTCGGCGATCGTGCGCGGCGCGCTGGCCTTCTGGTTCGTGGACGGCGTGTTGTTCGCGCTGAAGGACAGCGCCGGCTCGGTGGTCGCGGTGCTGGTCTTCGGCGGCTCGATCCTGTTCGGCTACCCGATCATGCGCGCGTTTCTGACGCAGGCGCTCAACCCGGACACGCCCGACAAAGAGGCCGCGCTCGACCGGCTGCTGGACGAGGAGTCCGTCCGGCGCGGGCTGGTGACGTCCACGCTGGCGGTGCTGGTGTGGAACGCGGTCAGCGGGCTGATCAACTTCTTCCTCAACCTCTACATCGTGGTCGCGCCGTTCGGGACCGAGGCGTTCAACCAGCAGGTGGCGTACGTCAACGCGATCACGCGCATCGCGCTGGTGGTGCCGGAGTTCCTGGTCTTCGGCGTGGCCTTCTGGCTGATCTTCCGCGCGCTGTACCGCCGCCTGCCCTCCGAGGAGGGCAAGTCGCAGTTCGAGAGCGACTTCTGGGATCTGGTGCGGCTGCGCGAGGCGCAGTCGGCCTAGGGCGGCCGCAGCGCTGGAAAGCGAGCGCAGCCACGTGATCGACCTGGCAGGGAAACTGGCCTCCTTCCCGCGCGTGCCGCTGGGCCCGCTCCCGACGCCGCTCGAGCCGCTGCCGAACCTGAGCCGCGCGCTGCGGCGGCCGGTGCTGATCAAGCGCGACGACCTGCCCGGGCCGGCGCTGGGGGGCAACAAGGCGCGCAAGCTGGAGTACCTGATGGCCGAGGCGCAGGCGCGCGGCGCGCGGCGGGTCGTCACCTTCGGCGGCCTGCAGTCCAACCACGCCCGCATGACGGCGGCGGCGGCGCGGCGGCTGGGCATGGAGCCGCACCTGTTCCTCTTCGGGCGGCGCCCGCGGCGGCTCACCGGGAACCTGCTGCTGTGCGAGGCGCTGGGCGCGCGGATGTACTTCGTGCCGCTGCCCGAGGGGGGCGAGCCGGGGCTGACGATCGAGCGGTCGATCCGGCTGGTGCGGCTGCTGGCGCGGGTCGTCGTGGGGCCGCACCACTTCATCCCGGTCGGCGGCCACTCCTGGCTCGGCTGCCTGGGCTACGTGCGCGCGGCGCTGGAGCTCGACGAGCAGGCGCGCGCGCTGGGCGCCGGGCGGGCGACGGTGGTGCTGGCCGCGGGCACCGGGGGCACGCTCGCCGGGCTCATGGCCGGCCTGGCGCTGGCCGGCTCGGAGCTGCGCCCGCTGGCGATCGACGTCGGCAAGCTCTGGCGGGCGTTCCCCCGCTCGATCGCCGCGCTCGCCGAGGAGATCTGCGCCCGGCTCGGGGCGCCGCGCCCCTTCGCGCCGGCGGACGTCCCGCTGATCGAGCGCGCCTTCGTCGGCGAGCGCTACGGCGTGCCGTCGCCCGCCGGTGAGGCGGCGATGCGGCGCATGGCGCTGCTGGAGGGCGTCGCGCTCGACCCGATCTACACCGCGAAGGCCTTCGCCGGGCTGCTCGACCGGGCCGAGCGCGGGCTGCTCGGGCGCGGCGAGCCGCTGATCTTTCTCCACACCGGCGGCGCGCCCGGCATCTTCGCCTAGGCGCAGCCGGGATTCTCGCCGGCAGCCAGCCGGCGGCGCCTCTGGCCCCTGGCACGCCTCTTGCGCACTCTCGCTGTCGTGTGGGATCTGTGCGAGTTCGGCGCGAGGGGAATTGTGGGGCATGAGTCTTCAGAGATCCTTCTGGCAGAAGACAACAGCGCGATACAAGTGCTGCTCCACGAAGTCTTCGAGGACGAAGGTTATACCGTCACCTGCTGCTCGTCCGCGGCGGAGGCCATAGAGACGCTTCAGCAGCACACGCCGGCCCTGGTCATCTCGGACATGCACATGGAGCACATCGGCGCAGGGCTGCAGCTGCTCCGGCAGCTCCGCCAGCAGGCGCGAACCGCCTCGACCCCGGCGATCGTCTACTCGGCCGACTCGCTCCTGCTGCGCACGCTCAAGCCGCAGATCGAGGCGCTCAACGCGGTCGCGGTCGAGAAGCCCTTCAACATCGACGGGCTGGTGATGCTCGCCCGCAGCCTGATCCGGCTCCAGGAGCGCGAGGCGCCCTGATCGTCGGCTCAGCTGGCAGCGCGGCGGCCGCGGCGTGCTATAATCACGGACTATGAGCAATCTGCATCAAGGCCAGCCGCTGCTGCAGCGCGGCGCGCCGCTGGGCGAGGCCCGCGCGGCGATGGTGCTCGTCCACGGCCGCGGCGCGAGCGCCGCCGACATCATGACGCTGGCGGACGAGCTGCCGCACCCCGACTTCGCCTACCTGGCGCCGCAGGCCGCCGGCGGCACCTGGTACCCGAACCGCTTCATGGCGCCGATCGCCAGCAACGAGCCGTGGCTCTCCTCGGCGCTCCAGGTGCTCGCCGACACGCTCGCCAGCCTCGAGGCCGCGGGCCTGCCGCCCGAGCGCACGATCCTGCTCGGCTTCTCGCAGGGCGCCTGCCTGGCCACCGAGTTCGTGGCGCGCAACGCCCGGCGCTACGGCGGGGTGGTCGGCCTCAGCGGCGGGCTGATCGGCCCGACCGGCACCCCGCGCGACTACCCGGGCTCGCTCGACGGGACCCCGGTGCTGCTCGGCTGCAGCGATGTGGACCCCCACATCCCGGTGGGTCGCGTCCACGAGACGGCCGAGGTGCTGCGGCGCCTCGGGGCGGCGGTGGACGAGCGCATCTACCCGGGCATGGGCCACACGGTCAACGAGGACGAGCTCGCGGCGGTGCGCGCGATGATGGCCGCGATCGCGACGTAGGGCGCCCATC
>CALJIC010000132.1 GCA_937974195.1 uncultured Roseiflexaceae bacterium | reverse complement strand
CGCGTCAGCCCAGAAAGCGAAGAGCCTCCTAGACAGACCCCAAGCCCATGGTGTACACTGCATGCATGAAGGATCTGCAGGAAGCTACAAGGTATGACCGTATCTGAGAATCGACCGCTTCGCGTCCTCGGAATCTTCGCCCACCCCGATGACCCGGAGTTCAGCATGGGCGGGAGCGCCGCCGTCTGGGCCGACCAGGGCGCCGAAGTGTACTACTGCATCGTCACCGATGGCAGCGCCGGCAGCAACGACCCGAACCAGGATCTCGTGGAGCTGGTGAAGATCCGCGAGGCCGAGCAGCGCGCCGCCGCCGCCGTCTGCGGCGTCAAGGATGTCTTCTTCCTGGGGTACAAGGACGGCACGCTCGAGCCGACGCTTCAGCTGCGCCGGGAGCTGACGCGCCTCATCCGCCAGCTCCGCCCGGATAGGGTGGTGTGCGGCGACCCGACGGCGTTCTTCTACGGCGATGAGTACATCAACCACGCCGACCACCGGGCCGCCGCCGAGGCCGCGGTCACGGCGGTGTTCCCCAGCGCCGTGTCCCGCCCGATCTTCCCCGAGCTGCTCGCCGAGGGCTACGAGCCCCACCAGGTGCGCGAGCTGTACATCACCGACAGCGAGGGGCCGCACGTGGTGCACGTTGATATCTCGGCCGGCATCGAGCGCAAGATCGAGGCGCTCCGCTGCCACAAGAGCCAGGTCGAGGTCGGCGACGGCCAGTGGCTGCGCGACTGGGCGGCCGAGATCGGCAAGGCCGCCGGCCTGCCCTACGCCGAGGCGTTCCGCGTGATGCGCCTGGTGCGGGAGCAGCCGGACGCCGAGGCGCCCGCGCCGGAGACGAGCTCTCAGTAGCAGCTCTGGTACGCTTTGTGCAAATTGTCGCAGTGTTTCGAAGGGATGGCAGATAGCGTCGAGAACGACGTTTCCCCGCCGCTGGGCCGGACGAGCGCCGGCGCCGTGGGGACGATGGACAGGCGGAACCGCCTCGCAAGCGCGCTCCTGACCTGTTCGCGCTCCTCTCTGCGCCTCCGCTAGGTCAGCCGATGGGTAGTTGCCCAGGCCTGGGACGGAGGTAACGCCCTCATATCACCCTGCCCCGCCCTGCGGGGTAAGATCCCAGGACGACCCGCCGGTGACGCCTTCCGGCGGACCGCCCTTGAACAAAGTGCCCTGGTGGATCTCCGACGATCGACGGCCCGAGGCCGCCCCGAGCGCACGCGAAGGAGCCGGCGAACGGCGGTCGGTGGTCAAACTGGAGGCATTGCTCCGAAAGGCTTGATGAGGAGGTGCGTGCGAAAAGACCAGAAAGTAAGCAACTGAGCGCGCCCTGCCCCTGATGCGCTTGGTGGGGGGCAGCAAGCAAGCGTACAGGCCCAATAGACGGTCACACTAAGCACAAGCTATCCGAGACAAGCTAATCAGGAGGAACCAATGTCTCCGGTCGATCCGGCGTTGCAGCGCGCCCTCGCTGACAACGTCTGGCTCCACTTTTTCCAGATGGGGCACATGAGCAGTACCGGCGCGCGGCCCACCATCCTCGTTCGCGGGGAGGGGTCGCGCGTCTGGGACCAGGACGGCAAGCAGTACATCGACGCGCTTGCCGGGCTCTTCTGCGTGAACGCCGGCTACGGGCGGCGCGAGATCGTCGAGGCGATCGCCGCCCAGCTGATGGAACTTCCGTACGCCACCCCGTTCTCCTTCCCCAGCCTCCCTCTGATCCAGCTCGCCGCGAAGCTGGCCGAGCTCAGCCCGATGGGGCCGCGGACGCGCACCTTCTTCGTGACCGGCGGCTCCGAGGCGGTGGAGACGGCGCTCAAGCTCGCCAAGGCCTACCAGCGCCGCCGCGGCTTCCCCGAGCGCTACAAGACGATCTCGCGCCGCGTCGCCTACCACGGCACGACCATGGGCGCCCTCTCGGTGAACGGCCTCACCGGCGTGCGCAACGGCTTCGGCCCGCTCGTGCCCGGCGCGCGCCACGCGCCGCTGCCGCACCGCTTCCGCTGCCACGCGTGCGCCAACGAGAGCGCCTGCAACCTCTACTGCGCCGACGAGATCGAGCGCATCATCGAGTTCGAGGGCCCCGAGACCGTCGCGGCGGTGATCCTCGAGCCGGTGCAGAACAGCGGCGGCGCGATCGTCCCGCCGCCCGGCTACCTGCAGCGCGTGCGCGAGATCTGTGACCACTACGGCATCGTGTTCATCGCCGACGAGGTGATCTGCGGCTTCGGGCGGGTCGGGGCGTGGTTCGGCTCCTCCGCGTTCGGCGTCGTGCCCGATCTGATCACATGCGCCAAGGGCATCACCTCGGGCTACGCGCCGCTCGGCGCGGTCATGGCGCGCCCCGAGATCGGCGACGCCTTCCTCGGCGACGAGGACGACAAGTTCATGCACGGCATCACGTTCGGCGGGCACCCCGCGAGCTGCGCCGCCGCGCTCGCCAGCATCGCCATCCTCGAGCGGGAGCAGCTCTGCGAGCGCTCCGGTGCGATGGGCGACTACATGATGCGTGAGCTGCGCGCCGCCATCGGCGATCACCCGAACGTGGGCGACATCCGCGGGATGGGGCTGTTCATGGCGATCGAGCTGGTGCGCGACCGCGCCAGCATGGAGCCGCTGGAGGAGCCGAACCTGATGGCCTGGCTCTCCGAGCAGTTCAAGCGACGCGGCCTGATCTGCCGCGCCGACGACCGGCTCGACCCGGTGATCCAGCTGGCGCCGCCGCTCAGCATCCCGCAGGAGGACGCCGACGAGGTCGTGTCGGTGGTGGCCGATGTGATCCACGCGCTCGGGCGGCGGATGGGCACCCAGCCAACGATGGCGGCCATGCCGGCCGGCCAGCCGCTGGCGCTGAGCCGGAGCGCGTAGGGGCGCGCGTTACTTGCCCATCGGGCGACCCTATGCTATAATCCGCCGCAGTGCGTGAAACAGGCAGGGTGGCGCCGCGTATGCTGCGCGGCGCTCCCCCTGCTCTTTTATGTGATGGAGCAGCGAGGACATGTCCCAGCAAATCATCGAGGAGATCGAGCGCCGCCAGCTCAAGGAAGGCATTCCCGAGTTCAACGTCGGGGATACCGTGCGCGTCGGCGTCCGCGTGGTCGAGGGCAACCGCGAGCGCGTGCAGGAGTTCGAGGGCGTCTGCATCCGCAAGCGCGGCTCGGGCATCAATGAGAACTTCACCATCCGCCGCATCGCCTCGCACGGCATCGGCGTCGAGCGCACCTTCCTTCTCCACGCCCCGCGCCTGGACAGCATCTCGGTGGTGCGGCGCGGCAAGGTGCGGCGCGCGCGCCTGTTCTACCTGCGCGGCCTCACCGGCAAGGCGGCCCGCATCAAGGAGCGCCGGTAACGGCTGGAGACTCTGTCCGGCGGCTGCCGGGGCGAGGGCTCGGGGACGGCGGCCTCGAGCCCTTCTGTTTCTTCGGCGGCGGACCGCGCCGGCAGCGCAGAGGCGGCGTGGCGCCCCGCTGAGGCTCTGTCTGCAATAACCATGTACGCACGCCTGGTCCGCTGGCTCTTCCAGCGCCTGTACCGCGAGTTCGCCTGGAGCTACGACCTGGTGGCGGCGGCGGTGTCGGGTGGGCGCTGGCGCAGCTGGGTGCTCACCGCCCGGCGCTACGCGCGCGGCCGGACGCTCGAGCTTGGGTGCGGCCCCGGCTTCCTGCAGCAGGCCCTCGCCGGCGAGCCGGGCGTGGCGCCGATCGGGATGGACCATTCGCCGCAGATGATCGCCCTGGCGCGCAGGAACGCCGGCGCCTCCGCCCCGCCCCACCTGCTCCGCGCCGACGCGCGCGCGATCCCCCTCTCCTCGGCCACGGTCGACACGGTCGTGGCGACCTTCCCCAGCGAGTACATCGCCGACCCGCAGACGGCGGCCGAGATCCGCCGCGTGCTTCGCCCGGGGGGGACGGTCGCGGTCGCGCTGTGGGCCGAGCTGGAGGGGGATTCGCTCTACCACCGGGCGATCGACCTGGCCTATCGGCTGACCCTCCAGCGCTCGCCGCGCGTGCCGCACCCGGCAGCCAACGACGCCGCCGGAGCGGCGCCGGTGCCCGCTTCCCAGCGCCGCCTGGGCGAGCTGCTCGCCGGCTCCGGCTTTCGCGTCGCCTACGAGCGCGCGCCCGCGCCCGGGAGCCAGGTCCACTACGTCGTCGGAACGCTGCAACCCTAAGGTCTATGCCGGCAACTTCACAGAAGCGCATACGCCCCACCGCCGAAGAGGAGCTGCGGCTGCGCGCCGCCGGCCACCGCCGCATCGCCGGCGTGGACGAGGTCGGGCGCGGCTGCTGGGCCGGGCCGGTGGTGGCCGCCGCGGTGGTGCTTCCCGACGAGGCGCTGCTGGACAGCGAGCTGCTCGACGGGGTCGACGACTCGAAGCAGCTCACGCCCCACCAGCGCGAGATGCTCTCCGAGCGGATCACCAGCATCGCGGAGGACTGGGCGATCGGGGCGGTGCCGGCGCACGTGGTGGACACCCACGGTATCCTGGCGGCCACGCGCCTGGCGATGCAGGTGGCGCTGCTGCGCCTGTCGCGGCCGGCCGACGCGCTGCTGATCGACGCCGTCGAGCTGAAGGGCTGGCCCTGCCCGCAGCTGGCGCTCGTGAAGGGCGACGCGCGCTGCCTCTCGGTCGCCGCGGCCTCGATCGTCGCCAAGGTCGCCCGCGACCGCCTGATGGCCGATCTGGGCCGGGCGCTCCCCATGTACGGCTTCGAGCTGCACAAGGGGTACGGCACGCCGGCCCACTACCGGGCGCTCCGCGCGCACGGCCCCTCCATCCACCACCGCCGCACCTTCCGGCCGATCGCCGACTACCTCGCCTCCGGCCTGTGGCCGGACTAGGGGCCTCTCAGCGCCATACATCCCGCCGGGCCGTCCCCTCGAAGCTCGCCCGCGACATCATCGCCGCCGCGGTGTATAATCTGTCGCTACAGATGTTGCGAACAGACAGGTTCGGTGTGGTGTGAGCGCAGGAGGCCGCGCGCCTCCCCAAGCACCCCTTCCCCGGCGCTCCGCGGCTATGCCGCCTCAGAGCGGCAGGAATGAGTGTTCGGGACGCCTGCGCCCTCGAGACCGCCCCACGCGACATACTGCAGCATCCCGTACGTCCTGACACGAAGAAACTCTGGAGCCCTTACATGACCATTGACTTCGCCGCCGCAGATTACGTCAAGCAGCTTCGGCGCGCCGGCCTGCGCCCCACGGAGCGGCTGGCGCAGAACATCACCAACGCGGGCGAGGCGGCGGTCGGCCCGCTGCTGGACCTGGCGTGCGACGTGGAGCTTCTGGAGGGCGCGCCGCCGGAGTGCTACGCGCCGATCCACGCGCTGCGGCTGCTGGGCGAGCTGCGCTCGCCGCGGATCATCGAGCCGCTGCTGCGCGCCTTCAGCCTCGATCGCCAGGGGAGCGGCTACCTGCGCGTGATCTGGGCGAACGAGATCCCGCAGATCATCGGCCGCCTGGGGAGCGCCGCTGTGGAGCAGCTCTGGGCGATCTTCGACGACGAGAGCTACACGATCGACCAGCGCGGCGCCGCGCTCATGGCCCTGGGCTGCGCCGTCGCCGTCGACGAGGGTCTGCGCGAGCCGGTGGTGGCGGCGCTGCGCGAGCGGCTGGCCGCCAGCACCGAGCCGTCGATCACCGGCCACCTGATCGCCGCGCTGGCGAACCTCGGCGTGAGCGAGGCCTACAAAGATGCGATGGCCCGCTTCCGCGCCGGCGAGGTGGACCTGGACGTGACCACCGCCGCCGAGGCGCGCCAGCTCATGCTCACCCCCGGCATCAAGCGGCTGGCCTGTGCCCGTCACCCGCTCTGGGAGCGCTACGACGAGCACGGCCCGTTCGCCGAGAACGAGTGAGCATCCCGGCTGGCATGACGGGGGGCGTGCCATGTTCGTCCTGCGCCCGATCCCGCATCACTTCGTGATCTGGCTGCTGCTGGCGCCGCTGCTGCTCATGGAGGTCTACACGCTCGACTCGTTCCTGCGGCTCGTCGCGCTGCAGGACGCGAGCCGCGCCCGCACGGCGCTCGCCGAGGTGGTGGAGCACCGCAGCGGGTCGCGCGGCCCCGAGATCCGCTACCGCTTCGGCGTGGCCGGTTCGCCGGCCACGTACCACGCGCGCAGCCCGCTCAGCAGCAGCAGCCAGTGGGTGCCGATCAGCCCGGCGGCCTGGGAGCAGGCGCAGCGCACCGGCTCCATCGCGGTCCGCTATCTGCCCGAGGACCCCTGGACGAACCAGCCGGCCGGGCGCGTCGGGCACCCGGTGGCCGACAGCTTCTGCCTGTGGGGGCTGTTCCTGATATTCGACCTGATCTGGGTGGCGGAGTCGTACCTGATCGCCCGCAACTTCGCCCGCTGCCTGGCGATGGTCGAGCGGCGCGAGCCGTACCGCACGCGGTTCTGGGAGTCGCGCCAGGTGGCGGACCGGCGCTACGCGCTCGAGAGCTGGCATAGTGCAGGAGGACACAGATGAACGTGGCACAGACACGCATCGGGCCGCTCCAGCTTGGCATCCTCGTCCTGGCCCTCGCGACGGCGCTCATCCACATTATGCTCGCCATCCCCACGAACCTGATCCTCTTCTACCTGAACGGCCTGGGCTACATCGCGCTGGCCGTCGCGCTGCTGCTGCCGCAGCTGGCCCCCTACCGCCGCCTCATCCGCTACGCCCTGATGGCCTTCACCGCCGTCACGATCATCGGCTGGGCGGTCGCCGGCGAGCGAAGTACGATCGCCTACATCGATAAGCTGATCGAGGTGGCACTGCTCGTGCTGCTGATCGTGGACATGCGCCGGTCCAGCGACGGGGCGGCGGCCTAGCGCGCGACCGCCCACATCGGCGCCGCGCAGGGGCGCGTCGGAGACGTGTGTCTGGGTGTGGCGGCTCCGCCGTCACATCCAGACACATCCTTTCAGGATGAGGACGTGCGCGCAGCGGTGCTGCGGCATCTCCCCACGAGGTGCGGGAACGAGGCCACCGCGTAAGGCCTGTCAGATCATACAGACGGAAGCTGTGTTGGCGATTTGTCAATGCAAGGGTTGGATATGAAAGGGGATCGCACCCATGGCGACGAACGGCAGCCATCACAAATACACAAATCGCTTGATCAATTCGACGAGCCCGTATCTGCTTCAGCACGCCCATAATGTTGTGGATTGGTACCCCTGGGGAGAAGAGGCGTTCAACAAGGCAAAGCTCGAAGATAAGCCTATTTTTCTCAGCGTTGGCTATAGCGCTTGCCACTGGTGCCACGTCCAGATGCACGAGTCGTTCGAGGACGAAGAGACCGGACGGCTCATCAACGAAAAGTTCGTGAGCATCAAAGTTGACCGCGAGGAGCGGCCCGACATCGACAACATCTACATGACGGCGGTGCAGGCGATGACCGGCGGCGGCGGCTGGCCGATGACGGTGTTCATGACGCCCGAGGGGGTGCCCTTCTTCGCCGGCACGTACTTCCCCCCCGAGGACCGCTACGGCATGCCCTCGTTCCGCAAGGTGCTCACCGCCGTCGCGGACGCCTACGCCAACCGCCGCGACGAGCTGCTCAAGGCCGGCCAGGAGCTCGTCGAGCGCATGCGCGAGGCGGCCGTCGCGCGCCTGCCCGCCGGCAACCTCACCCCGGCGACGCTCGACGCGGCCTACGCCACGCTGGAGAGCCAGTTCGACGAGACGTACGGCGGGTTCGGGCGGGCGCCGAAGTTCCCCCAGCCCACGACGCTGGAGTTCCTGCTGCGCTACGCCGCCCGGACCGGCGCGGCGCGCGGCATGGAGATGCTCGAGCGCACGCTGCGCGGCATGGCCGAGGGCGGCATGTACGACCAGCTCGGCGGCGGGTTCCACCGCTACAGCGTGGACGAGGAGTGGCTCGTGCCGCACTTCGAGAAGATGCTCTACGACAACGCCCAGCTCGCGCGGGTCTACGTCGAGGCCCACCAGGCCACCGGCGACCCGTTCTACCGGCGGGTCGCCGAGGAGACGCTCGACTACCTGCTGCGCGAGATGCGCCACCCGGACGGCGGCTTCTTCTCGACCCAGGACGCCGACTCGCTGCCGTCGCCGGACGCGGCGCACAAGGAGGAGGGCGCCTTCTTCGTCTGGACGCCGGCCGAGGTGCGCGAGGCGCTCGGCAACGACGCCATGGTCTTCGCGGCGCTGTACGACGTGACCGACCACGGCAACTTCGAGGGCAAGAACATCCTGCACGTGCGCCGCTCCCCGGCCGAGGTGGCGCGCGTGATGGGCATGCCGGTCGAGCGGGTCGAGGAGATCGCCGCGCGCGGCCGGCGGGCGCTCTTCGAGGTGCGCGAGCGCCGCCCCAAGCCCGCGCTCGACGACAAGGTGATCACCGCCTGGAACGGCATGGCCATCCGCGCCTTCGCCCAGGCCGCCGTGGCGCTCGGCCGCGAGGACTACCGCGACGCGGCCCGCGCCTGCGCCGACTTCGTGCTGCGCGAGCTGCGGCGCCCGGACGGCGCCCTGCTGCGGAGCTGGAAGGACGGCCGGGCCGGCGCGACGCGCGCCTTCCTCGATGACTACGCGCTGCTGGCCGACGGGCTGCTGGCGCTCTACGAGGCCACCTTCGAGGCGCGCTGGCTGCTCGAGGCCCGCGCGCTCGCCGACACGCTCCTCGCCGACTTCTGGGACGATGGCATCCAGGGGTTCTACGACACCGCCGCCGACCACGAGCAGCTCGTGGTGCGCCCGCGCGACACCGGGGACAACGCCACGCCCAGCGGCAACTCGGCCGCCGCCGACGTCCTGCTGCGCCTGGCGGTGATCTTCGACAGCCAGCTCTACCGCGAGCGCGCGCTCGCGGTGCTCAGCGGCGTGCAGCCGTTCATGGAGCGCTTCCCCACCGGCTTCGGGCGCTACCTCGCCGCGGCCGAGTTCGCGCTGTTCCCGCCGAAGGAGGTCGCGCTGGTCGGCGACCCGAGCGCCGCCGACACCCGGGCGCTGGCCGAGGCGGTGCTGCGCCCGTTCCTGCCGGGGAAGGTGATGCTGCTGCGCGATCCGCGCGAGGAGCCGCCCGCGGTGGCCTCGCCGCTGCTCGAGGGCCGGGCCATGATCGACGGCCGGGCCACGGCCTACGTGTGCGAGAACTACACCTGCCAGCTGCCCGTGACCGACGTCGACGGGCTCAGGCGCCAGCTGGGGCTGGCCTAAGCTCTTGAGGGATTCAGGAGGTACTGCTGCCGGCCCCGGCGTCTACGGGAGCATCAGCGCGCCGAGCCAGGCGGAGGTGACCGAGACTCGCTCCCGCGAGCGGGCGATCGCGGCTTTACCCTCCGTGACCATTCTGCAGTATCCGCAGCGCGTGGCGCACATCGGGCGCGACGATATCGGGCTGGGGGAGGTCAGGCTTCGGCTCGCCGATCAGCACCGTGAGCATGCCCAGCTCGCGGGCCGGCGGCAGGTTGCGCGGGGTATCCTCGATCAGCACCGCGCGCTCGCCCGCAACGTCGAGCGTCTCGAGGATGCGGCGGTACGCGGCCGGGTGCGGCTTCGGGAGGAACTCCGCAAACCGGATGTCGAAGATCCGGTCGAAGTGGCGCTCGATGCCGAGGATGCCCAGCACCCGCCGCGCGTGCTCGGACGGCGCGTTGGTGAAGATCGCCTTCACGGCCGGCACCTGCTCGAGCAGCGCGTCGAGCTCGGCGTCGGCGGCGAGCAGCTCCTCGAGCTGCAGCTCGTGGACGAAGCTCAGGTAGTCCTCGACATCGAACGAGTGGTCGTTCTGCAGGCCGCGCAGCGTCGTGCCGTGGCTGAGGAAGTACGCCTGCCGCAGGCGCCTGGCCGTCTCCAGGTCACACCCGACGATCCGCTGGACGTAGGCGGTCATGCGCTCCTCGAGGCGCGCGCCGACCCCCGCGCTGGCCGGGTAGAGCGTGTTGTCAAGATCGAACAGGATGGCGTCGAAGCGCATGGCGTGTTCTGTGGCGAGCGGTGCGTCTCTTTGCACATTGTAACATGCGTAAAACCGATTCGGAGGCTTCGCCTCCCCAAACCCCTCCAGCGAGGGATGTGGAGGGCGGCACGCCCGCCAGGGCTGCTTCCCGCCAGGCGGTAAAAGGCAGCACGCCCGCCGGGAGGTGTGGAGGGCTGCTCTCCTCCGGGGCTGTTTTGCGCCGGGAGGTGTGGAGGGCGTGCCGCCCTCCACGAATACTTTTTCCGCCACTCTGCGCCTGCTTTGCAGGCGCAGAGTGGCGGAAATTCTTGGGAGGCTTGCCTCCCCAACCCCACCGGGGTGCGGGCATTACGGGGAGGCGTGGAGGGCCAACAGCCCTCCACTACTTGACAAACTGGTTCGTGAACGCCTTCGTGATGTCCACGTCCTGCTTGAGCAGCCCGCTGTCCCGCAGGAAGGTGTGCGTCGCGCGCCAGCTCGCCTCGTCCGTGACGCCCAGCCCCTCGCTCTGGGTCAGATCGCTCTGCCAGTAGGGCAGCGTCTCCTGAAGCACCGCGCGCTGCAGCTGCTGGGCCTCCGAGTCGGTCTTCAGCTCGGGGATGTACTCGAGGCTGGTCTCGAACGCCGCGTCGGGCGCGTCGATCACGTCGCGCATGCCGCGCATCGTCGCGCGCACGAACGCCTCCACGACATCCGGCTGCTGGGCGATCATCTGCTCGCTGGTGATGATCCCGTCCGACGCCAGCGGGTAGTAGTCGGCGACGCGGATCACGTTGACCGGGATGCCCTGCCGCGCGAGCTGCACCGGCTCGTTGTTGCCGTAGCCGCTCGCCACCTGCACCTTGTCCTCCACAAGCGCCGCGACCTGCGCGAAGCCGATCTCCTGGATATTCAGCTCGCTCTCCTGGATGTCGGTCGCGTACAGCAGCGCCAGCAGCCCGATGTAGCTCGCGCCGAACCGCCCCGGGATGCCGACCGTCTTGCCGCGCAGGTCATCCGGCGTGGTGATGTTCTCGCTCTGCTTGCTGAAGAACACCGTCGGGAAGCGCTGGCTGTTCGTCGCCACCGTCACCACCGGCAGGCCCTGCGCCCGCGCCAGCAGCACCGAGTCGCCGCTGGCCATCCCGAACTGCACGGTCCCCTGCGCCACCCGCTGCACCACGTCGGTCTCGAAGTTGTAGTCGAAGGTGACCGACAGCCCCTCCTCGGCGTAGTAGCCCTTGCTGTCCGCCACGTAGAACTGGGCGAACTGCACGTTCGGGATGTACGGCATCGCCAGGATCACCTCGCGGCGCGCCTGCGGCGTCGGCTCAGCCGCCCCCGGCAGCCCCGCGCAGCTCGCCAGCAGCGCCCCAGCCACCGCCAGAACCATCACAGCGCGAAACATCGCTACTCCCTCTGCTCGTAACAAGCTGACACAGTTTCTCTCGACACGCCGGCACAGACCGCCGGTCAGGGCTCCCAGCGGACCAGCGCGCGCTCGAGGAGCGTCGCTATCAGGTAGAACACCAGGGTCATGCCGGCCAGCATCACCAGCGCGGCGAACATCAGCGGCGTGTCGAACAGGCCGCGGGCGATGTTGATCAGCGCCCCCAGCCCGTCGCGCCCGCCGACGAACTCGCCCACCACCGCCCCGGTCGTCGCCAGCGCCAGGCCGGCCTTCACGCCGCCGAAGATCCCCGGCAGCGCCAGCGGCAGCTCGACCAGCCGCAGCGTCTGCCAGCCGCTCGCGCCGCTGATGCGCGCCATCTCGAGCAGCTCGCGCGGCACCGCGCGCAGGGCGACGATCGTGCTGCTCAGAATCGGGAAGAAGGTCACCAGCGCCGCGACGACGATCTTGGCCTCGATGCCCACGCCGAGCCACAGGATGATCAGCGGCGCGATCGCCACCACCGGCACCGCCTGTGTCGCGGCGAGCTGCGGGGCGACCACGCGCTCCAGGCGGGGGGTGTGCGCCAGCAGGTAGCCGAGCGCCAGGCTGGCCGCCAGCGCGATCGCGAAGCCGCCGGCGGCGGCGGTGAAGGTGAGGCGGGCGTGGTGCAGCAGCGTGCCGCCCGCCAGCTCCGCTGCCAGCCGGCTCACCACAAGCCCCGGCGACGGCAGGATGAACGCCGGGTAGCCCTGCACGCTGACGATCAGCTGCCACACGGCCACCAGCAGCAGCAGCGACACCGCCATCCACGCGCCCGAGGAGCTGGGCCGCGCGCGCTCGCCCCGCCGGTCCCGCCGCCCCTCGCTCCGCGCACCGGCGCTGTACCGAAAGATAAGGTCTCGAACCATCGCAACGCCCTTCATTGGCACATAAAAAAACCCCGAAGTCATTCGACTTCGGGGCAGGATTCTTCGATACCGAGCGGCCCTGGCGCGCTGACGCCAGCGCGGCCTGCCGGCCGCCGCTCACCCGCGCTCACGGGCTGCGGCGAGCACTCATCCGCAGACGTTCGCCGCAGATCCCGCGCCTTTGATGCGTCAGGTGCGACAACGTATGCCTCTGCGTACTACGGCATGACCGCGGCCGGCGGCGCCAGGCCACGGGACGGCGCGTGGGCCGAACGGCCTACACGCCTACTCGGTTCGTCGATCTTCTCCCATCCGGACTCTAACCGTCGGCCCCGGGTTTGCACCGGTGTCCTGCCTTGCGGCTCGCGGGCTCGTCTGGAAGCTTCGGCGCGGCGCCGCGGGCCAGATTGCCAGCCCTTGGCTCCGCGACCCTCGCTCCCGGCATCACCGCCGATCGGGAATTTCACCCTGCCCCGAAGATCGCTTGGTGTCAGAATAGCACCAGCACATGTCTTTGTCAATCGGTCCAACGGCCAGTGCGCCCTCCGTCCAATGCCTAGCCTGCGAGCCCGTGGATCACTCAAGTGCGGCGTGCTTGAGGGCGAGAGGGGTTGCGACCCCTCTCGCGCTCTCCCCCGCCGGAA
>CALJIC010000131.1 GCA_937974195.1 uncultured Roseiflexaceae bacterium | reverse complement strand
TGAAATTCGTCAAAGTCTATTGCACGAGAGCGCGTGGGAGTCGAACCCACCGGCGAGGCTCGTCACCCCGCCCACTCGTTTTGAAGACGAGGACAGCCACCGGGCCACATCCGCTCTCGCCGCGGATTGTAGCCGCCGGCCGCCCATCTGTCAACGGTGAGCCGGCTCCGCTGAGGCGGCGCGCCCCCGCGCTCAGGCCGCTGGCCCGCCAGCAGAAGCCCTTCACCAACAGCAACGAGCGCCCCCTTGCTGGCCGAGAGCGAGCTCGTCGCCACGCCGAGCAAGAGGGCGCCCCGCAGATGCCCTTAGGTGCGGAAGAAGTCGATCACCGAGTCGCGCTCCTCGGCGCTCGGCATGATCTCGAGGAAGGTGATGCGGTGCCAGGGGAAGATCACGCTCTGCACGCCCGGCGTCAGATACGGCACGTCCTTGCCGTCCCGCTTGCGCATGTTCGTCACGCGCACAAAGGTGTGATGCGGCTCCGGCTCCTGCTCCAGATCCGCCAGGACCGGGTCTTCGCCTGCGATGTGTAGGATAACGGTCTTGGCCACGGTTGCTCCTTTCCGTCGTCAGCTCGCGCCGGCTCCCGCTCACCCGATCTCGACGCGCATGCGCAGCGTTCCGCACGCCAGCTCATCGCCGTCCGCCAGCGGCGTCGGCACCTGCGGCGCCAGGCGCTTGCCGTTGAGGTACGTCCCATTCGCGCTGCTGAGGTCCTCGATGTAGCAGACCCCGTCGCGCCAGCTCAGCATGGCGTGCCGCCGCGAGACACCCGCGTCGTGCCCGCCGTCACCTCCCAGGTCGATGTCCGGCTCGATGCCGCGCGCTGTGTCCTGCCGGCCGATCAGCATCTCCAGCCCTGGCTCACAGCTGATGCGCCGCCTGGTGCGCAGCACCACCAGCGTGATCCCCGAGCTGGGCGCCGCCGCGTGCCCCACGTGCAGCCCGGACCCGCCGTGCTCCTCGGTTTTCTCAAGCAGCTCGCGGGTGGAGTCAGCGGCACCGGCGTACATCAGGCTCGCGCCGCACTCCAGGCAGAAGACCGTGCCATCCAGCTGGCTCGAGCGGCAGTTGTTGCAGATAACCATATCCTGTGCGGAGCGGATAACGCGCGGACGGCCGCCTCGGGCCACACCCGCTGCTCACGTGCTCGTCTCGCGCTCGTCGATCGACCCGTGCCCGATCAGGCCGCGCGTGCCGAACTTGATGCGCTTGCGCCCCTCCTCGCTGGCGGCCCCGCTGCGCAGCAGCCGGGTCGCCTCCTCCTCGACCGTCCGCGCGAGCGCGATCTCGCCGGCGTCGAACAGCCGCGTGCTCGCCATCTTCAGCCGCTGCGTCGCCTCCTCGATCCGGCCCGCCTCGACGGCCTGCCAGGCGCTCGACTGCAGCCGGTAGGCCATGAGCCGCTCCAGCCAGTGCTTCACCGTCGCATCCACCAGGTAGGTCGCCTCCGCGGCAGGCACGACCCGCAGGCGCACCACATCCTCAGCCACCTGGTCGCGCAGGGAGGAGCCCGGCATGTCGTAGCGCAGCGTCAGCTTCAGCACCGCGTGCTCGCCCACCTGCAGCGGCGGGATCACCAGCTCGATCAGGAACCCCTGCGTCTCGCTCCCGGTCCAGTCGCCCAGCGCGGCGCCCCAGACGAGATCGGTCTCCTCGGCGATCGCCAGGGGCGCGATGAACGGCCGCACCTGGTCGAGCGCCCGCACCATCCCGCCCGGGCGCGTCGCCAGCTGCAGCCGCACCCGCTGCGCGAACACCGCGTGCATCCGCTTCAGCTCGTCGGCGAACACCGCCACCACATCCTGCGCGGACGCGATGTAGCGCGCGCGGCTGTTCTCGCTGGCGGTCATCGTCTCCAGCAGGTCTTCGTTCCACTCCGTGCCCACGCCCAGCGCCGTCAGGCCGACGCCGCGCCTCTGCGCCCGGCGCGCGATCTCCACGCAGCGGCTCTCGTCGCCGTACGTCCGCCCGTCGGTGAGCAGCATGATGCGGCTGATGCCCCGCGCGAGCATGGGCCGCTGGATCTCCTGCAGCGCCAGCGCCATCCCGGTCGCCATCTCGGTGCCGCCGGCGGCCTCCACCCGGCCCACCGCGTGCTTCAGGTCGACCTTGTTCACCACCCGCTGCGCCGGGACCACGACCTCCGCCCGGTCGTTGAACACCACCAGGGAGAAGTAGTCCTCCTGGCCGAGCTGGTCGATGATCCGGCTCACCGCCTCCTTCACCTGCGTCAGCCGCTCGCCGCGCATCGAGGAGCTGCGGTCCACCACCAGGCACAGGTTCAGCGGCAGCTTCGGAAGCTGGGCCGGCAGGCCCTCCGGCGTCGCCTCCAGCAGCACGTACACCAGCTGCTGCTCGTCGCTCTCGCCGACGACAGCCCGGCTCAGGGTACGTTGGAGACGGATACCTGGGGCCATAGTGTTGTTTCAGCTGTAAGTTGCCAGCAGTCTGTTAAGCGGTTCGCGCGGGTCAGCAGCGGCGGCAGCGCATCCTGGCTTCAGACGAGCTACTGCAGCTGCACGACGATCGCCGAGATGTTGTCGTCCCCGCCGGCCTCGTTGGCGCGCACCACGAGCGCCTCGCACGCGCTCTGCGGCGTGGGCGCGGCCAGCACGGTCGCGTGGATCTCCGCGTCGTCCACCATGCTCCACAGGCCGTCGCTCGCCAGCAGCAGGTGGGTGGCATCGCCGACCGGCTCGGTGATGATATCGACCGCCACCTCCGGCATCTGCCCGACGGTCCGGTACAGGTGGGATCGCAGCGGGTGCTCGCGCGCCTCGGCGGGGTCGAGCTGCCCGAGCTCGATCAGCCGCCCCACCGCCGTGTGGTCGTCGGTCAGGCGGCGGATCGCGTCCGGCGAGATCAGGTAGGCCCGCGAGTCGCCGACGTGCCCCAGGTGCAGCGTGCGGCCCAGCAGCAGCGCCAGCGTGCAGGTCGTCCCCATATCCGAGCCGATCGCGCGCGCGTGCTCCCACACCGCCAGGTTCGCGTCGTGGATGGCGGCGGCGATCATCGGGCGCAGCGCCACGCTGACGTCGCCGTCGAGCGCCGGCGCCACGAGGTCGACGAGCACGTGGCGCGCCGCCCGGCTGACGGCGATGCGGCTGGCGACCTCGCCCCCGTCGTGCCCGCCCATGCCATCGGCGACGATGAACAGGCCCATCTGGATGTCCCCGCCCTCGCGCGGCAGGGTGGCCGTGAGCGCGAACACGTGGTCCTGGTTGACCTCCCGCACCCGGCCGATGTCGCGCAGCGCCGCGACGGCCAGCTGCCCGCGCGGCGCCGCCGGCCCCTCCGGAGCGGCCTGTGCCGCGGACGCGCCCGGCAGCTCAGCCAGCGGCCGCGTCCCGATCTCACGCGGCGCCGCCTGCGAGCTATCCTGGGAGTCTTGCATCGGCCATCCCCATATCTGTGCAGCGTTGGGCTCTCGGGCTGCGCCCGGCCTCATCGCCGACACTCATGCTCACATACGCGGGTGGTGTTCCCGGCTACGACGGGTGCGCCGCAACCCTGGGCGCCTGTCTGCCGACGTGTACGAGCCTATGCGCGCAGCGCGTACACGTGGTGGTCCATCGAGCCGATGTACACCAGGCCATCGACCACCGCCGGGGACGAGACCACCGGCGCATCGGTCTGGTGGCGCCAGATCAGCGCGCCGGTCCCGGCGTCGAGGCAGTAGATACACCCGTCCACCGCGCCGAAGTAGACCCGCCCGCCCGCAACGCGCGGCGAAGAGGTGATCTGGCTGCCTGTCTCGTACTTCCAGGCCAGGCGGCCGTTCTTCGTCTCCACCGCGTACAGGCAGCCGTCGACGCTGCCGACGTACACGCGCCCGCCGGCGACGCAGGGCGAGGAGTTGACGTAGTGGTTGGTGCGGAACTTCCACACCGGGAAGCCGCCCTCGCTGTCGAGCGCGTAGAGGAAGTTGTCCATCGAGCCGACGTACACGACGCCGTCGTGCACCACCGGCGAAGAGATCACCGGCTGCTGGGTGCGCTGCTTCCAGCGGATGCCGCCGTTCTTGATGTTCAGCGCGTACACGTAGCCGTCGCCCCCGCCGAAGTAGACCGAGTCCGCGGTGACGAACGCCGAGGAGCGGATCGGCATCCAGGTGCGGTACTTCCAGATCTGCGTGCCGCGCAGGCCGTCCAGCGCGTACAGGTGCTGGTCGTCCGAGCCGAAGAAGATCACGCGGTCCTCGACCCGCGGCGACGAGCGCACCGGCTTGGCGGTGCGGAAGGTCCAGCGCAGCGAGCCGCGCCGCTGGTCCAGCGCGTACAGCGAGCCGTCCTCCGAGCCGACGATCACCATATCCTGCCAGATCGCCGGCGACGACGAGATGCCGCCTTCGGTCGGGTACTTCCAGCGGAACTCGCCGCGCCCGGCGTCCAGCGCGTACAGGTTGGTGTCGTAGCAGCCGACGTACAGCATGCCGCCGGAGACGCACGGCGACGAGCGCACCTCGTCCTCGCACTTGAAGCGCCAGACCAGCTCGGCCTCCGGCGCCCTGCCGCGCACGGGTGCCGCTGGGGCGCGAGCCCCGGCGGGAGCCTCGCTCGGGGCGAGGGTCGGCGTCCGAATGAGCGCCTCGCGCATCTCGGCCGCCGACGCCCAGCGCTTGGTCATGTCGTACTCGAGCGCCTTGCTGATCACCGCATCCAGCTCGGGGGAGACCTTCGGGTTGAGCTGGCGCAGCGGGCGCTCGTGGAAGGTGAACGGCGTCTCCAGCCGCGGGTCGCTCGCGGTCAGCAGGTGGTGCAGCGTCGCGCCGAGCGCGTAGAGGTCGCCGACCGGCTCGGCGACGCCGCGGTACTGCTCGGGCGGCGAGTAGCCCTCGGTGCCGATGATCGTCCCCTTGCGGTCGGCGCGGGTCAGGTTGCGCGCGATGCCGAAGTCGATCAGGACGATGCGGTCCTCGGGCGTGGCCATGATGTTGGAGGGCTTCAGGTCGCGGAAGACGATCGGCTCGGGCTGGTGGTTGTGCAGGTAGGAGAGCACATCGCAGATCTGCACCGCCCAGCGCGCCACGCGCTCCTCGGGCAGCGGGCCGCCGGCCTCGTCCAGCAGCGTCTCCAGGTCCTTGCCGGGCACCAGCTCGAGGATCAGGTAGATGCGGCCGTGCTCCTCAAAGAAGTCGTACACCTTGGGGATCGCCGGGTGGTGGAGCGTGGCGAGCAGGCCGGCCTCGCGCTCGAAGTTCTTCAGGTTGAGCAGCCGCGTGTTCGAGTCCGGCGCGCTCTGGTACATCTCCTTGATCGCGCACGGGCGCACCACGTCCTTGAAGCGCAGGTCGCGCCCGCGGTAGACGACGCTCATGCCGCCGATCCCGAGCGTGCCCTCGATCGCGTAGCGCTCCTGCAGCACGACGCCCGGCTGCATCACCGGCGCCGGGGTCCGCTGCGCGCCGGGCGTGGTCGTCCCCTGGGGGTCTACGTTCTCACCATTCCCTTGGGCAGCGCCGATCCCCTTGGTGGTGCCCGCCTTCTTGATCAGAGCCATCCGCCTTCCTCCGCGCCGTCCCGCTCCGGCCGGGCATCGCCCCGGCCCTCTGGCCGAATCTCAAGTATTATAGGGCGTCGGCGTTTCTGAGGCAACACACAGCCTGTAGACGAAATGCGCCGATTCCGCAATCTTTCTGCGCGCGGGCCAGCCCTTCCTCACGAGCCGGCGCCCGCGGCTGCTATAATTGGCACGGCGTACGCGGCCGCCCCGCCTGCGCCACCGCCGCGCGGGGAGGTGTGAAGGGCCGCGGACCCTCCGAAGCCTTTTTCCTCGCCGCACAGCGGCGGAAAGAGAGAGCCTGGGGAGATTTCGCCTCTCCAAAACCCTTCCGGGGGATGCGGGGCCAGGCCACCGCGCACCTCTACTACTGTATTGTATCAGGACTTGGGAGACTGTTCACCTATGCCAACCCGCATCCTTATCACCGGCGTCACCGGCCCAGTCGGCAGTGCGCTCGCCGACGAGCTGCTCACGCTGCCCGACGTCGAGCTGCACGTGTTCAAGCGCTGGCGCAGCGACCCGCGCCCGATCCAGCACCTGTTCGGGAAGGTCACGGTCCACGAGGGGGATATCGAGGACCCCTTCGCGGTGGGCGCGGCGGTGCGCGCCGCCGCCCCGGACCTGGTGTACCACCTCGCCGCCCAGAGCTACCCCTCCGCCTCGTGGGACGCGCCGGTGACAACGATGCGCACCAATGTGGAGGGGACGATCAACCTACTCGAGGCCGTGCGCGCCCACGCGCCCTCCGCGCGCGTCCACATCGCCGGCTCGAGCGCCGAGTACGGCGTCGTCGCGCCGGAGGAGGTGCCGATCGCCGAGGACCACCCGCTGCGCCCCGCCTCGCCATACGGCGTCAGCAAGGTGGCCCAGGAGCTGCTCGGCCTCCAGTACCACGACAGCTACGGGCTGCACGTGGTCGTCACCCGCTCATTCAACCACGTCGGCCCGCGCCAGGGGGACCGCTGCTCGATCCAGACCTTCTGCCGCCAGATGGCCCTCGCCGAGGCCGGCCTCCAGCCGCCGGTCATGCTCGTCGGCAACCTCGAGGCCCGGCGCGACTTCAGCCACGTGAGCGATGTGGCCCGCGCGCTGTGGCTCCTGCTGCAGAAGGGCAAGCCCGGCACCGTCTACAACCTGTGCTCGGGGCAGGCGACGCGCATCGGCGACATCGTCGAGATGGTGCGCGCCCGCGGCCGGGTGCGCGTCGACGTGCGCGTCGACCCGGCCCGGCTCCGCCCGCTCGACGAGCCGATCCTGCTCGGAGACAACTCCCGGCTGCGGCGCGACACCGGCTGGGAGCCGCGCATCGGCATGGAGCAGATCGTGGACGAGCTGCTCGAGTACTGGCGCAACCAGATCACGCGGTAGCTGCCCGCCGCAGAGCCGCCGGAGCAGGGCTCGCCCTCGGAACAGATGTGTTGAAAGCGGCCCGCGGCCGTGCTACTATAATGGGCGCAGCGAACGGAGGCCCGGGCGTGAAAGGAGCGAGACGATGGCGCGTGAAGACGACGACGAGCTGTATGAGAGCCCACGGGTGACCCGCGCGATGCGGCGGAACCAGCCGACGACCGACCAGCTCTCGCGTGGAGGCGCATCGTCAGCCGACCCGCTCAACCCGAACTGGCGAAGCGAACGTGTGGCCGGCCGCGCCCGCACGTCGCGCTCGATGCCGTTCTCGCGGCAGGAGTTCGCGCTGTGGCTCCAGTACGGCGGCTGGCGCTTCATCCTCGCTGCGGTGGCCATTCTGGCACTCGGCGTGGCGCTGTACGTCCTCAGCCAGCCTGGCCCCAGCCCGCTGCCGCAGCGAGGCGAGAACCCTGTGGCCGAGGAGCCGCTCGTGCCGACGCTGCCGTCCATCGCAACTGTCACGCCGGCGGCCGCGACAGCTCCCCCGGCGACCCCTGTTCCGCAGAGCCCCATCGGCCAGCAGCTGCAGGTGACCGGCACCGGCAGCGAGGGGCTGTTCCTGCGCATCGAGCCGTCCACCAACAACCAGCCGATCAAGACGCTGCCCGAGAGCAGCATCGTGACCGTGATCGGCGAGCCGACCGTCGCCGAGGGGCGGACATGGCAGCGGGTGCGCGATGAGTTCGGCGCCGAGGGCTGGGCGGCCGGCGACTACCTCACGCCGGTCGAGTAGCCCGGCCTAGCGGCGCGGCGGGGGGAGGTAGCGGCTCACGAGGCCGCCCAGCGTCCCGGTCAGGCACCCGGCGGCGCTCCCCACCACGTAGACGCGCGGCATCGGGTCGCCCCCGATCGCCGGGAGCTGGGTGAGGATCACGCCGATCACGCCGACCAGCAGGCCGTGGAGGAGGTGCTGCTCGCCGGCGATGCGGCCGGCGAGATAGCCGCCGACGGCGGTGCAGAGCAGGTACAGGCCCAGCAGCACGAGGTGGCCTGGGCGCGTGAGATCGGGCGCCACGGCGAACGACTCCGCGACGGGGCCGGCGGCCAGGCCGATCAGCGTCGAGAGCAGCACATCAACGACCAGGCCCGTCAGCACGGCCATCCAGCGAACATTCATGGTTCGGCGGCTCTGGTTTTTCACAGGGGAGGCTCAGCTCAGCAACCCCCAGGCGAGCAGGAAGACCATCACGGTCAGCTGCATGCAGTATACCCCATCGGCCTGCACCGCGCGCCAGAACTCCTCGCGCCCCAGCCACCACCACAGCCGGGCGAGCTTGCTCCGGCGAAGAGGGTCGCGCCAGAGCCCAGGCACCTCCACCCGCGCCAGGCGCAGCAGCCTGCGCGTGTGCACGCCGAGCACCCCGGCCCACAGCAGCACAACCGCAAGCTGAACGAATAGCTCCACTCCCATACGGGCCTCCACCGGATCACGCTCGCAGGACGAGCGCACGCCCACCTGCTCTCTTCCGAACACGACTGACGCGGTGGCCTCGCCCGCGCACCTGCCGGCGGAGCGCCCGCGCGAGAGGCCCGCCAGGGCGAGCAGGCCATCACTTCACTAAACGTTGCTTCCCGGCTTTCAGTTACATCGCCGGGCGTATCGGCTATAATGCGTGCGACACGCCCAACGGAGGAGAGGAGAGGCTCGACGTGCCGCGTTGCTGGCTGGTTGTCGCGATTGCACTGCTCGTAGGATGTGCGCCCTCCGCGAGTGTCACCACCCGCCCGACGTCCCGGCCGCCCGCCGCCACGACCGTCGCAAGCCTGCCCGCGCCCACTCCAGAAGCCCCGCCGGCCGCCTCCCCGCCGCCGACGGCGGAGCTGCCGACCGCTGTCCCTTCTGCCGAGCCGACCGCCGCGGTTGCCGCCGACGGAACCCTCGTCGATAACCCCCGCCAAATTGCAGGAGCTGTGCCAGTACCTCGTGACAGCGGGGCGCTCGCAGCGGCGTTCGGACGCGCAGCACCGGACGTACGGGCCACGCCCGCCGCGCCCCGCGCCCTCGGCGATATCGAGCGCTTCTGGGTGCTGGACCGCGCCTCCGGCACCTATCGCCAGGTGGAGGCGCAGCTGCGCTACGCCGGGCCGGTGCTCCTGATGTACGTCGACACCCAGGTCGACATCGCGCAGGATGCCATCGAGCGCTCGGCGCGGGTGTTCGAGGAGCGCATCTACCCGCGCAACCGGGCGCTCTTCGGCCAGGAGCCCTCCCCCGGGGTGGACGGCGACCCGCGCCTCACGGTGCTCAACACCAATCTCAGCGTCGGCGGCTACTTCTCGTCCGACGACGCGGTGAGGAGCAGCGCCAACCGCTTCAGCAACCAGCGCGAGATGTTCGTGATCGGCGTGAACTCCTTCCCGGTCGGCTCCGACTCGTACGCCGCAACCCTGGCGCACGAGTTCCAGCACATGATCGCCTGGAACCGCCACCAGCAGCGCCCGGCCTGGCTCGACGAGGGGATGGCCTCGCTCGCCGAGGACCTGAACGGCTACGTCGACCACAGTTCCGCGCTCAGCTACCTCGTCGCCCCCGACCTGCAGCTCACCGCGTGGCAGGCGACGCTGCCGCACTACGGGATGTCCCGGCTGTTCGCCCGCTACTTCTACGAGCAGTACACCGGCGAGGATGGCCTCGCCGAGGTCCTGGGCGCCGGCGGCAATACACTGGACGTGCTCGCCGCGCTCGCGGCCCGCCGGCGTCCGGACATCGCCGGCTTCCCCGACCTCTTCGCCGACTGGGCGGTCGCCAACCTGCTGAACGACCCGGCCGTGGGCGACGGGCGCTTCGCCTACAGCCTCCTGCCCGCCACGGTGACGCCCACCCCGCCGGAGGCGAGCAGCGCGAACGCGACCGTGCACCAGTTCGGCGCGGACTACATCGGCCCGCTCGCCGGCCCGCTGGTGCTGCGCTTCGACGGCGCCGACAGCGTGAGCCTGGCCGGCGTCCCGCCCGCGAGCGGCAGCTTCGCCTGGTGGAGCGGGCGCGGCGACGAGAGCGTGATGACGCTGACGCGCGAGCTCGACCTCTCGGGCGTGTCGCAGGCGACGCTGCGCTTCCGGGCCTGGTACGAGATCGAGCGTCACTTCGACTACGCCTACGTCACCGTCTCGGACGACGGCGGCGCGACCTGGCGGACGCTCTCGGGCGCCAGCACCACCGCCGAGGACCCGCAGGGGCAGAACCTCGGGGAAGGCTTCACCGGCGTGAGCGGGGCGCCCGGGGCTGACCCGCTGAGCGGGCAGCGCGGCAGCTGGATCGACGAGACGATGGACCTTTCGCCCTACGCCGGCAAGCGCGTGCTGCTGCGCTTCTGGCTCATCACCGACCCGGCGATCAACGCGTCGGGCCTGCTGCTCGACGACATCCAGGTGCCGGAGATCGGGTTCGCCGACGGCGCCGAGGCGGATACGGGCGACTGGCAGGCGCAGGGGTTCGTGCGCACCACCGGCGCCCTCGCCCAGCGCTGGGCCCTGCGCCTGGTGCGCTACGGCGCCGGCGTGTCGGTCGAGCCGGTGGCCGTGGACGAGGCCGGCCGGGCGGAGGTGGATGTGCCCGCAGGAGAGCGCGCCGTCCTGGTTGTGGCCGGCGCGACGCCCTACACCACTGAGCCGGCTGCGTACAGCTACTCGATCATACAGCCGTGATCATCTGTGCAAAGGAGCGAGGCAATGGCAGACGACAAACTCCGCGTGCTGGTCTTCGGCGCCCACCCGGACGACTGTGACTTCACCGCCGGCGGGGTGGCGGCGCTCTACGCGCGCCAGGGCCACACCGTGCGCTTTGTGTCCGTGACCAACGGGGACGCCGGCCACCACGAGACCGGCGGCGCGCGGCTGGCGCAGCGGCGCCGCAAGGAGGCAGCGGCCGCCGGCGCCGTGATCGGCATCGAGTACCAGGTGCTCGACAACCACGACGGCGAGCTGCTGCCGACGCTCGAGAACCGGCGCCAGATCATCGGGCTGATCCGCGAGTTCAAGCCCGACCTCATCATGACGCCGCGCCCGAACGACTACCACCCGGACCACCGCTACACGTCGCAGCTCGTCCAGGACGCCGCCTACATGGTGACGGTGCCGAACGTGTGCGCCTTCCAGGAGCACCTGGAGGTGAACCCGGTGATCGTCTACGTGAGCGACACCTTCCAGAAGCCCTACCCGTTCACGCCCGACGTGGTGGTTGCGATCGACGACGTGATAGACGCCAAGTACGAGATGTTCCACGCCCACACGTCGCAGTTCTACGAGTGGCTGCCGTACAACGGCGGCGTCCTGCACGAGGTGCCGGAGGACGAGGACGCCCGGCGGGCCTGGCTGCGGCAGCACTACGACGCCCGCATGCGGCGCGACGCGGACCGCTTCCGCGACAAGCTGATCGAGCTGTACGGCGCGGAGATCGGGCGGAAGGTGCAGTACGCCGAGGCGTTCGAGGGCTGCGAGTACGGCGGGCGGCTGACGCCTGAGAATATGCGCCGCCTGTTCCCGTTCTTCCCGTCCTAGGCCGAAACGCCGTTTCCCTGGCAGAAAAGCGTTGTGGGTGCCCGCGCTGGCCGCTTCGCCAACAGCGCGGACACCCACAATGTCTAGCGGCTGCTCAGCCTGCTGAGCAGATCCTTGCGCATCTTGCAGACCATGGTGTACGCCGGGTCGAAGATGTTGCCGAGGTCGTACTCCACCGCCTGGCCCATCAGTATGTTCGCGCCGGGCGCGTCCAGGCCGTAGTCCTCCTGCAGCCAGCGCACCATCTCAGTCGTCGCGTGCTGCACGCACTGGTCCAGCGGGCGGGCGTTGCCGACAGTAAAGATGTAGTCGGCGTTCTCGCCGCGCGGCCAGCGGCTCCGCCGGCCCTTCAGCACCCGCACGGTGAATCGCACGCTCATCGAGATCTCGATGCCCGTCCCGACGATCTCGCCGTCGCCCTGCAGCGCGTGGCCGTCGCCGATGTGGAACAGGGCGCCGGGCACGAACACCGGGAAGTACGCCGTGACCCCGGCGACGAAGCCGCGGTAGTCCATGTTGCCGCCGTGCTCGCCGGAGGTGGCGGTGGAGATCGCCTGGCCGCGGGGAGGCGCCACGCCGAAGCAGCCGATCATCGGCGCGAGCGGCAGCGTGAGCGCCCCGAGCGCGGTCTCGGGCTGCACGAGCGTCGCCGTGCCCGCGCCCACGTCCACGCGCCACTCGGCCTGCTGCCCCGGCTCGGTCCACGGGAGCTCGCGCACGTAGTCCGGGTCGACGACGTTCGAGGCCAGGCGAATCGCGGTGATGCCGCGCGTTCGGCTCGGCACGATGCGCTCGAGCGTGACGGCCAGCGTGTCGCCCGGCTCAGCCCCCTCGATGTAGAACGGCCCGGTCATCGGGTTGCCGCGCTCCGCGACCTGCTTGCCGTCCGCGTCAAATCCCATCGCGTCCACGGTCGTCGTCTCGACCGTGTCCCCATCGGCGATCCGCAGCGCCGGCTCGTGCGAGCCGATCGTGTTGTAGTAGCGGGTCGGCGTGAAGTGGTGAACGGCCATTCTGTGCCTCCTCGGGCCGCAAATCGGTGCTGTATTGTAGCACGGCACTGCGCTGGCAGACTTCTTGCCTTTCTTCTGCGACAGGGCGTACGTGCTTGCGCCGACCGCTTTACGTCGAGGTGCTGCGATGATCGAACTGCTGAAACAGACGTTTAACGACTGGAACGAAGATAAGGCGCCGCGCCTGGCAGCCGCGCTGGCCTACTACACCGCCTTCTCGCTGGCGCCGCTGCTGGTGATCGCGATCGCCATCGCCGGGCTGGTCTTCGGCGAGGAGGCTGCGCGCGGCCAGATCGTCGGCCAGATCGGCGGGCTGGTCGGCCCCGAGGGCGCGGAGGCGATCGAGAGCATGGTCGTGGGCGCGAGCAAGCCCGCCTCCGGCATCATCGCCAGCATCATCGGCGTCGGCACGCTGCTGTTCGGCGCGGCGGGCCTGTTCGGCCAGCTCAAGGACGCGCTGAACACGATCTGGGAGGTGCAGCCCAAGCCCGGCCAGGGGATCATGGCCACCATCAAGCAGAACTTCTTCTCGTTCACGATGGTGCTCGGCACCGGGTTTCTGCTGCTGGTATCGCTGGTCGTCAGCGCGGTCCTGTCCGGCGTCGTCGGCTACTTCCAGGGGGTGCTGCCCGGCGTGGACTGGCTGTGGCTGGTGGTGAACTTCCTGGTGGGCTTTGCGGTGACCACGGCGATCTTCGCGCTGATCTTTAAGTTCGTCCCCGACGTGGAGATCGCCTGGGGCGACGTGTGGCTCGGCGCGGCGGCCACGTCGCTGCTGTTCTCGATAGGCCGCATCGCGCTCGGCTGGTACCTCGGCAACGGCTCGTTCAGCTCCAGCTACGGGGCGGCGGCCTCGCTCGTGGTGGTGCTGCTGTGGGTCTACTACTCGGCGCAGATCCTGTTCTTCGGCGCCGAGTTCACGCAGGTCTACGCGCGCACCCACGGCTCGCGCATCGAGCCGGCCCCGCATGCGGTGGCGGTCACCGACGAGCAGCGCGCCCAGCAGGGCATGCCGTCCCCCGAGCGCCTGCAGGAGCGCGCGGTCGGCGTGCCGGAGCAACCGGCCCCCGCGGCGGCGCTGGCGGCCCAGCCGGCACCGCGCTCGGGCGCGCTCGCCGTGGCTGTGGGCTTCCTGATCGGCCTGTTCGCCGGCCGCAGAAGCGTCCGGTGATCGGGCGCCGAAGGGGCGTCTCTACGCCGCGCGCATCGCCAGCACCCCCTCGGCCACCAGCTCCTTGATCTCGTCCACCAGATCCGGGGCGCACACGCCCACCCCGGCCAGCGCGTGCAGCCCCGGGCCGCCCCAGCGCTGGATGGTGCGCGCCACCTCGTGCGTCGGGCAGCCCAGCAGCTCGGCCGCGCGCTCCTCGGGGACGAACCCCTCGTCGGCCACCAGGCGCTCCAGCTGCTGCCACGGCGTCGGCGCGTCGGCCAGGCGCCGCGGGTAGGCCCGCTCCAGCGCCGCCACGAGCTGCGGCACCGCCTCGCCCGGCTGCTCGTCGTAGGTGGCCACCGGCACCTGGCACGAGCGCAGCCGCTCGGCCACGTAGCCGGGCACGACCGCCAGCGCGCCCGCCCGGCGGCCCAGCCGGCCCAGATCGCGCAGCAGCGCGTCGGCGCTCGACGGCCCGCCCGCCAGACACAGCGCCAGCCGCTCCCGCCCGCGGATCAGCGCGAAGTCCGGCACGATGAGCAGCGGCGCGGAGCCTGTGCCGACGCCCACCAGCGGCTCCGGGTCGCGCCGCAGCCGCCAGCCGGCCGTCCGGCCGGCGATGTAGGCCCGGCCCCACGCCTTCTGCAGTGCCTCGGCGTCGTCGGCGTCCCACGCCTCGTGCGGCTCGGGCTCAGCGGCGGCGCCCACCCCCAACACCTCCAGCGCCCGCTCGTCGAGCCGCAGCAGCAGCGCGTCCCCCTTCAGGTGCACCCGTGCCTCGCCCGACGTCAGGCAGCCGGGGTGGCTCGCCAGCAGCCGCAGCAGCGCCCGCACCAGCCGCCGCCCGGTGCGGGTCCAGCCGCCCAGGGCGTCCCGCCCGCCGTGCAGCACCAGCTCGAGCTGCTCGTCGAACAGCGAGCGCGGCGCGCCGCTGACCTCGTAGCGCAGCCGGTAGCGCCGCGCCAGCGCGTGCGCGCTCCTGATGATGCTCCAGACCGGGCCGCGCAGCCGCAGCCGCACCCGCTCGGCGTGGCACAGCGCCGTCTCGAGCGAGTGGTAGTTGTAGCGCGCGACGATCTCCTCCGGCTCCGGCGTCGGCCCGATCTTCATCAGCACCTGGCGGTCCTCGGCGTCCAGCGCCAGCCCTTCCTCGATCTGGGCCGGGGTGATCTTCGGCGACCGGGGTTCGGCCGTGGGCCCCTCCCCGCTCACGGAGCGCGCCAGGAGGCTATCGGCCACGCTGGCCTCGTCGGCTGTCGCCTCGCCGTCGGTCAGCCGCGCACACAGGAACTCCAGCGCCTCCGTGCGCTCGTGGGGCAGGATGCACCCGCCGTAGCGGCCGTTCGCCAGCCCGTACCAGCGCGCCCGCAGGTCCGCCGGCGTCTCCACGCCCGCGCGCCTGAGCACCTGCGCGGCCTCCTCACCCAGCGCCTCGGCGAAGGTCTGCGTGCGCCAGACATAGGTGCGCCCGAGGCAGGCGACCAGCCCGCGCGCCAGCCGCGGGTCGCCGAAGAACTCCAGCAGCGTGTCGGCCTCGAAGTCGCCCCGCCGCCGCCCGAGCATCCGCTCGTAGTACGCGATCGCGTAGCCGATCGCCGCGGTGTAGCGGCCGTCCCTGATCTGGTAGGGGTAGAGCTGGCGCCCGTTCTCGCCGCGCCGCGTGGTCTTCTTGAAGTCACTGAGTTTGAAGGCCATGCCTGCCGTTCCTCGTTTCCACCGCCCTCGCAGCCGGCGGTGTGGAGGGCCTATGGCTCTCCGCGATCCTCGCCGCGCTGCGGCGAAACAAAGAAGATGCTGGGGAGGCCTCGCCTCCCCAAACCTCTCCATGCGGTGCGCGCCGGCGGCTCCAGCTCCCGCCTCCTACGTCTGCTCATCGAGCGGCCGCCGCTCGCCGGCCGTCTTCCTGCGCCTGCGCGCCGCGGCGACCTCGCTGGTGTAGCGTGTGACGAGCTCGTACAGCACCGCCTCCTCGCGCTTCGGGCGGATCACGCGCCCGAGCCGCTGGATGTGCTCGCGCGCCGTGCTGTTGCCGCTGACGACGATCGCCACGTTCGCGTCCGGCACGTCGACCCCCTCGTTCAGCACTCGCCCGGCCGCCAGCTTCGAGTAGGCGCCGCCACGAAACGCCGCCAGGATTCGCTTGCGCTCCTGCGGCGCGGTGCGGTAGGTGATCGCCGGCAGCGCCAGCGCGTGGCTGACGCGGTCCACCAGCGCGGTGTACTCCGAGAAGACGATCACCTTGTCGGCGCGGTGCTTCGCCAGCAGCTCGGCCACCACGCCGATCTTCGCCTCGGCGTTGAGCGCGATCATGCGCGCCTGGTGGTGCGCCCGCAGCGCCTGCCGCGCCGCCGGGTCGCTGCCGCTGCGCCGGATCAGCTCGCCGAAGAAGTCCCCGCCGCGCGCCAGCTGGTGCCGGTTGCGCGCCAGAAACCACTTCCACTCGGTCATCAGCGTGTTGTAGCGCAGCGCCTCGTCCGGCGACAGGTCGACGTACAGGCGCTTCTCGCGGAACTTGGCCAGGTGCCCCTCGGCCGAGAGCTCGGCGGGCGATCGCTGGAACACCACCGGCCCGATCAGCTCGTCGAGCGCGCCCGCCGCGCCGTCGCTGCGCTCGGGCGTGGCCGTGATGCCCAGCCGGTAGGGCGCGCCGCTGCGCTCGGCGATCGTCCGGTAGGCCGGCGCCGGCAGGTGGTGCGCCTCGTCGCAGATCAGCAGCCCGAAGCCGCCGATCGGCGCGTTCGGCATCGCCGCCGAGGCGTACGTCACGACGGTGATCGGGCGCAGCTCTTTGCGCCCGTCCCCCATGATGCCCACCTTGCTCGGCGCAACGCCCAGCCGCTCGACCACCGCGTCGCGCCACTGGTACAGCAGCTCGATCGTCGGCACCACGACCAGCGCCCGCAGCCCGAGCCGCGCGATCGCCATCAGCGCCAGCACGGTCTTGCCCGCGCCGGTCGGCAGCACGACTACGCCACGGCCACCGGCGGCCTGCCAGGCCGCGAGCGCGTCCTCCTGATAGGGGCGCGGCGTGAACGCCAGCTTCGCGCGAAAGCCGCCTGCCAGCTCAGACTCGTCTGCGCGCAGCCCCGGCTCCTCCGGCGGTCCGTCGTCCAGCGCCGCATCAAGCAGCTCATCCTCGGCCTCCTCGAGCTCGACAAGCAGCTCCTCCAGCTCCCGTTGGCGTAGCATCCCCTCTCCCTGAACGGGCGACGATCCTGTGCCGCGTCCCCCGTCTGTGTCAGCCGGTCAGATCGCCAGCCGCTCCTGCCGGACGCCGATCTCGGCCGGCCCCACGGCGTCCAGGATGGCCGCAGCGCGCTTCGGCCCGACGCCCCAGATCCGCTGTAGCTTCCCAAGCGCGGCCGCCCGCCGCAGCGTCGCGTCGTCCGCCTTCCCCAGGTCCCTCAGAATCCTGCTGGCCGTCGTCGGCCCGATCCCCGGCACCAGCAGCAGCCGCCCCTCCGGCAGCGTCCCGCACAGCTCCTCGTAGAACGGCAGCCGGCCCTCGGCCGCCAGCGCGCGGATCTTCTCGGTCAGGCTCTTGCCCAGCCGCGGGATGCCGAGCGGCTGCCCGTTCTTCACTCGATCGGCGACCTCGTGGCGCAGCCGCAGCAGGTTGCGGGCTGCCCGGCGGTAGGCTCGGATGCGGTAGGGGTTGGCGTGCTGCCGCGCGAGGATCGAGGAAATATTGAACAGCACCGCGGCGATCTGGCGGTTCGTCATCGCTCCACCTCTTTCGTGTACTCGTGCTTGCTGTACGGCGTTCTGGTGACGTAAAACCTATCAATTTAGAACTTGTGTTCGCATTATACCAGTTGTGACACAAGTTGTCAAGGTCGGCGCTTGCTGTAAAGCATTCTCGCCACCAGCACGCGCTCCCCGGCGCCAGATGTCACGCGGCCGTTGCCCCTTTTTTTGCTGCTCTGCGGCGACTTCGTCGCCGCAGAGCAGCGGGAATCCTGGGGAGGCTTCGCCTCCCCATCCCCCTCCAGCCGGCGCGGGGCGAGCCTCCGCGTATGCCCCGCTGCAGGAGGCACGCGGTCGTTGCCGACCGCCTCCCTGATGGGGAGACCAACCTCCCCAGAGGGCGCGGGGGCGAGCCATCGCCATCGGCGGCCAGCAGACGTGCTATGATGTTCAGCACACACCAGCGCGAAGGAGGCCGTGATGGACACACAAACGCCATTGGAGCTGCGCACGCGCTCCGTCGGCCCATGGCCGATGAACACGTATGTCCTGGTCTGCTCGGCGAGCCGCCGCAGCGTGCTGATCGACCCCGGCGCCGAGCCTGAGACGCTCGCGGAGCTGCTCGCCGACACCACGCCCGTCGCGATCCTGCTCACCCACACCCACCACGATCACATTGGCGCGCTCGACGCGATGCGCGCCCGCCTCCAGGTTCCGCTGCTCGCCCACCCCGGCCCGCACGTCGAAGGCGTCCAACTGCAGGTGGACCGGCCGCTGCGCGACGGCGAGGCGATCGAGGTCGGCGAGTGCACGCTCGTCGCGCGCTACACCCCCGGCCACACCGCAGATATGATCTCGTTCATCCTGCCCCCGGACCACCGCGTGATCGTCGGCGACACGCTGTTCGAGGGCGGCCCGGGCCGGACCTGGTCGACGGAGGGCTTCCGCGCTATGCTGCGCACCCTGCGCGATGTGGTGCTCACCTGGCCGGACGAGAGCGTGCTGTACCCCGGCCACGGCCCGTCCTTCCGCCTCGGCAACTGCCGGGCGGCGATCGAGGCGTTCGTCGCCCGCGACCACGGCGACTTCTTCGGCAACGCGACCTGGTGATGAGCGCCGGCCACTGCGGCGGGCCGTCCGCCGTCGCCCGCCGCAGTGGCAGTTTCCCGCCCGAAAGTGCACGTCCATGCCCGACTACCACTTCCCAGCCGATCTCGCCGAGCAGGTCACGCGAATCTGGGACAGCTTTCTGGACGGCGTCGTCTTCAGCCGGCCGCCGCTGCCCAGCCCGGCCAAGCTGCGCACGCTGATGGAAGTCGCCTACCTGGCCGGGCTGGAGAAGGAGGAGGGGCGGCCGCTCTGCTTCATGATCTGCTGCACGATGCGCTCGGAGGTGATCCACCGCCACGGCCACGAGCGCATCGTCGAGATGTGGCCGTTCTCGGCCTGCCGCCCCTACAACGTCCAGGAGCTCCGGCGCCTCGCCGTCACCTGCGACATCGACACGGCGGCGATCTGGGTCGAGTTCTCGCCCGACCCGGACGAGCCGCTTGTCATCCGCGGCCTGCTCAACCTCGGCTCCTCCTGGGTGCGCGCCCGCCGGGCCTTCTCCTACTCCCACGACGCGCTCCCCGAGGCGCTGCTGGTGCGCGTCGACGCGCCGGGCCAGCTCACGGTGTTCCAGGGCAGCTACGTCGTCGCCACGCTGCGCTCCGGGCGCATCCAGATCGAAAGCCCGCTCTCGACCGGCGACCTGCTCGGCGCCTACCCGCTGTTCCGCGAGGGCCAGAAGCTGCTCCGCAGCCAGATCACGCCCCCGCGCTACGAGGTCCTGCGCGATTGGGACCAGTTCGAGTGGCTGACCTACGTCAACACGATCCTGGCGATCGTCAACGGCATCCAGTGCAGCGGCCACGGCGGGGCGCTGATCCTCGCCGCGAGCGCCTGCGAGCTGGTGTCGCGCGAGCGGGAGCTCGTGAAGGTCAAGTATCAGCTCAGCTCCGACCCCGCCCACCTGCGCCGCCGTTATGTCGAATTCATGAATATCCGCCACCAGTACGGCGATATGGTGCGCCAGTACGCGAACGACCACGCGGCCACGCCGCAGGGCCAGTTCAGCCTCGGCTCGCTGGTCGACGCGCAGCGCCGGCTGGCCGAGACCTGCGCCTTCATCGGCAACCTCGCCGCCGCCGACGGGGCGCTGCTCCTGCGCACCGACCTGACCGTGGTGGGCTTCGGCACCGAGATCCTGCTGGACCGCATCCGCCAGGCGCCGGTCTACGAGCTGAGCAACCCCTTCCGCGGCCAGCGCAGCCCCTTCGACGCCGAGCAGCACGGCACGCGCCACCGCTCCGCCATGCGCCTCTGCGCCACCCTGCCCGACCTGTGCGTCTTCGTCGTCTCACAGGACGGCGGCGTCAGCCTGATCTGGTCCGACAACGGCGAGGTTTATATCAAGACCGGGATCCAGACCACCGGCGTCTTCCTCGGCTACTCGCTGCTCGTTCCGCTGATCGGCTAGGCTCCCCTGCAACACAACGCACGCAGCCGGGCGTCGTGTACAATCACAACGTCCGGTGAGAATCAGCGGCCGTGGGCGCTGGCGGCGAAGCCAGCCCACCCGCAGCCGCCAATCTCCCTTTTGGCAGAACGTACGCGGCCGCGCCGCCGGCCCTTCTTCCAGGAAGGCGAGGCCGCCGCGCAACTTCTGCCCTCTGAGAGCGTATGAACGAGACTCAGACCTATCTGCTGTCGCTGCCCGAGCGCGCCGCCCGCGCGCTGGCTGCGATCGCTGGGGGCCTCATCCACGAATCGACGTCGGTGCTGCTGCCGGCCAGCGTGCGCCGCACCCGGCTGTATCAGGCCACTGTCGCCCGCCTGCTGCGCCTGGTCATCGAGATCGTCGGCGACGTGCACGGCATCTTCCCGGACGAGACGATCTCGGCCCGCGACCTGCTCGCCCGCAAGACTGCGGGCAACGTGATCGAGCTCGCCGGCTTCCTGGCCGTCGGCTGGTCGCCGATCTGGCTGCTGGCGGCGGCCTCGGATATCATCGGCGGCGCGCGAATCTATCTCCACGCGCTCGTCGACGAGCTCAAGCGCTCGGGCGCGCTCCCCGAGGACGCCGACATCCAGTCCTTCGAGCAGCTCCTGCGCGCCCTCGAGGGGACCTCCGGCACCATGGCGGATGCGATCGACGTGCCCCCGCTGAACGTGCGCGACCTGCGCGCCGCCTGGGAGGCTCTGCGCAGCCACTCCGACCAGCTGCCCGGCCCTGAGCGCCTCGCCGCGCTCTTCGGCCAGCTCCAGCGCGCCGCCGGCCTCGAGGGCCGGTCGCTGCTCGAGGTCTCGGCGGCGGTCGCCCTCGGCGCCGCCCGGGCCGGGATCACCATGGGCAACGTGTATCTGTTCGACTACTACCGCGAGGCCCTGGGCACCATCGCGGCCGAGAGGCTCGCCACCTACCTGCGGCGAGTCAGCCGCCCCTATCTGACGCGCGCCGTCGGCCACTTCGACCGGGCGGCGCCGAGCTACACCGAGCGCCTGGTGCGCCGCTTCCGGCCAAATACCTGACACTGCGCGCAGGTTTCACGTAACCATCGCCCGCAGCACTGCGGCGAAAGAGTGTAAGGAGTTCACATGAGCCCGGTCTATAACTTCAACCCCGGCCCCGCCATCCTCCCGCGCGAGGCCCTGGAGCGCGCCCAGCGCGAGCTGCTCGACTACCAGGGGCGCGGGATGTCGATCCTCGAGATGAGCCACCGCTCCAGCGAGTACGAGGCGCTCAACGCCGGGGCCGAGCAGCGCATCAAGCAGCTCCTCGGCCTCGGGGACGACTACCGCGTGCTCTTCCTGCAGGGCGGGGCGTCGCTCCAGTTCGCGATGGTGCCGCTCAACTTCCTCCCGCCCGACGCCTCGGCCGACTACATCGTCACCGGCTCCTGGGCCGAGAAGGCGCTCGAGGAGGCGCGCATGATCGGCGCCGCACGCGCCGCGGTCTCGTCGCAGGCCGGCGGGTACCGCGCCATGCCGAGCGTGAGCCGCACCGACCTCGACCCGCAGGCCGCCTACGTCCACATCACGACCAACGAGACCATCCAGGGCGTCCAGTGGCACGACCTGCCGGACACCGGCGACCTGCCGCTGGTCGCCGATATGAGCAGCGACATCCTCTCGCGCCCGCTGGACGGCCGCCGCTTCGCGCTCATCTACGCCGGCGCGCAGAAGAACCTCGGCCCGGCGGGCGCCACGGTCGTCATCATCCGCGACTCCTTCCTGGAGCGCGCGGCGGAGACCACGCGGCGCGGGCGCGTCATCCCGACGATGCTCAGCTACGCGACGCACGTGAAGAGCCGCTCGCTCTACAACACCCCGCCGGTCTTCGCCGTCTACATGCTCAACCTCGTGCTCGACTGGATCGAGTCGGTCGGCGGGCTGGAGGCGATCGCCGCGCGCAACCGGCAGAAGGCCGAGACCCTCTACCGCGCGATCGACGCGAGCGGCGGCTTCTACCGCGGCCACGCCGAGAAGGCGCACCGCTCGCTCATGAACGTCACGTTCCGCCTGCCGGACCCGCAGCTGGAGAAGCAGTTCGTCGCCGAGGCCGCCGAGCAGGGGATGGTCGGGCTCGCCGGCCACCGCTCGGTGGGCGGCATCCGCGCCTCGATCTACAACGCGATGGACCTCGAGGGGTGCCAGGCGCTGGCGTCGTTCATGGAAGAGTTCTTGCGCCGCAACGGCTAGCGCTGGAAAGCATGCCCCGCTCACCAAAACGACGACCCGCCCCGCCGCGCCCCGCCGCGCCGGCTGTGTTCGAGGCGGACACGCTCCCGGGGCTCGAGGAGTTCGGCGCCGCCGAGATCGCCGGGCGCCTGGGCGGGCGCGCCCGCTTCCTGCGCTCGGAGCGCCCCGAGGAGCTGCGCTTCACGTACGCCGGCGACCCCCGCGCGCTCCTGGCGCTCAGGAGCGTCGTCGCGGTCTACCGGTCGCTCGCGTTCGACGTGCCGCGCCCCAAGGCGCTGCTCGGGCACCAGCACTTCGAGCGCCTCGCGGCGGCCATCGAGGATGTGCGCGCGCTCCACAGCCCCGGCGCGTTCGCGACCCTGCGGGTGAGCGCCGCAGGCGAGGACTCGGCGGTGCTCACCCGCCTCAAGGCCGAGCTCGCCGCCCGCGCCGGCCTACAGGTGGCGGACGAAGAGGGCGACCTGCTGCTGCGCCTGCGCCGCTCGCCCGATGGGCCGGGCTGGGAGGTGCTCGTGCGCATCTCGCCGCGCCCGCTCGCCACGCGCCCGTGGCGGGTCTGCAACATGCCCGGCGCGCCGAACGCCACGCTGGCCCACGCGCTCGCGCAGCTCACCGGCCCATCTGCCGATGACACGGTGCTCAACATGTGCTGCGGCTCGGGCACGCTGCTCGTCGAGCGCCTCGCCCTCACGCGGGCGCGCGCGGCGATCGGCTGCGACATCGACCCGGACGCGCTGGACTGCGCCCGCCAGAACCTCGCCGCCGCCGGGCTCAGCCGCGCCGCGCGCCTGGAGCTGTGGGACGCCACGGCCCTGCCGCTGCCCGACGCCTCCGTGAGCGTGCTGATGGCCGACCTCCCGTTCGGCCAGCTCGTCGGCTCGCACCGCGACAACGAGGTGCTCTACCCGCGCATCGTGGCCGAGGCGGCCCGCGTCGCGGCCCCCGGCGCGCGCATGGTCCTCCTGACGCACGAGGTGCGCCTGCTGGAGCGCGTCGCGGCCGAGCAGCGCGGGAGCTGGGAGCTGGTGCGGACGGTGCGGGTGCGGTCGAGCGGCATGACGCCGCGCCTGTTCCTCTTTCGAAGAGCGGGGTGAGGCTGTGTCGAAGGCGATGGGGGTGCGGCCTTCGAGATGCTGTGCTACGCCGCCGTATCGGCCGGCTGCCGCTGGCTGCGCTCCAGGGCGATCAGCAGCACGGCCACGTCGGCGGGGTTGATGCCCGCCAGCCGCGCCGCCTGCCCGACCGTCGCCGGGCGGAAGCGCGCGAGCACCTGGCGCGCCTCGTTGCGCAGCCCGCGCACCTGCTCGTAGTCCAGGTCGGGCGGGATGCGCCGCGACTCCATCCGCTGCAGCCGCTCGACCTCGCGCTGCTGCTTGGCGATGTAGCCGCCGTACCTGGCGGCGATCTCCACCTGCTCGACGACCTCCGGCGAGGCCGGGGGCAGCTCCAGCGCCTGCGCCAGCTGGCCGTAGCCGACATCGGGCCGCCGCAGCAGCTCCTCGGCGGTCGCCTCCGTGTTCAGCGGCCCGATCCCGGCCGCCGCCAGGCGCTCGTTCGTCGCGGCCGAGGGGAACACCCGCCGCCCGCGCAGCCGCGCCAGCAGCTCCTCGGCGGCGGCCCGCTTGCGCTCCACCGCCCGCGCGCGCTCTGAATCAACCAGCCCCAGCTCGGCGGCCAGCGGGGTCAGCCGCAGGTCGGCGTTGTCCGCCCGGAGCAGCAGGCGGTGCTCGGCGCGCGAGGTGAACATGCGGTACGGCTCGCGGATCTCCTTGGTGACCAGGTCATCGACCAGCACGCCGATGTACGCCTCGTCGCGCCGCAGCAGCACCGCCGGGCGGCCCTGCACGAAGCGCGCGGCGTTGATGCCGGCCAGGAGCCCCTGCGCCGCGGCCTCCTCGTAGCCGGTGGTGCCGTTGATCTGCCCGGCGAAGAACAGGCCCGGCAGGCGCTTGGCCTCCAGCGCGGCCGTGATCTCGCCGGTGGCCACGGCGTCGTACTCGATCGCGTAGCCGATCCGCATCAGCTCGACGTTCCGCAGCGCCGGGATCGAGCGCAGCATCGCCCACTGGACATCCTCGGGCAGCGAGGTGTTGCACCCCTGCACGTACACCTCGCCGGTCGCCCACCCCTCCGGCTCCAGGAAGAAGCCGTGGCGCTCTTTCTCGGCGAAGCGCACGATCTTGTCCTCGATGCTCGGGCAGTAGCGCGGGCCGACCCCCTCGATCACCCCGGAGAACATGGGCGCGCGGTGCAGGTTGGCGCGCACGATCGCGTGGAACTCCGGCGTGGTGTAGACGTGGTAGCAGGGGAGCTGCGGCCGCCAGCCGCCAAGCATCGGCTGGGGGTACACCGGGTTCGGCGGGCCGCTGAAGGCCGGCTCGACGGGCGCCGAGCGTGAATCGCCGTCCGCTTCGTAGTAGTGCCCGAAGTACAGCGGCGTGGGGCTGCCGAACTGCGGCTCGCACAGCGAGAAGTCGATCGTGCGGGCGTCGATCCGCGGCGGCGTGCCGGTCTTGAGGCGCACCAGCGGGAAGCCGAGCGACGCCAGGTCCTGCCCGAGCGCAACCGCCGGCGCCTCGCCCGCCCGGCCGGCGCCCCAGATGGCCTCGCCGGTGATCGCCCGCCCGCGCAGGAAGGTCCCGGTGGTGAGCACCAGCGCCCGGCTGCGGTACACGCGCCCGGTGTGCGTTACGACCGAGAAGAAGGGGCCGTCGCTCGCACCGGGCGCCTGGCCCGTGGCCCGCTGCGGCGGGATGATCCGCTCCACCATCGCCTGGCGCAGGTCCAGGTTCGGCGTGCGCTCGAGCGTCTCCTTCATCACCTGCGCGTACAGCCGCTTGTCCGCCTGGGCGCGCGGCGCCTGGACCGCCGGCCCCTTGCTCTCATTTAGCAGCCGGATCTGGATGAAGGTCCGGTCGATCACGCGCCCCATCAGCCCGCCGAGCGCATCGATCTCGCGCACCATGTGGCCCTTGGCCGGCCCGCCGATCGACGGGTTGCACGACATGTGCGCCAGCTTGTCCAGGTCGATCGTCAGGAGCAGCGTGCGGCTCCCCATGCGCGCCGCGGCGTGCGCCGCCTCGCACCCGGCGTGCCCGGCGCCCACCACGATCACGTCATACACCTGGCCCTGCACATCGGTCATCATGCGTTTCCAGCGCGCAACCTCCCGAACTCCACGGCGGTATTATAGCAACTCCTGCTCTCGCGCCGCGAGATCAGGACAATCGGCCCATTGTCGGCCATGCTCGCCGTGGCTACCATGCGCTCTCTGGAGCCACATGGACATTCCCCCACAGGAGGTTGCATGACGTTCCTGACCACGCACCGGACGCTCGTTCTGGCATGCCTGGCCGCGCTCGTGCTCGCCGCCGTCGTCCATCCCGCCCCCGCGCAGGCCGCCTCCGACCGGCCAGTGATCGCCTTCTACTACCCGTGGTACGAGCCCAGCGACTGGAGCTACAGCATCATGAGCGATATCGCCGCGCCGACGTACAGCGGCGGCGACGATAACGCCATGCGCCGCCATATTCAGCAGGCCGACGACGCCGGCATCGACGCGCTGGTGTGCGCCTGGTTCGGCCCCGGCGAGGACCGCATCGACCGGCGCTGCCGGCGGCTGTTCGAGCTGGTCGAGGCCAGCGGGCGCGACATCAAGGTCGCGATCATGCCTGAGCAGGCCGCCTGGTCCTCGCTCAACTCGGTCGGCGCGCTCACCGAGGCGCTCGCCGTCGTCCAGCGCGATATGATGAGCCGGCCGAGCTACTTCCGCTTCCAGGGCCGGCCGGCGGTGTTCTGGTTCAACCCCGGCTCGCTCGGCGGCCCCGGCGTCTGGCAGCAGCTGCGCGACCGCGCCGACGCCGGGCGCGAGCAGTTCTGGTTCGGCGGAACAGATAACTTCAGCTACCTCGACGTGTACGACGCGCTCTACTACTACGACATCACCTGGGAGCGGGCGCCGGGGGCGGCCATGGCCTCCTACGCCGCCCGGCTCAACAGCTACAACCAGAGCCGCGGCGCCCAGCGGCCCTTCATCGCGACGGTGATGCCGGGGTACAACGACCTCAAGGTGCGCGGCGGCCACGCCCGCGACCGGCAGAACGGCGAGTACTACCGCGCGACCTGGCAGACCGCCATCGACCGCAACGCCGACGCCGTCATCATCACCAGCTTCAACGAGTTCAAGGAGGGCTCGCACATCGAGCCCAGCGAGCAGTACGGCGACCTCTACCTGCGCCTGACGAAGGAGCTGAGCGACCGCTACCGCGCGGCGGCCGCAGCTCCCCCGCCGGCGCCTGCCCCCGCCCCGGCGCCCGGCGCTCGCTGCCGCTCGTTCCCCGAGACCGGCCACCAGGTCTGCGGCCGCATCCTCGAGTACTGGGAGCAGAACGGCGGCCTGCCGGTGTTCGGCTACCCGATCGGCCCGCAGCAGGCGCTCGAGATCGAGGGCAAGAGCGTGCAGGCCCAGTGGTTCGAGCGCAACCGGCTCGAGCTGCACCCCGAGAATCCGCGGCCCTACGATGTGCTGCTCGGCCGCCTCGGCGCGGATAGCCTCGCGCGTCAGGGGCGCGACTGGACCCAGTTCCCCAAGGCCGACCCGTCCGCACCCCACTACTTCGCCGAGACGGGCCACGCCATCGCGCCCGAGTTCTGGGGCTACTGGTCCAGCCACGGCCTCGAGTTCGACGGCGCCCCCGGCGCGAGCTTCCAGGAGAGCCTGGCGCTCTTCGGCATGCCCCTCTCCGAAGCGACGGTCGAGACCAACCCGACCAACGGGCAGCAGTACCTCACCCAGCACTTCGAGCGCGCCCGCTTCGAGTACCACCCCGAGAACCCCGAGCCGTACAAGGTCTTGCTCGGCCTGCTCGGCCGCGAGATCACCGGCGTCAAGTAGTAGCGACCTCAGCCCGCAGCATCATCCCCAGCCGCGGGCTGAGGTGGTACAATACCCGTATCATTAACACGAGTTACGCGGCGGTCTGGCCCCGCATCTCCGAGGAGTTTGGGAGGGCTTCGCCTCCCCAGCATCTCTGTATCTCCCCGTTCTGTTGCGACAAAGTCGCTCTAGAACGGCGGGATGCAGGGTGCCGCGTGCGTCGTGTCAACGAAAGACTGAGGCGGTGGTCCGGAGGGCGTCTCCGCCACCGCAACTCAAGTGACAGGAGTTACGCGGTGGCCTCGCCTCACACCCTGTGGAGGGGTTTGGGGAGGCGAAGCCTCCCCTGAATCTCGCTTCCTCCGCCGCTCTGCGGAAGAGGTGTCCGTGGAGAGCTGCTGGCCCTCCACACCTCCCGCGGAGCGCTCACGCGGGCGACCCGCAGGGCGACCGCGTAAGTTCTGTCAAGTGATAGACCGGCAGCAGAGACGTGCGACGGAACAGGATCATACCGCTGGCTGCAGCGGCGCTCACGCTCCTCTTCGCCCTGGCGGGCTGCGGGACGGTGCCGCAGCCGCGCGCCGTCCCGCGCGTCGCCCCGCAGGAGATCGGCGGCGGATTCGACCCGCAGCAGGTCGTGGCCAGCTTCTTCGGCGACCTCGACGACGCGCTGCACGACCCGGACCTGCGGGACGCCACGCGCCGCAGCTACTGGGTCGAGCGCCTGGCCAGCTACTTCGCGCCGAACGAGCGCGATGACCAGCGCGTCATTCTGAGCCAGGCCCTCACCAGCTTTGTCCAGGATATGGCGCAGCTGGCGGAAGACGAGACGCTGACGCTCGAGCTGCGCGGCTTCGACAACGTCGAGGAGCTGCCGACCGACCCTGCGGATGGCCAGCGCGCCACCGTGAGGCTGCCGGACGCGGAGATCTACATGCTGATCACCCGCGCCGGACCTAACGGCCCGGTGACCATCTACGAGGACACCGTCGGCCTCGACCAGCTGATCGGCAACCCCGGCAAGACCGTGCCGCTGGTCAATGTCGGCGGGCGCTGGTATCTCACCGAGGGGTGAAGCTGCAGCGGAAGCAGTGAAGACGAAGCGATGGGCACTTCCACCGAAGAGCGAAGGCGCACGTCGCCGGCACGCACGCGGGCCGACGAGCAGGCGCAGCAGTCTGCCCAGCAGCGGCGGCAGCAGGCGCTGGCGCTGGCGCAGCTTGACTGCCTGCAGGGGGTGGCGTTCGATCACCTGCTGCGCCTGGCCGAGCACAGCACCGTGCGCGCGTTTCTGCCCGGCTCGGTGATCCTCAGCGAGCGCGCCGTCTGCCGCCACCTGTTCCTGGTGCTGCGCGGCACGGTCACGCTGTCGCTGCGCGACCGGGCTGACCGCCAGGCGCTGATCGGGGTGCTCGACCGCGGCGACTGCTTCGGCGAAGGGCCGCTCTTCGGCGACCGGTTCCGCGGGGTGACGGCCCACGCCGAGACGAGCTGCTACCTGCTCCAGATACCCCTCACCGAGGTCGCCGGCCTCCTGCCCGATGTGCCGCCGCTCGCCGCGGCGCTCCGCGAGACCTACCGGCGGCGCTTGGTCGAGAGCACGCTCGGCCGGATCCCGCTGTTCAGCCAGCTCACCCCGCTGGTCCGCATGGGCATCGCCGAGCTGCTGCGCCCGGTCAGGTACGCGCGCGGCGAGATGATCATCCGCGAGGGCCAGCCGGGCGACGCGCTCTACCTGATCGAGTCCGGCCAGGTGATCGTCGAGCAGGACGGCCAGGCGATCGCGCACCTCGACGAGGGCGACTTCTTCGGCGAGATGTCGCTGCTCACCCAGAAGCCGCACAACGCGGACATCCGCGCGCTCACGCCGGTCGAGGTGCTGGTGCTGCCCGTCGCCGAGTTCAACCAGCTCCTCAGGCGCCAGCCGGCCCTGGCCGCGCAGCTGCGCGAGGTGGCCGAGCGCCGCCGGGTCGCCGGGTCGAGCGTCCGGCACGACGCATCGCGCGCCAGCCAGTACGCCGAGGCGATCGAGCACGGCATGCTGCGCGGCACCCACGTGCTCGTGCGCGACAGCCGGCTCTGCAAGCCGGACTGCCACATCTGCGCCGACGCGTGCGCCGCGCGCCACGGCCACGCGCGGATCGACGTGGATGGGGTGGAGTTCAACGGCCTGACGATCACCCACTCGTGCCGGCAGTGCCGCGTCGGCGCCGAGTGCGTCGAGTCCTGCCCGGTCGATGCGATCCAGTGGAGCGACCACCGCGCGCTGGTGATCACCGACGCCTGCACGGGCTGCGGCGAGTGCGTGGCCGCCTGCCCCTACGACGCGGTGCAGCTCGTGCCCCGCGACGGCGCGCGCTCCTCGTCGCTCCACTCGCTCTGGGAAAGGATCAGGAAGCTCGGCCGGCAGACCATCCCGCTCGAGCCGAGCCAGCCGTCGCACCGCGCCGACAAGTGCGACCTGTGCGACGGCTACGAGGACCTGGCGTGCGTCAGCGCGTGCCCAACCGGCGCCCTCCGCCTCGTCCCGGTCGAAGAGCTCTTCCCGCTGTAACACGCGCGACGCGGAGGGCGCGTCGTTCCGCCGTGCGCGCCCTATGACTGTACGAGCGGCACGTAGAACTGGAGCGGGCTGCGGGTAACCGTGATGGAGCGCACGTTGCTGTACGGGCCGCACGCGCTCACTGTGCAGGCGCGCACCCGCACGAAGTAGCTCCCCTCCTGCGCGAACGCCGTGTGCGACGCCTGCGAGGCGTACTCGGTCGTCACGTCGGCGAAGCTGCTGCTGGAGCTGATCTGGACGCGGTAGAAGGCCGCACCGTCCACCGCGCTCCACTTCAGGGCCAGCGCCGGCCCCGGGCCCGCGATCGGCTCGAGCAGCGGGGCGCTCAGCGCCGGGTCGAGGATCTGCTCGCCGCGGGCGGCCAGCGCGAAGGGCTGCGGCCCGAACGGCACTGAGGCGCCGTAGACCTGAACGATGTAGATGCCGGAGTGCGGCGCGGGCAGCTCGACGCTCTCCACGTTGTTGCAGCGGTCCGCGCCGTCGAAGCGGCACCCGAGCGACAGGTCCGCCGTGCTGTTGCCCGCCAGCACAACCCCGCCCGGCGCAATCACCCGCAGGTCGAGGTCATTCACAAGCGCCTTGGAGACGCCCGGCGCGCCGGGGTAGTCCGTCCACGCCAGCGTCACCCGCAGCGGCTCCCCGGCCTGCACGCTGAGCGCGTACTCGACGAGCTGGCCCGTCGCGACGCCGCCGTGCTCCGCGAGCCAGATGCGGTCCTCGCCGCCCAGGCCCACCGTGTTCTCGGCCGACAGCCGCCCCCAGCCCTCGACAGAGTTCGGCCACGCATCCGGCAGCTCCGCGACCGTCGCGTACTGGCCGGGGCGCAGGCTCACCGCGCCGTTGAGCAGCAGCGCCTTGAGCAGCGCCGCGCTCGGCGCGCTCACCAGCCGATCGCGCGCCAGCCACTGCCGCGCCAGCGCCGCCACCCCGCTCACCTGCGGCGTCGCCATCGACGTGCCCGAGAGGTAGGCGTAGTCATCGCTGTAGGCGGTGCCGTACAGCGCGCCCGGCTTGTGGCTGCGCGCGGAGATGATGTTCGTGCCGGGCGCCACCAGGTCCGGCTTGATACGCCCGTCGTCGGTCGGGCCGCGGCTCGAGAACGCCGCCATGCCGTTCGGGTTGTCGCTGATGAAGTCGGACCGGATCGGCTCCGCCGGGAAGTTGCTGCCCCAGGCGGTCCCGTAGCACACGAACTCGGGGGCCTCCTCCGCCCCGCAGCTCCCGAGTCCCGCCCGCTGATTCTCGCTCGCCCCGACGGTCACCACGTTCTTCGCGGTGCCGGGTGAGTTCAGCGAGTCGGCGTCCACAACTCCGTCACGCGATTCGTCGACACCCTGGTTGCCCGCCGCGACGACGAACAGGTAGTCCTTGTGCTTCCACAGGAAGTCATCGATCGTCGAATCCTCGGCCGTGTAGCACCCGTACTCGCAGCTCCCCGAGCCGGTCCTGCGGCCGAAGCTCCCGTTGTGGATGCGCGCGCCGGCCTCGTACGCCATCCCCAGGTAGACCTGCGCGGACGGCAGGCAGTCGAGCGTCGTGCCGCCGCTGGACACCGCCTGAACCACCAGGCGCGCCCCCGGCGCCACGCCGCTGAACACGCCGTCCGACAGCGCGCCGCTCCCGACAGCCAGCCCGGCGACGTGCGTCCCGTGGCCGTGCAGATCGCTCCAGGTGTTCGGCTCACCCAAGGCTGCCAGCCCTTGGCACGGGGCGAACATCTCCTGCCGCGAGAACCCGCGCGCCACGCGCCCGCTGAAGTCCGCGCTCAGGCTGTGCTCGACGTCCAGGCCGGTGTCGGTCACGGCGATGATCTGCCCCTCGCCGGTCAGCCCCAGCTCCTCGTACACGCCGGGCACGCCGCCGATCGCCCTGGCGCGGTCGACCAGCACCTCCGCCGCCAGGTACGGCTCGGCCCACAGCAGGTCGTCTCGCGCCAGCAGCGCGCTGAGCGCTGTAGAAGGAAGCGTCACCCGCAGCACCGTACCGTTGACGCCGCGCGCCAGCTCCAGCACACGCCCGCCCCGCGCCACGACCTCCTGCGCGACACCGTCCGGGGCGGCGTCGGGGGCGACGACCAGCTGCAGATCGAGATCGGCGCCGGAGGCGAGCTGCCCATCGAGCTCTGGCGCCAGCTTGAACCACGGGGTGTACGCCCCGATCCAGCGCACCTCCGGGGCGATGCTGGCCAGCGACTTCCCCGCTGCGCCGGCGGTCGCACGCACCAGAAACGCGTTGTCCGGCACGTACCAGAGCGGCGTGAGGCCGGCGGCCGCCAGGCGCTCCCGGGCGTGCTCATCGGGCGGGCCGCTGAGCTGCACCAGCAGCAGCTCGGACGGGGCAGCCGCCGTGACAGCAGGAGCTGAGAGTGCCTTGTCCAGCGGGTTGAACGTGGCGCGCCGCAGGTGCAGCAGCGCCGGAGCTTCGGCATCTCGAGCGGCCGCCGGCACACCGACCCCGGTGAGGCTCAGCAGGATGATGACGCCGATGTGTACGATGAGACGGTTACGCAACGTAGAACACTCCCGGTGAGCAGTGCAGCCCTAGTCGGCGGTCTATTGGCTCCATGGTAGCCGACAAACTCGGCGCCGGAGGAGTACGAATCGTACAATCCGATTACAAACCAATGTCGTGCGTGCGCGGGACCGCCCGCCTATTTCGGCGCCGCGGCGCGGTCGCTAGACTCGGAGCGGAGAAGCCGCTCGACCGGAGGCCGCGATGTTCGCCCGCGCGCTGCTCGATGCCCTGCTCGCGTTCCTGTTCCCCGACCGCTGCGCCGGCTGCCGCAGGGCCGGCGCGCTGCTCTGCGCCAGCTGCCGCGCCGAGCTGCGCCCCTACCCCGGCGGGCTGCGCAACCAGCCGGCCAGCCTGACCGAGGTGCGCATCGTCTACCTCTTCAACGGGCCGCTGCGCGCGGTGGTACACCAGCTCAAGTACCGCCGGCAGCAGCGCATGGCCCAGCCCCTCGCCGACCTGCTCGCGGCAGATCTCACCGCGCGCCCGCTCCCGTTCGAAGCGATCCTCGCAGTGCCGCTGCACCGCGACCGGCTGGCCGAGCGCGGCTTCAACCAGGCCGAGGTGATCGCGGCGCACGTCGCGCGGGCGGTGGGGAGCACGCTGGTCAGCGAAGGGCTGGTGCGCGTCCGGGCGACCGGGCAGCAGGCCCGTCTCGATGCTCGGGCGCGTGCGGAGAATGTGCGCGGCGCATTCGCGTGGACCGCCGACGCGCCACCCCCGCGGCGAGCGCTGCTCATCGACGATGTGCTGACCACCGGGGCGACGATGGGGGCATGCGCCGAGGCGCTGCGGGCCGCTGGGACGGCCGAGGTCTACGGGCTGGCGCTGGCGCGCTCGCGCCCGGACTACTGACACGGCATACGCAGTTGCCCTTGTGGCTTCCGCACAGGCGCTCCGCGGAGAGGTGCGGAGCGCTCGCCTTCCGAGCCGGGAGATGTGGAAGGCGCGCCGCCCACTAGAGCAGCTTTCCGCAGGAAGCACCGAGGAGTGTGGAAGGCGGCACACCTTCCAGAGCTGCTTGCTGCAGGAGATTCGGAGGCGTGAGCCCCTGCGGCGTGCAGCGGACGCGCGGGATCACCTTCCAGAGCTGCTTGCTGCAGGAGATTCGGAGAGCGCTGGCTACCAGGGCAGCCTTTCACCGGGAGGTGTGGAGGGCGCGCCGCCCACTAGGGCAGCTTTCCGCAGGGAGGTTCGGAGGGCCACAGGCCCTCCGAACAGTCTTTCACCGAGGAGTGTGGAAGGCGGCACTCCCCACGGACTACATTCCCGCAGGGAGGTTCGGAGGCCGCAGGCCCTCCGAGCAGTCTTTCACCGAGGGGTGTGGAAGGCGGCACTCCCCACGGACTACATTCCCGCAGGGAGGTTCGGAGGGCCGCAGGCCCTCCGAGATCCCTTTTCCTCGCGGCTCTGCGGCGACGAAGTCGCTGCAGAGCCGCGGAAAAAGACATAGAGAGAGGGCCGGCAGTCTTCGACCGCCGGCCCTCACGCCTCAGTATCACCAGCGCTTGTTCTGGCCCGGGATCTGCGCGCCGAAGATGTGCGGCGGCAGCTTGAAGCCGTGCGCCTCGAGGCGGGAGCTGAAGCGCGGGCGGGTGCCGGTCGGGCGCAGCTCGGTGATCAGCTTGCCCTCCGGGGTCTTGCCGAGGATGTGGAGCATGAAGATGTCCTGCAGCACCACCACGTCGCCCTCCATGCCCTGCACCTCGGTGATGTAGGCCACCTTGCGCTGGCCGTCCTCCAGGCGGGTCTGCTGGACGATCAGGTCCACCGCCGAGGCGATCTGCTCGCGGATCACGTGCACCGGCATGTCCATGCCGGCCATCATCGCCATCGTCTCCATACGGGCGATCGCGTCGCGCGGCGTGTTGGCGTGCAGAGTCGAGAGCGAGCCGTCGTGCCCGGTGTTCATCGCCTGGAGCATCGCCATCGTCTCGCCGCCGCGGCACTCGCCGATCACGATGCGCTCCGGGCGCATACGCAGCGAGTTGATCACCAGGTCGTTGATCGTCACGCGACCGGTGCCATCGACCTCCGGCGGCTTGGACTCGAGCCGGACCACGTGCTCCTGCGCCAGCTTCAGCTCGGCGCTGTCCTCGATCGTCACGATGCGCTCATCCTCGGGGATGAAGTTCGAGAGCACGTTGAGCAGCGTGGTCTTACCGGAGCCGGTGCCGCCCGAGACGATGATGTTGAGCCGGCTCACCACACAGGCCCGCAGGAACTCGGCCATCTCGGGCGTGATCGAGCCGAAGCGGATCAGGTCCTCGACGGTCAGCTTCTTCTTGGCGAACTTGCGGATGGTGATCGAGGGGCCGTCGATCGCGCAGGGCGGGATGACGGCGTTGACGCGGCTGCCGTCCGGGAGGCGCGCGTCGACCATCGGCCACTTGCGGTCGATGCGCCGCCCGAGCGGGCGGATGATCCGGTCGATCACCTTGAGCACGTGCTCGTCGTTCGCGAACCGGATCGGCGTCAGCGTGATCTTGCCGTTCTGCTCGATGTACACCAGGCGCGGCCCGTTGACCATCACCTCGGTGATCGAGTCGTCGCGCAGCAGCGGCTCGAGCGGCCCGAAGCCGAACAGCTCGTCCATCACCATCTCGTACAGACGCCGCGCCTGCGCCTCGCTGAGGCTCACCCCACTCTGGCGCAGGTAGTTGGCGAAGCGCTCCTGGAGCATGCGCTCCGACTCCGGCGTGCGCTTGAGATCCGACTGGGTGCCGAGCGACCCTTGGATACGATCGACGATCCAGAGCGACAGCTCGAGCATGCGCTGGTCCGAGACATCCGTTGCCCCCGGCTGCGCCGGAGCCGCGGCCTGCACGTCAGCGTGCGCGCGCGGTGGCTGCGAGGATGCCGGAGGCGTAGGAGGCGCCGCGACGCCTGTACCAGCGGATGGTGTGTCGTTGGATGGGGTGCCGCCAATACGCTTCAAGAGTGCCATGCGACGTTACTCCTTAGAGGATTTACGCCCGGATCGCGCCTCGATGCCGGACAAGTTATAAGCTGCCAGTGTTTGCGGAAGCGCCCTTCCACAGCTGCTCCCATTGTAGCGATGCGCTGTACCAACCCGGCGCTAGGTCAGGCCAGCTTTACGAAGTAGGCGTCGTAGGCGCGGTCGAGCAGCTCGCGCGTCATAGCCGGCTGGCTGCCGCGATACTTCGCCTCGTCGAGAATCTGGTCGCACAGGTCGCGCGGGTGGCATGCGCGCAGGTCGCGCCCGTCGCGCTTGTAGCGCTCAAGGAGCAGGTAGCGCAGCCCTTCGTCGTGGTACTGAACGCCCTTGGCCTTGGCGACGCGTCGGAAGATCTCGCGGAACTCGTCCGGGGAGGGGTTCGGCACCTCGATCTTGTGCCGGATACGCCGGAGAAACGCGTCGTCCACCAGGTCCTGGGGCGAGAGGTTGGTCGAGAAGACGATCAGCACATCGAACGGCACCTCGATCTTCTTGCCGGTCTGGAGGGCCAGGTAGTCGTGCTTCTTCTCGAGCGGGACGATCCAGCGGTTCAGCAGGTCCTGCGGCCGGCACTTCTGGCGGCCGAAGTCATCGATCAGGAACAGGCCGCCGTTGGCCTTCATCTGGTAGGGCGCCTCGTACACCTTGGCGATCGGGTCGAAGATCAGCTCCAGCTGCTCGAGGATCAGCTCGCCGCCCACCACCACCTGCGGGCGCTTGCACACCACCCAGCGGCGGTCCGGCTGCGGCGGAACCGCGTCGGCCACCGGGCCGGCCTGCGCCGCCCGCTGGGGCTGCTCGACCGGCAGGTTCGGCAGGTCGACCGCCTGGTGGTTGAGCGGGTCGAAGACCTTCACGACCTGCCCGTCGACCTCCACGGCGTACGGGATCAGGATGTAGCCGCCGAGCAGGTTGGCGATCCCCTCGGCGATCGTCGTCTTGCCGTTGCCGGGAGGGCCGTACAGGAACAGCGAGCGGGCGGAGTTAGCCGCCGGGCCGATCTTGTCGAGCATCCGGTCGCTGATCACCAGGTGGTCGAAGGCCGCGCGCACCTTGGCCGTATCCACAACCAGCTCGCCGACCGCCTGGCGCTTGACCATGCGCACGTAGGCCTCGAGCGGGACGGGGGCCGGGCCGGCGTACTGCGAGCGCGCGATGACCTCGTGGATCTTTACGCGGCCCTTGCTGGCCAGGGTGTACTGGAAGGCGCGCTCGCCGAAGCCGCCCTGGGAGCCGATGATGTCCACGTACTCCTCGAGCTTCAGAAACTCGAGCACCTTGTCCAGCACGCCGAAGAACGGCAGCCGCGTCACGTCGGCGATCTGCTGGGCGGTGATGTTGCCGTGGAAGTAGATGACTTTGAGCACGAGGTCGTGCAGGAAGCCCAGATTGAGGCCCGTCTCCTCCACCGAGGTCGGCTCGGGCGGCAGCACCGGGAGCTGGCCGGCGGCCGGGGATGGGGTGTGCTCGATGCGGCCCTGGGGCGCCTGAGGCGCGCCATTCGAGTGCGTTTGGGCTGTATCGATAGCTGAAAACTGGCGCGACAGAAAGCTCATGCGATCTCCTCCTGGGCATCCGGCGATCCGGCCGGCCGCTCGGTGTCGAGTGATTCGATCGGGCAGAGCGTCACAATGTGCTCGTAGGCCACCAGCAGGAAGCCGGAGTGGTAGAGCGGGGCATCGGCGCGATCGAAGATCCGGGCGTCGGTGATCGGCAGGAAGCGCGAGCGCGCGTCGTTCAGCTCATCGCGCAGCCGGCGCTCGGGGCGCACGTACATATGCCCCCGCAGCACCATGTCGCCGACGTGGGCCAAGATCTGCAGCGCGTCTTTCGGAATGCGGGGCGAGAAGAACTTGCCTCGCTCATTCACCCGCACGACGGTGTCGGCCACAACCAGCTGCGGCTCGCGCTCCGGGTCGGACTGCTGCCAGGGCACCGGCCGGATCATCGCCATCGCATCAAGCTCGCCGATCAGCACGATCGAGCGGTAGGCGACCATGAGCAGGCTGGTGCGGTAGAGCAGCGCTTCGTCAGCGGCGCTGTACACCTGGGCGTCGGTGATCGGAAGAAACGCGGCCCCGTCGTTGTTCAGCTCATCGGTCAGACGCTGGCCGGGGCGCACATAGATCGAGCCGACGATCACCTGGTCCGGCGTGCGCACGAAGGCCGCAACGGCATCCTTAGTGATCCGCGGCGTGAAGAAGTGGCCTCTTTCGTCAACCCGCAGGTCCATGGGTCTCCTCGACACGAACGAAAAGCCGGGTGCCTCGTTGACACCCGGCCTCAGTATAGGTTGCGAGTTGGTGAATAGCAATAGTACAGGGGAGCTAGACGCGGGTAGGCAATTGGTTTTGCACCAGGGCAGATGGCCCGCGCGCTACTCCTCGTTCATATCATCATCCTCGCCGATATCCTGCTCGATCTCGTCGAGGCCAAGCTCCTCCTCCTCGCCGCTGAAGACCTCCTCCTCGGTCTCGTCGCGCTCGTCGATGCTCTCCTCCTCCTCGAGCATCTCGTCGCCGAACTCGTCGTACTGCGCGCCGGCCAGGTAGCCGCGGGCGACGCCCTCGCTGAGCTTGCCGGGGAAGGAGACCCGGCCGCGCTGGCTCGGGTCCTGGAAGATCTCGCGGATGAGGACGCGCACCTGGGGGCCGTGGATCTGCGCGATCGCCGCCACGTAGCGGTTGCCGCCGGCCATGAGCTCGCTCAGCCGCTGGGCGAGCTTCGGCTCGATGCGGCCGATCAGGTTGCCGTCCACGTCGTACACCAGCACGTTGCGGCCGTCCAGGCGCAGCTCGACCTTCTCGCCGGTGACGATCGCGCTGACGGCCGGGGTGCGCGGGACGTCGATCAGGGTGGTGATCGCCGTCTTGCCGGTCTCGGTGATGAACAGGCGCAGGTCGACCAGCTGCCGGCCGGTCTTGGACGGGGCCTGCGCGGTGACCGAGCGCGCCAGCAGGTCTTCGATCCGCTCGAGGTTCTTGCGGGCGATCGGGTTGTTGGGCGTGAGCTTCAGCGCCCGCTGGTAGGCGTCGCGCGCCTCGTTCAGCTGGCTAAGTTCGAAGTAGGCCTTGCCGAGCCGGTTGAGGGTGTCGGTATCCTCGCCCAGGCTGAGCAGCTGCAGGTTGGCCTCGACCGCCTCCTGCCAGCGGTTGCGCGCGGCGAATTCTACCGCCTGCGCCTGGAGGCGGCGCCTGATACGGAGCTTTTCGTCCTGCTTGGTCAACGATCACTCCTTGAAATACTACATCACACTCCCGGGCAGATCCCCGGGTTATTCACACAGGTCACAAGCGCAAGCAGCGCGACGCTGTTGTTGATGGCGTGGGCGATGATGCTCGGCACGAGGCTGCCCGTGCGGTGCACGGACCAGGCGAGCGCGATGCCCATCACGATCGTCGGGACGATCAGCGCGATGACGCCCTCCGTTGCCGAGAGCACGTGTGCCGCGCCGAAGAGCAGCGCGCTCAGCAGATACGCGGCCGGCAGCCCCCAGGCGCTGCCCGCGCCGATGCGCCGCAGCGTGTTGAACACGTAGCCGCGGAAGAGCACCTCCTCGCCGATCGGGGCGATCAGCCCGACGCCGAGCAGGAACAGCGCCTGCCCGAGGTAGTCCCCGGCGAACAGCGGGTACTGTTCGGCCTGGTTCTGGCGGATCCCGAACGAGCTGAAGAGCAGACCGAGGAGGACATTGCCGGCGAGCAGCAGCGCGCCGAGGCCGAAGCCGAACAGGACGAGGCGCAGCGGCTGCGGGGCCTGGAGCCCGATCGCCGCGAGCGGCTCGCGCCGCAGCAGGCGCGTCCGCAGCACCGGGACGGCGACGAACAGGGCGTTCTGGGCCAGCACCACGAGCAGCACGCCGCCGGCGCCGAGCAGCGCGAGCTGGTCGGTGGCGCCCAGCCTGGCGACCTCGGCCGCCGAGAGGCCCTGCGTGGCCATGCGCACGGCGATAATCGCGCCGATCAGCCCGATCGCGGTGACGATCACCGCGATCACCAGGATCACCAGGTCGAGCACCAGCTCGAGCGCGAGCCGGCGCGGGGCCGGGACCGGAGGGAGCCCGAGCGGCGGGACGCCGTACTGCTGACCATACTGCGTCATCAGCTGGCCGACCCCTCGCCGACGAGCGTGCCCTGAAGCGACCACGGGCTCGTGCTGGTGATCCGAACAAGCACCAGGCGCCCGGTCCAGTCCTGCTCATGCTCGAAGAAGACCAGCTTGTTGCCGGGCGTGCGGCCGCGCCACTTGCCGCGGTGCTCGCCCTCGACCAGCACCTCGACCGTCTGGCCGAGGTAGCGGGCGCTGCGCTCGGTGGCGATCCGCTCCTGGATGCGCTCGAGCTCGACGCGGCGGGCCTGCTTCTCGCCCTCGGGCACCGCCAGGGCCGGGTCGGCCTCCATCGCGGCGGCGCGGGTGCCGGGCCGGGCCGAGAAGGCCGCGATATGGACCTTATCGAAGCCGATCTCCTCCACCAGCGCCCGCGTGCCCTCGAAGCGCTCGCGGGTCTCGCCCGGGTGCCCGACGATCACATCGGTGGTGAGCGCGATGTGCGGGATGGCCGCGCGGATCTTGCGGATCAGCTCGCGGTACCGCGCAACGGTGTAGCCGCGGCGCATGATCTTGAGCAGCGCGTCGTCGCCGGCCTGCACCGGCAGGTTGATCTCGGGCATACAGCGCGGCAGCTCGGCCACCGTCGCGATCAGCTTGTCGGTCATCCAGGCCGGGTGCGAGGTGAGGAAGCGCAGGCGCACCAGGCCGGGTATCTCGTGCACCGCCCGCAGCAGGTCCGCCAGGTCCGGCCGGCCGGGCAGGTCGTGGCCCCACGAGTCCACGATCTGGCCGAGCAGCGTGATCTCCTTGGCGCCGCGGGCGATGATGCGCCGGCACTCATCGACGATCTCGTCCATCGGGCGCGAGCGCTCGCGGCCGCGCCGCAGCGGGATCACGCAGAAGGCGCAGCTCATGTTGCAGCCGTACTGGATCGGCACGTGCACCGAGACCGGCGGGTGCGTCCAGTCGGCCACCGGGAGCGCCGGCTCGTCCAGCTGGTAGATCGGGTTCGGCGCGAGCGCGAGCACCTCATCGACGGCCGAGGGCGAGACGAAGTGGTCCACCATCGGCAGGCGCTCGCGGAAGATCGACTGGTTCTGCGGGCCGACCATGCAGCCCCACAGCACCACGGTCGTATCCGGCCGCGCGCGCTTGACGCGCTGGAGCTCGCCGAGCTTGCCGAGGATGCGCTCCTCGGCCGAGGCGCGCACGCTGCAGGAGTTCAGGACGATGAAGCTCGCGTCCTCCGGGCGCTCGGCCGGCGCGTAGCCGACCCCCTGCAGCGCGGACTCGAGCCGCTCCGAGTCGGATATATTCATCTGGCAGCCGACCGTCCAGACGTAGTAGCGCCGCTCGCGCGGCGTGGCGTCGCGCGACGTCAGCGCGGCGCGGGTGCGGATCTCGTCCGGCGTGATCAGCGTGACAGTTTCGCTCATGGCCCTCTATCCTGTGTCGAATTCGGCACAGCAGAGCGAAATTATACCCGATCTCAAAGGGTTCGGCAACTTCGTTGCTGCGATATGATGCGGTGGCTCCGCGGCTCTGCGGCGATTTCGTCGCCGCAGAGCCGCGGGGAAAAAAGGATCTCGGAGGGCCTGCGGCCCTCCGAACCTCCCGGCAGAAGACTTCTCCGGCGTGCCTGCGGCTCTTCGAACTCCCTGCTGAAAGTGGTCAGGCCGCGCCTGCGGCCCTTCGCGCCTCCGGCGAGAAGTGGATCTGCACGGACTGCGGTCCTTCGAACTTCCGGCGGAAAACCGCTCCGGTGCGCCTGCGGCCCTCCCGGGGAATGCGGACCTGCACGGCCTGCGGCCTTTCGAACTTCCGGCGAAAAGCCGCTCCGGCGTGCCTGCGGCTCTTCGAACTCCCTGCTGAAAGTGGTCAGGCCGCGCCTGCGGCCCTTCGCGCCTCCGGCGAGAAGTGGACCTACACAGCCTGCGACCTTTCGAACTTCCGGCTGAAAGTGGTCAGACCGCACCTGCGGCTCTCCGACCTCCCGCGGAAGTTACTCCGCTGCGTCTACGAACTTCCCGACGGGAAGCGGTTCTAAAGGGCCTGCGGCCTTTCGAACTTCCGGTGAAAAGCCGCTCCGGTGCGCCTGCGGCTCTCCGGACTTCCGGCGAAAAGCCGCTCCGGCGTGCCTGCGGACCCTCGCACGTTCCAGCGGCACGCAGCCGCGGACGGCCTGCGTGCCCCCGCGCACCACTCTCCGCAGCTGCGGCGTGATCAGGCCGCGCCACAGCCGCAGGCATATCGCGATACGCCTCTACCAGACGATGATCGGCAGGTCGTTGTTGACGCTCTGGTTGGCCGCCTCGCGCAGGACGCGCAGGCAGCGCATCGCGCTGTGGTCGTTCGGGACGCCGGCATCGCGCAGCAGCCCCTCCAGCTCCACCAGCTCGCGCTGCAGGCCGAGCGACGAGCCGAAGCTGACCACCGACTCACCGTCCTCGTCCTCGTCCTCCTCCGCCTCGTCGCCCTGGTCGAACTCGACCCAGATCGGCTCGGCGAAGTCGGCCGGCAGATAGTACCCGCCATCGGCCTGGTGGTTGATCAGGTGCGGGTAGCGGCTGGTCTGCTCGCCCTGCCAGATCGCCGCGAGGAGCGGGTCCGGCTCCTCGTCCAGCTCCACGTCGCTCTTGATGAGCGGCGAGAGATCGCGGCCGTTCTCGAGGTAGGCGGCCATCAGGCGCAGCGTATAGAGGTCGCTGAATCGCTCGATGCCGCCCTCCCAGATCTCGACTCCCGGGCGCGAGAGCAGGTCGACCTCGACGCCCTCCTCGCGCAGCAGGTCCTGGATGTCGGAGAGCCACTCGCGCTCCTCCTCGTACAGCTCGCGGTCCTCCTCCGGGCGGGTGGTGAACATCGAGCCGACGAGCAGGTCCAGCTCAGTCATTCCCGTGGCCTCTGCCATTGCACGCTCCTTAGCGAGGGTCGCGCCGGCGCACACAGATCCGGCGCCTGTTGAGCCTCGCAGGTCTTCCTAACTGATCGGTTTATCCACACGATCTCGGCAGGAAGTATACCACGGATGCGGGTGGCGGCCACGCCGCCGGATCAGCTTGACGCCGTGGGGACGGGGCGGTAGAATCAGCCAGCACATAGGCGTAGCAGTGGGGCGTTTAATGCGGCTGGATCGGCGCGGGCTGGTCCCATGGCTGATGCTCGGCTCAGGGGTGATGTGCCTCTGGTGCAGCTTCCTGAGCGGGGTGGCCGGTTGGCTGGCCGGGAGCGACATCGCCGGCCGAGAGGCGCGGGCGGCGTACGCGGCGACGGCTCAGGCGCTTGGGCAGCAGCAGCTTCCGGAGCTGGGGGTGCTCGTCACCCGGCTGGACCGCAACGGTCCGGCGGCGGCGGCCGGCGTGATGCGCGGCGACCTGATCGTCGCCATCAACGGCACGTATGTGGAGGACGCCCGTGACCTGCGCGACCAGCTGGACAGGTTCGCCGTCGGCGATACGGTTCAGCTCCGCCTGCTGCGTAACGAAGGCGAGCAGACGGTCCAGGTCCGCCTGGCGCCGTTCCCGGACAACCCGCGGCGGCCCTACCTGGGCATCTACTTCACGGCGCGCGGCGAGGAGCCGGCGGATCTCTAGCGAAGCGGTCGAGCGCTCCTCCTGTAACGGACAGCGACACCCGCGCGGGCTGCGGCCTCGAGAGCCCGGAAGCCAGACGCCACGGCCGAGGTGAGTACCCCCAGATTATGACAGCACCCGCCGAGCCGACACTGCCACGGGAGACGCTGAGGGAGGCGCCGCACGAGCGGCCCGCGAACCGCAGTGCGCTGCTGCTCGCAGCCTCGGCCGGGCTGTGCTGGGCGGGGGCGCTGGGCATGCTCCTGCTCGACGTCGTGGGTCCGGAGCAGGCGGTTGACGCGCCGCCGCGGCTGATGTTCTACGCCCTGGCGCTCGGCGCCGGGCTGCTCACATTCGTCCCGCTGCAGCGGCACCTGCGCGTCCCGCAGCTCGCGCTGGAGGGCGTGGCCGGCTCGTTCCTGCTGCTGTACCTCCTGGCGTTCGTGCCGCCGCCGAACGGCTGGCTGCTGTCCCCGCCGGACATGCCGGCGTGGGTCATTCTGGCGGCGGCGGTGTTCTGGAGCCTCTCGGCGCTGGCGATCTGGCCAGTGTCGGCGATCGGCCGGCGGATCTTCCAGCAGCGCGCCCGCCAGTACGACACGCGGCGCGCGCGGCGCCAGGCGCACGAGATCGGCGCGCTGGCGGCCCTCAGCGTCGGGCTGGCCGGGCTGCGGGTGCTCACGCCGGTCGGGGTCGGGCTGCTGGCGCTGATTCTGATCGTGGCCGAGCTGCTGTTCCTGGCGTTCGTCGAGACTGAGACCTGAGCCCGCAGGCAAGCGGACGTGGCGGGCGCGCGGCCAGCAATACCTCCGGCGGAGGGCCCGCCGAGGCCACCGCCTGAAGGGCCTGAGGAGGCTTCGCTTCCCCAGAATCACCCTCTTCCGCCGCGCTGCGGCGACACCAAGCGTCCGTGGGGAGCCGCCGGGCCTCCACACCTCCCAGGAAGGAGGGCGGGCGACACGACCGCGTCACTCGTGTCACGAAGAGAGAGTTAGGACGCAAGATGATTCGGATCACGATCATCGGCATGGGGCTGATCGGGACCTCGCTGGGCATGGCGCTGCGCAGCGCGGACGAGGCCAGCTCCCCGCTCGGCCGGATCACCATCACCGGCTACGACTCCGACCCGCGCCACACCTCGGCGGCGCGCGGCCGCCTGGCGATCGACCGCGAGGCGCGCAACCTCGGCGAGGCGCTGCGCGACGCGAACCTGGTGGTCGTGGCGGTGCCGGTGCAGGCGGTGCGGGATGTCTTCCGCTCGATCGCGCCGCTGCTCGGGCCGGGCATGGTCGTGACCGACACGGCGAGCACCAAGGCCGAGGTGGCCAACTGGGCGCGCGAGCTGCTCCCGGCGACGATCGACTTCGTCGGCGGGCACCCGATGGCCGGCAGCGAGCGCTCCGGGCCGTCGGCCGCGACGAGCGACCTGTTTCGCGACGCAATCTACTGCCTCACGCCGACCACGACGGTGCGCTCGCAGGCGATCGAGCTGGTGGAGGCGATGGTGCGCCAGGCCGGCGCCAAGGTCTACTACATCGACCCGGTGGAGCACGACGCCTACGTCGCGGGCGTCTCACACCTGCCGTTCGTGCTCTCGGCGGCGCTGGTGGAGGCGGTGAGCCGCAGCCCGGCCTGGAAGGAGATGATGCCGCTGGCCGCCACCGGCTTCCGCGATGTCACGCGCCTGGCCGCCGGCGACCCGGTGATGCACCGCGATATCGCGCTGACGAACCGGCAGGCGCTGGCGCGCTGGCTGGGCGACATGGCGCAGCTCCTGGTCGAGCTTCAGGAGCAGCTGGAGGCGGGCGCGTCGGACGAGGTGCTGGCGCTGTTCGAGCGGGCGCGCGAGGTGCGCGAGGCGTGGCTGGCGACGAAGCCGAGCATGCGGCCGGGCGAGGACGCCTTCGTCAACCCGATCGGCGCACAGATCGAGGGGCCGAGCCTGTTCGGGCGGTTCGGCCGCCCGCGCGACAAGAAGCGCTAAGAGCGAAAGCCTACCGCTGGCGCCCGCACGCCGGCCTGAGGAGGCGGACGCGAGGGAGGTACAACGTGGAGCGACCGATTCGTGTGCTCGTCGCGAAGCCGGGGCTGGACGGCCACGACCGCGGCGCGAAAGTGATAGCCCGCGCGCTGCGCGATGCCGGGATGGAGGTGATCTACACCGGCATCCAGCAGACGCCGGAGATGATCGTCGAGGCAGCGCTCCAGGAGGACGTCGATGTGGTCGGCCTGTCCATCCTGTCGGGCGCCCACATGACGCTGCTGCCGAGGGTGACGGCGCTGCTGCGCGAGCAGGGCATGGAGGACGTGCTGGTGATCGCCGGCGGGATCATCTCGGACGACGACGCGCGCGAGCTGCGGGAGCGGCACGGGATCGCGGCGGTCTACGGCCCGGGGACATCCACCCAGGAGATCGTGCGCTTCATCCGCGAGCACGTCGCTCAGAAGGCGTGAGGCGCAGCGCGTGGAACTCGCAGAGCAACTTCTCTCCGGCAGCCGGCGCGCGCTGGCGCGCGGCATCACCCTGGTTGAGACGGGCGGGCCGCAGGCGCGCGAGCTGCTGCGCGCGGTCTACCCGCACACCGGCCGCGCCCACATCGTCGGCATCACCGGCGCGCCCGGGGTGGGGAAGTCCACGCTGGTCAGCGCCCTGGCCGGCGAATGGCGCCGCCGCGGCCGGAGCGTCGGGGTCGTCGCGGTGGACCCCTCCTCGCCCTTCACCGGCGGCGCGATCCTCGGCGACCGCATCCGCATGCAGGCTCAGAGCGGGGACGCGGGCGTGTTCATCCGCAGCATGGCCAACCGCGGCCGCCTGGGCGGGATCGCGCGCGCCACGGGGGACGCGGTGGCGCTGCTGGATGCCGCGGGCTTCGAGCTGGTGCTGGTGGAGACGGTCGGCGCCGGCCAGGGCGAGGTGGAGATCGCCGGTGCAGCGCACACGACCGTGGTGATCGACGTGCCGGGCATGGGCGATGATGTGCAGGCGATCAAGGCCGGCCTGCTCGAGATCGCCGACCTGTACGTGGTGAACAAGGCGGACCGCGACGGGGTGGATGCGACGGTGAAGCAGCTGCGGGCGATGCTGCACATGGGCCAGCGGTCACGGGACGGCTGGCAGCCGCCGGTGCTGACGGCGGTGGCGATGAGCGGCGAGGGCGTGGCGGCCGTCGCGGACGCGGTGGAGCAGCACCTGGCCCACCTGCGGGCGCACGGGCGCCTCGAGGAGCGGCTGCGGGCGCGCGCGGCGTACGAGCTCAAGCAGGCGATCGAGGAGACGGCGCTGATGAGCGTCCGGGCGCGAGTCGGCGCGCAGGAGTGGGAGGAGCTGGTGGCGCAGGTGGCCGCGCGCACGGCCGACCCCTACACCCTGGCGGCCAGCCTCCTGGGGAGCGAGCGCCAGCCGCGCTGATGAATCAACTGTCGGCCAGACACCGCCTCGCCTGAGCGAAGTGTCATCCAAACCGGGGCAAACTTCTGCTATACTACCCGTGATCGGAACACGGACCTGGCCCAGACGCGCGTCCCCTCCCAGGCTCCACCGAGCATCCGACACCAAATAGGACCAACGGGGACTTTCTCGTCCGAGCAGAGCATGCTATAACGGGCGAGCTTCAGTCATGCGCCCGCCGCGGCGCGATATACCAGGCTGCGGCGACCACCACGAGGAGGCGACGAGAACCGATGCAGCACGGAACTGTGGAGCAGCACATCGCAGACCTGCTATCCCACCCGAAGGTCGTCGAGACGCGCGACCACATGCACCACAGCATCCCCAAGCACGACCACCTGATGCGCTCCGTGAAGTACTCGTACCGCTTCGCGCGGCTGCTGGGCGCCGACCAGCGCATCTGCCTGCGGGCGGCGATCATTCACGACATCGACTCGCGCCTGGGCACGCTGACCACGCACGGCAAGATCGCAGCCCGCTGGGCCGCCGACCTGGGCGAGCCGCCCGAGGTCTGCCGGGCGATCGAGAGCCACATGTACCCGTTCGGTCCTCTCCCGCGGACGCGCGAGGCGTGGGTGCTGGTGCTGGCGGATAAGGCGGCGACGCTGGGGGACCTGAAGCAGTTCGTGCGCGGGCTCCTGGACGGGTCGAGCCTCGAGAGGCGCCGGCAGCTCAAGCAGACCGACCCCTTCTACCGGACGAGGCCGCGCTCCTTCCTGCGCCGCCTGACGATGCGGCGGTGGTTAGCGCAGTAGTCTCCGCCTCAAGCTGATGTGCGCGGCGCCGGCAACGCCGGCGCCGCGCACGTTTCAGCGCTACTCGACTGCGACCTCGCGGCCCTCCGCCGCCGATCGGTAGCAGGCATCGATCACCTGCGCGCGCCGCAGCCCGTCCTCCGCGCTCGGCACCGCCGGGGCGCCATCGAGGATCGCGGCCACGAAGCGCTCGATCACCTGGACGTGGCCGCCGCCGCGCGGGATGAACGGCGCCGAGTCCACCGGCAGGCCGGCGGCGTCGGTGAACAGCCGCACCGTGTTCTCGTGCCCGTAGTTCTTGATCGTCAGCTCGGCGCCGCCCTCGGTGCCGTACAGCACCACCCCGTAGTCGTCGCCGGCCGAGCTGTGCGTGGCCCAGCTCGCCTCGAGCAGCAGCGTCGCCCCGCCCTCCAGGCGAACGAACGCCGTGGCGAGGTCCTCGACCTCGTACTTGACCGAGGCGCCGGTGGATCGCCGCCAGCCCCAGCCCTTGAGCCCACGCGGCCCGAACTCGGCGTAGGTGTTGGCGCTGACGGCGAGCGGCCGCGGCTCGCCCATCAGGAACATGGCGATGTCGAGGATGTGGACGCCGAGGTCGATCAGCGGGCCGCCGCCGGCCTGCTCCTTGTTCACGAACCAGCTGCCGAGGCCCGGGATCCCCTGGCGGCGCATCCAGTAGGCCTTCGCGTAGTAGATCCGGCCGAGCGCGCCGCTGTCGATGTACTGCTTGAGCCACTGCACATCGTTGCGCTGGCGATGGTTGAAGGCGACCATCAGGATCTTGCCGTGCTCGCGGGCGGCGGCGAGCATCTCGCTGCCCTCGGCGGCGTTGCGCGCGAGCGGCTTCTCGACCAGCACGTGCTTGCCGGCCGCCAGCGCGTCGATCGTCACGCGCGCGTGGAGCGCGTTCGGGACACACACGCTGACGGCATCGATCTCATCGACCTTGAGCAGGTCGGTATACTCGCGGAAGGTGCGCGGCACACCGTGTTTGGCGGCGAGGCGCTGCACCCGATCGTCGTCGAGCCCAGCGATCGCCAGCACCTCGACGTTCGGCAGCGCCGTGTACCCCTCGACGTGCGCGGCGCCCACTCCGGCGCCGATCACACCGACGCGCAGTCGCTTCTCGGTCATTCCAGCTTGCTCCTGAGCAGTTCAGAGTCGTTTACAGGATCTATGAGGTTGGCCGGGGAGGCGCTTCTCCCCAGAACCGCTTCTTCCGCCGCCCGGCGGCGAGAGGAAGGGGCGCTGAAGCGGGGACAGGGATATGACAGGGCGCGGGGCGAGACATTCGGCGCTCGGGAGCTAGGGGCCTGACGCGGCGCCGTCTTCAGCCGCTGCGTCGAGGCCCGGCAGCCGACCGCTCGCCCACATCGAGGGGCGATAGACGAGGGCGGCCGCCGCACCATGTCGGGCGTTCTTCCGTGAATTAACGTAGGCATAGGATACGGCGGCCGTCGTTGGCGCTGTCTTTTCTTCTACCTTAGCCGCACACCTGCGGAGGGCCAGGCAGAGCTCGGCCGCACCGACCGGCTCGAGCCGCGCTCGGGGCGCGACTACGACGCCTCGACACGCTCGCCTAGCTCATCTGCCGGCTGGGAGCGGTAATCCCTGAGGGTGGACAGATCGCGAATGCGCTCGGTGAACAGAATGCCATCGAGGTGGTCGATCTCGTGCTGGAGCGCGCGGCCGAGCAGGCCAGAGGCGCGCCGGATGCGGTGGCGGCGCCCGTCGAGATCCTGGTACTCAACCGTGACCCACGAGGCGCGCGGAACATCGCCGTACCAGCCCGGCAGGCTGAGGCATCCCTCCTGCCCGATGACCTCCTGGTCGCTCGCCTTGACGATCTCCGGGTTGATCAGCACGTAGTCCTCGCCGGGGGCGACCTCGACGAGCGTGCCGTCCTCGCGCTCCTCGACCGTCGGCGGGATGCTGATCACCGCGAGCCGCTGCGAGAGGCCGATCTGGGGCGCGGCGAGGCCGACCCCGTTCACCGCGTGCATGGTCTCGAACATGTCGGCGATGAGCTGCCGGAGCGCCGGGTTGGGGAGCCGCACCGGGTGGCCGCGCGTCTTCAGAATCTTCTGGTCCTCAGGGTCATCTATACGTAGGATACGACGAATCGCCATTGCTCTGTTCTTTCTATCTTTATCCTTAAATGATCCGGCAGCATTATAGCACGCCTGGGTCTGGCGGGCCGTAACCAGTACCCTCTCTCCACCGCCCTCGCGAGCGGGAGGTCCGGCGGGCCTGCGGCCGACCGCGATCTTTCATTTCCTCGCGGCTCTGCGGCGACGTGTCGCCGCAGAGCCGCGGAAGGCCCCGGGAGGCGAAGCCTCCCCAGAAGAGCCCGCGCCGGGGGCGTACCCGCGAACCGAGCCTGCGGGCGCGCCCTAGTACAGGAACATCGGCTTGCCGAGCGGGTGCTTGACGCGCGGGCGGTAGTTCACCTCGTCGTACAGCTCCTCGACGTCGACCCGCTTCACCCCCTGGATGCAGGTGTCCGCCGGCACCGTGGTGTACTGGCCGTTCTGCAGCGCCACCATGCGCCCGCTGTGGCCCTGCAGCAGCTGGTCAACGGCCAGGTTGCCGTAGCTGATCGCCACCATGCGATCCAGGCTGTCCGGCGCGCCGGCGCGCATCAGGTAGGCCAGCTGCTGGTGGACGATATCCACCCCGGTGATGTTCTTGATCGCCTCGCCGGTGATCATGCCGATGCCGCCCAGCTTCCTGTGGCCGTAGGCGTCCTCCTGGCCATACTCCACCACCTGGCCGCCGATCATCGAGGCGCCCTCAGAGACGACGCAGATCGCGTAGTTCGAGGGGTTGCGCTTGCGGTCCTCGACCAGCATCCAGGCCAGGCGCTCGACGTCGAACGGCACCTCCGAGATCACCGCCCGGTCCACGTCCGCCAGGTACGCCGAGATCAGCGCGGTCTCGCCCGAGTTCCGGCCGAACAGCTCGATCACAGCGATGCGCTCGTGCGAGCCGCTCGGGGTGCGCAGCGCGTTGATGAACTCGACGCTGCGGGTGACCGCGGTGGAGAAGCCGATGCAGTAGTCGGTGCCGAAGACATCGTTATCCATCGTCTTCGGAATGGAGATCACGCGCACGCCCTCCTGGTGCATGCGCACAGCATAGGAGAGGGTGTCGTCGCCACCGATCGGGATGAGCGTATCGATGCGCAGGTGCTCGAGGACGCGCAGCACGTGCGGGGTGCAGTCTGCAGTCTGCTTCTCGCCGGTGAAGGGGAAGGAGCCCTTCAGGAACTCCGGCATGTCCGAGGGGCGGACTCTGGCGGGGTTCGTGCGCGAGGTGTGCAGGTGCGTGCCGCCGTAGCGGTCGATCGTCCGCACGCTCGTCTTGGTGAGCGGCTCTATCCACTCGGAGGCGCTTTCCGGGTCGTCGATGTTGTAGTTCAGCAGGCCGCCCCAGCCGCGGCGGATGCCGATAACCTCGATACCGGCATCGGCGCAGCGGTTGACGACCGCCTTGATGCACGGGTTCAGCCCCGGAACGTCACCGCCGCCCGTCAGAATACCGATCCGCATAGCCAATGATCCTCCTGAAGCATTTGTGTAGTGCGATGCCGATCTTCCATGCCAGCCGCGCCTATTGTACACGATTTCTCATGGCCGGCGGGCCCAGCCGCGCAGCGAAATACGGCACGCGTCCGCCGCGCAGCTTTGCCGGAAGCGCGGAAGTGTGCTAGACTCGCGCGGAGAGCGCAAAGGCAAGGGATGAAAGGCGATCTGACCGCTGAGTCACATACGCGCCACGACACCCGGAGCGCCAGGGCTGCCTCGACCGAGCACTCCTGGCGTTCCGCGCGCATTGGCGGCTCCACGGCGGCCGGCGCCGTGGCCGCGGCGCTCCTGGCCGCGCTGCTGATCGCGCTGTGCACGCAGCTCCCCGCGACTCACCTGGTGAACGTCGGCGGGTACGACTCCGCCTACGTCCAGGGCTTCTACGACCCCGAGCGGGCGGATCAGCCGGGCGGCCGGCCGTACCTGGCCGGATCGGACGGCGCCGCGCGCTGGACGCGCGACATCTCGTACCTGGTGTTCCCACAGCTCGGCTTCCCGGCGCGCGTGACGCTGCGGCTGCGGGGGTGGCGCGCAGACGGGCCCGCGCCGACGGTGCGCGTATCGAGCAGCGGAACCGAGCTCGCAAGCTTCCAGGCCGGCCAGGAGTGGCAGGAGCACACCTTCGCGATCGCCGGGGGCGCGCTCAGGCCGAGCGACGTGGTGCTCGAGATCCGCACCGACACCGCGCGCCTCAGCGCCGACGATGCCCGGCAGGTCGGCGTGCTGCTGGATAGCGCGACGTACTCCGCCGGGCCGCCGCCGATCGCGCCCTACCCGGCGCAGCTGGCCTACGCCGCCCTGGCCGGCGGCATGCTCTACGCGCTGCTGCGTCGGGCGCCCGGCGGGCAGACGCCCCCGGACGGGAGGCCGGCGGCCCTCGTCAGCCGGCGGGCGCTCGTGCTGGGGCTGCTGGCGATGTGCCTCGCGTACCTGGCGCTCTACCGCTTCCAGCTGCCCTACCCCTACCCGCTGCGCCGGCTCCCGCAGGCGATCTGCCTGGTGCTGGCGGGGCTGCTGGCGCTGCGATACGCGCCGGCTGTGGCGCGGCGCGCGCCGTGGCTGCCGGATGCCGCCGCGGCGGGCGGCATCGGGGTGTGGACCGCCGCAGTGCTGGTGGCGGCCGGGCAGCACCTCACGCTCTCGATCCCGGGCGTCGAGAAGGACTTCCGCGTGTTCGCGACGCGCGCCTTCGACGCCGCTGAGGTGTTCCGGGCCGACGGCTTCTACAACCTCGGCTACCCGCTGCTGCTGTGGCTGGCCACGCCGCTGGCGCAGGGCAACCCGTTTCTCGCCGCGCGGGCGCTCGCGGCGCTCAGCGGGGCGCTCATGCTGGCGGCGACCTGGTGGCTGGCGCGCTCGCTGCTCGGCCGCGGCGCGGCGCTGATCGCGCTCGCCGCCCTGGCCCTGAGCCCCTTCGTCGTCCAGTACGCGCTCTACGTCGGCAGCGACATGCCGTTCGCGGCCCTGTGCGCCCTGACGCTGGCGCTCCTTCTGGCGGCTCGTCGCGCGGGCGGCCAGGAAGGGACGCCGAACCGGCTGCCGATCGCGCTGTGCGCCGCCGCGGGCCTGGCGGGCGGGGCCGCGTTTCTCGTGCGCCACCCCGGCGTTCTGCTGCTGCCGCTCGGGTGGGCGGCGCTGGCGGCCGGGGACCAGCGGGTGAGAGTCGAAGGCGCCCCGGCGCCGCCGGCCGGGCCCGGCGAGCGTCTCCTCGGCCTGCTGCGCTCGGCCGCGGCCAGCCTGGACCCCGCGGCCCGCAGGCGGCTCGCGGTCTTCACCCTCGCGTTCGCGCTCGCCATCCTCCCCCAGGTGATCGTCAACCTGCGCGATACCGGCCAGCCGCTCTACAGCCTGCACGCGAAGAACGTCTGGCTGGCGGTCTACGGCGACGGGGACTGGGGCCGCTGGGGCGAGCAGCAGGACGACATCTCGTTCGCCGCGGTGGCGCTCCAGGACCCGGGGCGGCTGGCGGCAAGCTGGTGGGCGAACGTGCGCGCCTTCTTCGGCACCGGGGCGGAGGACACAGGCGAGTTCGGGCGCGCCATACAGCTGCGGCTGCTGGGCTTCCCGGCCAACTGGCTGGCGGTGGCGGGGATGATCGGCTGGCTGGTCCGGAGCGTCAGGCGGCCAGCGGCCGGCGCGGACGGGGCGGATCGCCCCTTCGCTTCCTTCCTCGTGCTGTTCGTCCTGCTGTACGTCGCGGCGATCGCGGTCGGGCTGACGCTGCCGCGCTTCTTCCTGCCGCTTGCGCCGGTCTACGCGATCGCGGCCGCCTGGGCGTGCGTGTGGCTGATCGAGCGCTCGGCGCGGGAGCGGTCGAGGCCGCTGGCGCTGGCGGTGATGCTGGCGGGCGCGCTGCTGTGGGGCGGCTTCGCGAGCGGCGTGACCTACGTCGTCCGCCCGCAGCCGGACGCGGAGACCCCGGGGCAGCCGGCCGAGGCGCTCGCCGCCGCGCAGCTGGTGCAGGCCACGCTGCGGCCGGGCGAGCGGCTGGTGATACGAGCCGCGCGGGGCGATGAGGCCGGGCTGGCCCTGGCGAAGTACTCGGCGATCGCCCATCTTGTGCTGCCCGAGCCGGCGGGCGACGACCCGGAGAGCCTGCGGGCGAGCGGCGCGCAGTACCTGCTGTGGTCCGCTGAGCTCGGGCCGCCGCCGGGCGCCGGAGAGGCGCTCGGTGCGGCGGGGCGCTACACCCTCGTGCGGCTGAACTGATGAAGCGACTCGACCTCCGCCTGCCGATCTCGGCTGCACGCCTGGCGCAGCCGCGCCTCACCCGGCTCACGTCAGCGCTCGCCGGCCGCTCCGCGCTCACCGGCCACGTGGCGCTCGCGCTGCTGGTGGTCGCCGGGATCGCGCTGCGGCTGTGGCTGATCAGCTTCACGCCGCTCGACCCGCGCTTCTCGAACGCGGACGACGGCGACTACTACCAGCGCGCGCTGCGGCTGGCGGTGACCGGGCAGTACATCGACGACGCGTGGCTCATCCGGCCGCCGCTGCACGTCTTCTTCTTCGCCGCGTGGCTGCGGGTGGCGCTGGCGCTCGGGCAGCCGCAGCTGGGCGTGCTGCTGGTGCAGCTGGCCCAGACCGGGGTCGCGGCGCTCACGGTGCTCGCCGGCTACGGGGCCGCGCGGCGGCTGTTCGCGAGCGAGCGGGCCGGCTTGATCTTCGCCGCCTTCCTGGCGCTGTGGTTCCCGTTCATCGAGGCGGCGAGCGTGCTGTTCAGCGAGCTGCTCTACCTGTTCCTGTTCCTGACGCATCTCTGGCTGCTGCTGCGCTTCGACAGCTCCGGGCGGCTGCGCGACCTGGCGCTGTCCGGCCTGGCGCTCGGCCTCGCGGCGCTCACCCGCTCCCCCGCGCTGTACTCGCTGGCCTTCGTGGTGGGCTGGCTGGTGCTGCGGCAGCTGGGGGCCAAGAGCCAAGCAGCGAGGACTGAGGGCGGCGCCCGTGAGCGCTCCTGGCCCGCGACCCTCCGCGCCTGCGCGGTCGTCGTCGCCTGCTGCCTCGCCGTGGTCGGCCCGTGGACGCTGCGCAACTACCTGGTGTACCAGCGCTTCATCCCGGTGGACACGCTGGGGCAGATCAACCTGTGGCTGGACCTCGACAGCGTGAGCAAGCGCGTCGAGAACATCGAGACGCTGCGGCGGCTCCCGCAGGCCGACCGGCACCTATACGCGCTGGAGCGGGCGCGCGAGATCCTGGCGGCCGACCCGCTGCGGCCCTTCCGGCCGATGTGGTCCACCTTCCGCCATATCTGGAAGGCGCAGTACATCGAGGACTATTACGTCAAGCAGAGCTTCTTCACCCGGCCGCTGAGCGAGACCGCGGCGATCGGGCTGATCGGCGACGCCATGTGGCTGGTCGCGACGGGGGCCGGGCTGTGGGGGCTGGCGGGCGCGCTGCGCGAAGGGCTGCACAACCGGCTCTTCTTCCTGGCCTGGATCGGCTACTCGCTGCTCACCGTGCTGATCTTCCACGTCGAGCCGCGCTACCTGCTGCCGCTCTGGACGCTGCTCGCGCTGTACGGCGCGGGAACGCTGGCGAATGTAAAAGGTAAAAGGCAAAAGGCAAAAGGAAGTGCCTCTTTTGCCTTGTACCTTTTGCCTTTTGCCTTAGTCGTGGCGTTCGTCGCCCTGCTCGTGACCTACCGGGACTACCCGGCGATCATCGCGGCCGGCGCGGCGCGCGAGCGGGCGATGGCCCAGGGCGACCGGGCGTACGCCGAGGGGAACTACGCGGCCGCCGAGCAGGCGTACCGGGCCGCGCTCGACGCGCAGCCGGCGTTCGTCGACGCGCAGGTGCGCCTGGCGCTGGCGCTCGCGGCGCAGGGCCGGCACGAGGAGGCGGCGGCGGCGCTCGACCGCAACAGCTCGCGGCGCACCGAGCTGGTGTTCGGCGCCATCGCCCGCGACCGGGGCGACGAGGCGACCGCCAGCGCGGTGATCACGCGAATCGAGGCGATCGCCGGCGAGGATGTCCAGCGCTGGGCGCTCAGCTGGCTCCGCCCGCCGCCCGCCGACCGCGTCGGGCTCGGCAGCGGGCTGGACATCGGCTACATCGAGGGGTTCTCGGCGGGCGAGCGCGACGCGACGCGCTCCTTCCGCTGGCTGACCGGCGCGGGCCGCGTGGTGCTGCCGCTCCCCGAGCCGATCGAGCCGGGCGCGGCGGTGGAGCTGCGGCTAACCAGCGGGCGCGAAGGGCTGACGCCGCTCACGGTGCAGGTGGGGGACGGGCCGGCGTGGCAGCTGCCCGTCGCCGGCGGCGAGTGGCGCGTGTACCGCATCCCCGTGCCGCTCGAGCTCGCGGGCCGGCAGCAGATCGAGGTGCGGCTGCGGGCGCCGACGTTCGTCCCGGCCCTGGAGCACCCGGGCAGCACCGACTCCCGCGCCCTGAGCCTGATGGTGTCCGAGGTGGCCGTACGATGATCCACGGAGGGCACGGGGGGCACGGAGAGACGATCTGCTGAGGGCACGGAGGACACGGAGAGAAGGGAGAGCCGTGACACACCCAACCATCCTTGCAAGCGACATGGAGGGCGTGCTCACGCCCGAGATCTGGATCGCGGTGGCCGAGCGCACCGGCATCGAGCGGCTGCGCCTCACCACGCGCGACATCCCAGACTACGACGAGCTGATGCGCGGGCGGATCGCGATCCTGCGCGAGCACGGCCTGCGCCTGGCGGACATCCAGCGCGTGATCGCCTCGATCGAGCCGCTGCCGGGCGCGGCGGAGTTCGTCCAGCAGGCGCGCGCGCGCGCGCAGCTCATCATCCTGTCAGACACCTTCTACGAGTTCGCCGCGCCGCTCATGGTAAAGTTGGGCCAGCCGACGCTCTTCTGCCACACGCTGGAGACCGACGCGGACGGGTCGATCAGCGGCTACCGCCTGCGCCTGCCGGACAGCAAGACCGCGGCGGTGCGCGCCCTGCGCGGGCTCGGCTTCCGGACGGTGGCGGTGGGCGACTCGTACAACGACACGGGCATGCTCGCCGCGGCGGACCAGGGGGTGCTGTTCCGCCCGCCGGCGAACGTCGCCGCCGAGTTCCCGCAGTTCCCGGTGGCGCAGTCCTACGATGAGCTGCTGGCGCTGATCTAGGCATGCTCCCGGCGCGCCGTATGCCAGGGAGCAGCCGACACGACGGCGCCGCACGTGCGACTGGATGCGATGAAAACAGAAATACTTGAGCAGGAGGCGACCGCCCCTCAGCCGGCGCCGGCCGCCGCGCACAGCTGGCCGTTCACCATCAGCGTCGTGATCCCGGCCTTCAACGAGGGCCCGCGCGTGGGAGGGATCGTGCGCGCGGTGCGGGAGCAGCTCCCGGAGGCCGAGATCATCGTCGTGGACGACGCCTCGTCGGACGACACCTCGGCGCAGGCGGCGGCGGCCGGCGCGCGCGTGATCACCCGCCCCTACAACGTCGGCAACGGCGCCGGGGTGAAGACCGGCGTGCGCGCCGCAAGCGGCGAGGTGGTGGTGGTGATGGACGCCGACGGCCAGCACGACCCGGCGGACCTGCCGCGGCTGCTGAGCTTCATCGGGCCGTACGACATGGTCATCGCCACCCGCGTGAGCCGCGAGAGCCAGGAGAACGCCGTGCGCTGGCTGGGCAACGGCGCGATGAACGCCCTCGGCAGCTACCTGGTGGGCGCGCCGATGCTCGACCTGACCTCCGGCTACCGCGCCTTCAAGCGCGCTGTGATGCTCGAGTTCCTGCACCTGCTGCCGAACAGCTTCGGCTGGCCGAACACCAGCGCGATGGCGCTCGCCAAGGCCGGCTACCACATCCGCTTCGAGCCGGTCACGATGCGCAAGCGCCAGGGCGGCCGCAGCACGCAGAAGCTGTTCAAGAACGGCGTGCGCAACATCCTGCTCATGCTGCGCATGGTCTCGCTGTTCGCGCCGCTGCGGGTGTACTTCCCGGCCGCGCTGGCGATGTTCGCGCTCAGCCTGCTGGCCTACATCGCCAGCGTGGCGCTCAGCGGCGTCTGGCTCAAGATCCCGAACGCGACTGCGGCGCTGTTCGTCGGCGGGATCGTGGTGTTCATGTTCGGGCTGCTCGCCGAGCAGATCGCCAGCCTCAGGTTCCAGCGCAGCGAGCGAGAGTTCGATGATCGGTAGCACGCGCGCCGGACGCGCGGCGTGCAACGTGTGACGAAGAGCGAATGAACAGGTACACCCGCTGGCTCATCCGGCTGATCGGACCGGCGCTGCTGGCTTTCTTCCTCTGGCGAAGCGACCTGGGGGCGATCGGGCGGGCGATCGCGTCGCTCAACCCGTGGCCGCTGGCGCTCTCGCTCGCGCTGTTCGTCGTGTTCATCGGCATCAAGACCTGGCGCTGGCAGCTGATCATGCGCGAGCAAGGGCTCCAGCCGCCGCCCTACGGCTACCTGTTCGCGCTCTACAACATCGGGCTGTTCGCCGGCGGCGTCACGCCGGGGCAGTCCGGCGACTTCGTGAAGGGCTGGTACCTGCGCCAGCGCGGGCTCCCGCTCGGGCCGTCGCTGTTCAGCATCGTGCTCGACCGGCTGTTCGACTTCCTGGTGATGGCGCCCCTGGCGGTGCTCGGGCTGGTCGTCTTCGTCGACGTGTTCCCCCCCGAGACGCGCGACGCTGTGCGCGCCGCGACGTTCGGCTTCGCGGCGCTGATCGTCGTGCTCACGCCGGCGCTCATGGCCCGCGGCCCGCGCGAGTGGCTGTTCGCCCGGCTCACGCCGCTGCTCCCCAGGCGCGCCCGGCCCGCCGCTGAGCGGATCCGCTCCCAGCTCGCCGGGCTGAGCCTGCGCGCCGGCCCGCTCGCGCTGCTGCTGTTCGCCTCGGCGCTCTCGGCGACGTCGACGATGGTGCGCATCTGGCTGCTCTACGCGTCGCTCAGCCTGTACGACGTGTCGCTGCTCGACGTGGTCGGCTCCACGGCGCTGATCGCCATCCTGCAGACGCTGCCGATCAGCTTCGCCGGCATCGGCGTGCGCGACGTGGTGCTGGTGGCGCTGCTCGCCCGCTACGGCCACGCGCCCGAGCTGGCGCTCAGCCTCTCCGCCCTGTTCCTGCTGCTGAATCTGGAGCACATCCTGGTCGGCTTCCTGGTCTCGCTGCGCTACCCGCTCGACCGGGAGGCGGCCGCCGCTCAGCCGGGCGGCGAGGGCGACATGGTGCCGCAGTGAGCGTTCGGTGGTATCATAGGGCTTCGGCGCGCCCGCCCGGATCACATACGCCCGGCAGCGCGCCGCGGCTCCGGGATCGCTTCACCTGCAAGCCTGACATTTCCATGTGCCGGACTATCAGCCTCCTGCTCGCCGCGCTCCTGCTCGCCGCCTGCGGCGCTGGGCGGCCAGAAACCCTCACCCGAAGCCAGACCGTCGACGGCCTGACGATCGCGGTCGAGCAGCCGCAGCAGGTCGTCGCACTGCAGGACTACGATCTGATCGTCACGCTGACCGACGCCCAGGGCAACCCGGTGGACGGCGCGAGCGTCTACCTGGACCTGAGCATGCCGGGGATGACCATGGGCACCAACCAGCCGATCGCCGATCCGCTCGGAGACGGGCGCTACCGGGTGCGCACGGTCTACTCGATGGAGGGCGACTGGCTCATCGCCGTCCACGCGCGCACCGGCGGCAAGGAGCACGTGGCAACCTTCGACCTGTCGGTGGAGCTGCCGCGCTCGTAGGCCGCAGCGCGCGCACAACAGAAGCTGAGCGGTCGCGCCACCCGCCCTCGCCCGCAAGAAGAAAGGCCGCTGGCCCGCCAGAGCCGCCTCCCGCCCGCGTACGTCATACCAAACAAGGATTGAATCCAATGACAGCACATGTTATTCGCTGGGGGATCCTCGGCACGGGCCGGATCGCCGGCGTGTTCGCCGAAGGGCTGCGCGAGCTGCCCGACGCCCGGCTGGTGGCGGTGGGCTCGCGCGCCCAGGAGACCGCCGACGCCTTCGGCGACAAGTACGGCGTGCTCCGGCGGCACGCCAGCTACGCGGCGCTCGCCGAAGACCCGGAGGTGGACGCCGTCTACATCGCGACGCCGCACTCGTCCCACGCCGAGGAGACCATCAGGTGCCTGCGCGCCGGCAAGGCGGTGCTGTGCGAGAAGCCGTTCGCGATCAACGCGCGCCAGGCGGCCGAGATGATCGCCGTGGCGCGCGAGCGCGGCCTCTTCCTGATGGAGGCGATGTGGACGCGCTTCCTGCCGCTCATGGGCCGCGTGCGCGAGCTGCTGGCCGCCGGCGCGATCGGCGAGCCGCGCATGGTGACGTCGGACTTCGGGTTTCGCACCAGCTTCAACCCGAAGGGGCGGCTGTTCGACCCGGCGCTGGGCGGCGGCGCGCTGCTCGACGTCGGCGTCTACCCGGTGTCGCTGGCCTCGATGGTGCTCGGCGAGCCCGAGCGCGTCTCGGGGCTGGCGCACCTCGGCGAGACCGGTGTGGACGAGCAGTCGGCGGCGGTGCTCGGCTACGGCGGCGGGCGCCTGGCGGTGATCTGGACCGCGGTGCGCACCAACACCCCGCTCGAGTCGACCATCCTGGGGACGGACGGCTGGATCCGCATCCACCGGCCCTCCTGGCGCCCGACGAAGATGTCGCTGGTGCGCCAGGGCGGCGACGAAGAGGTGATCGAGCTGCCCTTCACCGGCAACGGCTATCAGTTCGAGGCGGCTGAGGTGATGCGCTGCCTGCGCGAGGGGCGCACCGAGAGCGACATCTTGCCGCTCGACGAGACGCTCGCGATCATGCGGACGCTGGACCGCATCCGCGAGAGCTGGGGTCTGAGGTATCCGATGGAGTAGCGGCGCAGAGCCGCTACGCCACGGGGATAGCGCGGGCCGGCCCCGCCACACGCGCAGGGCGGAGCGCCGGCGCAGGAACTCATCTCAGGGAAGAACGGCAGGGCGCGGCGCGCCCCGACACAGCAAAGGAGCACGGCAATGCAGTACGGCAACGTCCCCGGCATCGAGAAGCCGATCTCGCGCCTCGTCGAGGGGTCGATCATGATCAACTCGAAGGACCTCGAGGGCAGCTTCCGCCTGCTCGACGAGATCTTCGAGCTGGGCTGCAACACGTTCGACACCGCACACGTCTACGGCAACGGCGACAACGAGCGCACGATGGGCAAGTGGGTGAACAGCCGCGGCGTGCGCGAGCAGGTCGTCATCATCGGCAAGGGCGCCCACCACAGCCAGGACCGCAAGCGCGTCACGCCCTGGGACATCACGGCCGACATCTACGACAGCCTGGCGCGCTTCAAGTTCGACTACATCGACCTGTACCTCCTGCACCGCGACGACCCGAGCGTCCCGGTGGGGCCGATCGTCGAGACGCTCAACGAGCACCTCAGGGCCGGGCGCATCCGCGCCTTCGGCGGCTCGAACTGGAGCGTGGAGCGCATCAAGGAGGCCAACGCCTACGCGGCCGAGCACGGGCTGACGCCGTTCGTCGCCTCCAGCCCGAACTTCAGCCTCGCCGAGCAGTACCGCGAGCCGTGGGAGGGGTGCATCAGCATCAGCGGGCCGAAGGGCGAGGCGGCGCGCGCCTTCTACCGCGAGACCCAGATGCCGCTCTTCACCTGGTCTAGCCTGGCCGGCGGCTTCTTCTCCGGGCGGCTGCGGCGCGATAACCTGCACACCTTCGAGAGCTACCTGGACAAGCTGGCGGTCCACTCGTACGCCGGCGAGGAGAACTTCAAGCGGCTGGACCGGGTGCAGGAGCTGGCCGAGGAGAAGGGCATGACCATCCCGCAGATCGCGCTGGCCTACGTGATGAGCCAGCCGCTCAACATCTTCGCGCTGGTCGGCTGCCAGACGGCCGATGAGTTCCGGGCCAACATGGAGGCGGCCGAGCACCGGCTCACGCCCGAGGAGTGCGCGTACCTCGACCTGCGGTCCGATACGCGGTAGGAGGGGCTGGCGATGTAGGGGCGCCGTGCGGCGTCCCTACATCGCCGGTATCACGAAGCTGAAGGTGCTGCCCTCGCCGAGCCGGCTCTGGACCCAGATGCGCCCGCCGAACAGCCGCACCAGCGGCCGCACCAGCGCCAGCCCGAGCCCTGTGCCGCCCGCCTCGACCTTGAGCGGGTTCTCGGTGCGGTAGAAGCGCTCGAAGATCCGATCCAGCTCGTCCTCGGCGATGCCCACGCCGGTATCGCGCACGTCGATCTGCACGTAGCGGCCCGGCCGCAGCCCCTCGCGCAGCGCCTCCGGCACCGCCTCCTCCGTCGTCTCGCGCGCCTCCACCGCCAGCTTCCCGCCGCGCGGCGTGTACTTCACGGCGTTCGAGATCAGGTTCAGCAGGATCTGGTTGAAGCGCGTCGCGTCGGCGCGCACGAGTGGCAGCCCGGGCGGGATGCCCACCGTCAGCTCCTGCTCGCGCTCCTGGATCTTCGGCTGCAGCTCCCGCAGCACCCCGCTCAGCGACTCGGCCATGTGCAGCGGGCGCATGTCCAGCTCGATGCTGCCGCTCTCGATCTTGGTGATGTCCAGCAGGTCGTTGATGATGGCGATCATGCGCTCGGCGTTGTCCTGGATGATCCCCAGGAACTCCTTCTGAGTGTCGTTGAGCGCGCCCAGGCTGCCCATAGCCAGCAGCTGGGTGAAGCCCTTGATCGCCGCCATCGGCGTGCGCAGCTCGTGCGAGACGGTGCCGATGAACTCGGTCTTCAGCCGGTCGGACTCGACCTCACGGGTGATGTCGCGGAACACCGCCACCGCGCCCATCAGCTCGCCCTTCGTCGAGAGCACCGGGTCGAGCGTGACGCTCACCATGCGCCGGCTGATCTGGAAGGTGCCGGAGATCGTGCGCGGCGACTCGGCGGCGTCCAGCGGGCTCGCGAGCAGGTCCTCCACCGGGATCTCTTCGGCGCGGCGGCCGAGCATGCGCCTGAGCAGCTCGGGCAGGTGCCAGGTCACGAGCTCCTCGATCGGGCGCTCCAGGATGCGCTCGGCGGCCAGGTTGGCCGAGAGCACGCTGCCCGAGGCGTCGCAGACGATCACGCCGTCCGAGAGGCTCTGCAGGATGGCCGCGCTCTGGCTGGCGGCCTCCTCCTGGCGCCGCTGCATCTCGTAGCGGTGCATGAGCTGCTGCTCGACCTCTTTGTAGATCTGGGCGTTGTGGATGCCGATCGCGATCTGGTTGGCCGAGGCGGTGAGCAGCCGCAGGTGCTCGTCGCGGAAGTAGTTCGGCTCGTCGTGCGAGAGCACCAGCACGCCTTGGACCTCGTGATGGGCGATCAGCGGCACGCAGATCATCGAGCCCTCGCGCTTGTGCTCGCCGTCGTCCTGCGGCGGCACCCAGCGCTCGTCCTTGCTCACGTCCGGCACGAGCGCGGGCTTGCGGTGCTGCGCGACCCAGCCGACGATCCCGCGGCCGATCGGGAAGCGCGTGTAGCCAACATCCTTGTCCTCGCCGAGCACCGCGCGGTCCACCAGGTGCTCGGTCTCCGGCTCCACCAGCATGATCGAGCCGTGCTGGACGCCGACCAGCCTGGCCAGCGCGGCCAGCGAGCTCTCCATCAGCAGGCGCTCGTCGAGCGTCGAGCTGATCTCGAGGGCGATCGTGTTGAGCGTCTCGAGCATGTCGCGCTCGAGCTGCAGCTCGCGGGTGCGCTCGGCGATGCGCTGCTCCAGCACCGCGTTGAAGCTGCGCACCTCCTCGTAGAGCCGGGCGTTCTCCAGCGCGATCGCCGTCTGGCTCGCCGCCGAGCGCAGGAACTCGTGCTCGGCGCGGTCCATCAGCTGCTCGGCCGTCGGGTGCTGCAGCACGATCACGCCGGTGACGCCCCGCTGGGCGACCAGCGGCACGGCCAGCACCGCGCACGGCGGGCGGTACCAGCTCCCCTGGCCGGCCGGGTCCGGCGCCGGGTCCAGCACCATGCTGCCCCCGCGAAACGCCCGCGCGACCAGGTCCGTCTCGCCGTCCTCCTCGGGCTTCAGCAGCGCCCCCGGCTCCGAGCTGGCCTGGCCGTCGTCCCAGCGCCGGGCGAGCGCCAGCACCCCCTGCGCTTCGTCGTAGAGCCAGATCGCCAGCGAGGCGATGTCCAGCACCTGCTGCAGCTGCTCGCCCAGCACCTCGAGCTGCTGGGCCTGGTTGAGGCTCGCGGTGAGCCCCTGGGTGATCTCGTTGAGCTTGGAGACGTGCAGGGTGGTGCGGTCGCTGACCTCGGCCTCGCGGTACAGGCTCTCGACCAGCAGCTTGGTCTCCTGCAGCTCGTCCGCGACGGCCTGCGCCGCCGACACCCAGTACGCGGCCGAGGTGACGGTGACGTGCTCGAGCAGGTCTTCGAGCGCGAGCACCAGCGCGCCGCGGTCGGCGTCGTCCACATTGCTGTCGGGCGCGTAGAGCAGCTCGATCGCCGCGCGGCGCAGCTCGCAGACCAGCGCGAGCTGGTGGGGCAGCTCGTCCTCGCCGGGGGTGGTGCGCAGCGCGCGAAGCAGCCGCAGGCACTCGTCAAGCTCGCGGAAGTCTCCGGACGCCGCGGCGATCAGGCCGGAGTAGATCGAGCCGAGCAGAACGCGGCGCTCGTCGGGGTGGTGAACGATCGCGGGCTGGTCGGCGTGGTGGCCGTTGGAGGCATCTGTGTGCGTGACGACGGCAAGCTTCCGCTCGAGGGCGGCGATCCAGCGCGGCAGGAGGAGGTCGCGGTGTTCGGTAAGCCAGCGCGCCAGCAGTGTACTCATAGTGCGGAAGTCTTCACAACCAGAACGGTCGCGTCGTCGCTGTGTTTGCCGTAGCGCTCGAGGATGAGATCCGCGATCTGCTGCGGCTCCATAGCTAAGTCTATCTGCGTATCCCGAGCGAACTGGCCGGAGACGCCATCGCTATAGAGTACGAAGACGTCGCCCGGGTCATAGGTGTAGCGAAGCTCGAGCAGGTTCGGCAGGCGGTAGCCGAGGATGCCGTTCTTGGAGATCGGCTTGATCGGCCGGCGGCTGTAGACGTGGACGCCGATATTCCCGACACCGACGAACGAGGCTGCGCTCCCGGCGGTCTCCAGCCGTAGCAGCCCGGCGACGGCCCCGCGAGTCGTATGCAGCGCGGCGTGCGACTGGCGGATGAGATCCTGCAGCGGGTAGTGAGCGTGCTCGCGGAACAGCGCCTCGGCGGTCCGCGCGGCACGGGCGGCCTCTGCGCCGCCGCCCAGCCCATCGATCACTGCTGCCAGCACCTGGCCGTCGCCCGGATTGGCCAGGACATAGGTGTCGCCCGAGATCTCCTGGCCCTGCTTTGGCCGGCAGACGGCGCCCCAGCGTACGCTCATGGCCACCGCCCCTTCGGCACACCCGGGGCGCTGCGGCCCGGCAGCCACTTGATCGCCCGGACCCGCGTCCCGGCGCCGACCGTCGACTCGATCTCGAACGAGTCCATCAGCCGCTGCACGCCGGGGAGCCCGGCGCCAAGCGAGCTGGCGGTGCTGTACCCATCGCGCATCGCCAACTCGATGTCGGCGATGCCCGGGCCGCGGTCGCGCGCCTCGATGGCGATCCCGGTGCGTCCTTCGTGAGCGATCTGCTCAATCTGCAGCTCGCCCGCGCCGGCGTGCGCCAGGATGTTGCGGGTGAGCTCGAGGACGGCAATCTCGATCTTGCTGCGATCGATATCGCCGAAGCCGAGCGACGCGGCGAGATCGCTTGCTCTTCGTAAGGCGACGTAGATGTCGACCTCACGTGAGATGGCGCAGACAACCGCCTGCATGAGTGTACTCCTGACCGTGCGGGGCTACCAGTGAATCTGGTTACAGTTTGCTGACACACGCGGCGGCGGCCGCGTGTGTCGGCTCGTTTCAGTATAGGCAGCCGGGCGGCCGGCGGCGAGATCGAAATGTCAGCGATCGGGGCACAGTTCAGTTGAGTGAGTCGGGCAGGTGTCGGCGGGGGGCACGCCAGTCGGCCAGGCGCCGGCGGAGCCACTCGGCGTCCCAGCGCGAGGGCCAGTACAGCTCGCCGCTGGTCACGACCACCGCGCGGACTCCGGCCGGCACATGGCCGTAGGCGCGGACGATGCGCGCATCGAGCGCCGGCTGGTAGAGAAGCACGGCGGCGACATCCGCGTAGGGCACAGCGAGGCCATCGTAGCCGAGCCAGAGCAGGTCCATTGTAAATTGCGAAGGGGCGGAGCGCGCTCCACCCGTACGCAGATTGCAGAGCGCAGGTCAATCTACAATCTGCAATCGAGCTAGTCGCCGAACACGATGCCGAGGCTGCGGGCGGTGCGCACCAGATCGCTGTGCGGGCGCACGGTCTTGATATGGCCGGTGGCCTCCTCGAGCGGGACCGTGATGATATCCTGGGCGCGCAGGGCCACCATCTCGCCGGTGATGCCGTCGTGAATGGCGTTGACCGCCGCCGCGCCGTAGCGGGTGGCGAGGATGCGGTCGTAGGGCGTCGGGCCGCCGCCGCGCTGCAGGTGCCCGAGCACGACGCAGCGCGCCTCCTTGCCGGTGATCGCGGCCAGCTGGTCGGTCACGAGCTGGCCGATGCCGCCCAGGCGCCCGTCCTGGGCGTAGACCGCGGTGCCGCCGCGCGGGATGGCCCCCTCGGCGACGACGACGATGCAGAAGGTGTGGCCGTGGCGCTCGCGCTCCAGCACCTTCTCCGCGACCTTGTTGATGTCGAACGGGATCTCGGGGATGAGGATGACGTCTGCGCCGCCGGCGATGCCCGAGTGCAGGGCGATCCAGCCGACGTGGCGCCCCATCACCTCGACGACCATGATGCGGTTGTGGCTGGCGGCGGTGGTGTGGAGCCGGTCGATCGCGTCGGTCGCGACCTGGAGGGCGGTATCGAAGCCGAAGGTGCGGTCGGTCCCCGGCAGGTCGTTGTCGATCGTCTTCGGGACGCCGATCACCGGCGCGCCGAGCTTGGAGAACTCGAGCGCGATCGTCTGCGTGCCCTCGCCGCCGATCGTGATCAGGCCGGTCAGGCCGAGGCGCTTGATGTTTTCACAGGCCTCGACGTAGGGGTCGTCCTCGGCGCCGACGATGCGCGGCCCGCCGAAGTGCCCCTTGTTGGTGGTCCCGAGGATCGTGCCGCCCAGCGGCAGCAGGCCGCGCACGTCCGCCGGTGTGAGTATCCGGTAGCGCGGCTCGCCGAGCAGCCCTTCGAAGCCCTCCTCGATACCCAGTACCTCGTAGCCACGGCTGTCGGCAGTCTTCACCACTGCGCGAATGACTGCGTTCAGGCCGGGCGCATCGCCGCCGCTGGTGAGCACACCGATCCGTCGCTTCTTCTCGGTACTCATTGCACCTCCCATTCGGATTGGCAATCTGTGGCAGGGCAGCTCGCGCCGGCACCGAGCTAGAAACAGCGACCGAGCTGCGTGAGAGCCCGCAGCCCATTATAACTCACCGCGGCGTGTGCGACACTTCACCGCCGGCGCCACACCACCAGCTGGCCGCAGCCTGTGTGCCGCTGGTAGCCCCGTGCGAGCACTTCCGACAGCCGCGCCTCGACGTCGAGCGGGAAGTGCCACGCGCGCTGGAAGACAAGGTCGGGCCGCTGCGTTTCGAGGCATTCGGCCAGCTCTTCGAGGATGGCGCCGTGGAACCAGGGGAACTGGTAGAACGACCGGCACTGCAGCCGCAGCCCCGGCGGCACGAGGCGCGCGGCCTGCACCGGGTCGTTGCTGCCGAGCGTGGCGAAGGTGCGGGCGCCCGCCGCCTCGGCCTGCTCGACGATGCACGGTCGTAGCTGCCGCTCATCGGCCTCGGCGGCGCGCTGCGGGCGGCGCAGCTCGAGGTACGACGGCACGGGGCTCAGGGCGCCGGAGGCGACGGCGAGCAGGCCGTAGAGCGCCAGCAGCGGCAGGGCGAGCTTCGGGCGCGCCAGCCGCCGCTGGTGCGGCGCGACGCCGGCGATGGCGGCGAGGAGTGTGGGGAGGGCCACGGCCTGGTAGTAGTGGGGCCAGGCGTAGCTCGAAGCGAGCAGGTAGGCGGCCGCCCCGATGGCAAGGGCCGCGCCGAGCGCCAGCGCCAGCATCCGCCCGCGGCCGGGCGCATCAGCGGCGCGACCCGCGGGCCACAGCGCGCCTGCGACGCCGGCGAGCAGCAGAGCGAGGTGCGCGGCGAGCAGCGCCGGCGAGAGGTCCGCCGCCAGCACGTCGAGCGGGCTGCCCGGGGTGTACGGCCAGTACAGTGCGCGGATCTGCGCATACTCGGCCTGGTAGCGTACATTCAGCCGGATGACGTCGAGATAGGCCCAGAGGGAGCCGCTGAGGAGCAGGGCGAGCAGCCCGGCCGCGGCCGCCAGCAGGCCACCGGCGGCGATGCGCGCCAGGCGGGCCAGCGATGGCTGCACGAACGGCCGCTCGGCCGACGCGAGGGCGAGCAGCGCGAGGCTGGGGATGAACAGCGCGTAGGTGAGCTTGGTGAGCACCATCGCGCCCAGGAGCACCCCGGCGAGCAGATCGCGGCGCGCCAGGCCAAGCGCCGCCGCCCCGAGCGCGAGGGCGATCGCCTGGTGGTTGGTGTGGACCGGGAGGTAGGAGTACGGGTGCAGGAAGAAGGCGAAGAACCCCAGCGCCACGAGCGCCGTGGAGGAGAGGCCGAGCCCGAGCTGGCGGCAGATCAGCACCGCCAGGCCGAGCGAGACGAGCGTCAGCGCCGTCTCCCACACCATCGGCCCAGCGTCGCCCAGCAGCGCGTAGCCGGCGGTGTAGAACAGATAGAACAGCGGGTCCTTGTGGTCGAAGACATCCGCGTACAGCCGCTCGCCCTGCGCGATGCGGTGGAACACAGCGTAGAAGACGCCCGAGTCGCTCAGGTAGAAGCGCGGCACCGTCAGCGCCGTGGGCCGCAGGGCGAACGCCAACACACACAGGCACAGCGTCAGGGCGGCGCTGGAGAGCTGTGGGGAGCGAAAGAGGCTGCTCGGCCTGTGCTGCATACGAGACGGGCGGCGATCGTGCGCCGGGTCGTTTGGGCGCCGGCGGCTTCGCACCGGCGCCCGCGAAGAAGACGGCTAGCCGGCGCGCCGCTTGATCTCCTCGGTCAGCAGCGGCACGATCTCGTTCGCATCCCCGACGACCCCGTAGGTGGCGACGCGGAAGATCGGCGCGTCGGGGTCCTTGTTGATCGCGACGATCGTGCGCGAGGTGCGCATGCCCGCCAGGTGCTGGATGGCGCCCGAGATGCCGACGGCCACGTACAGCTTGGGGCTGACGGTCTTGCCGGTCTGGCCGACCTGGTGCTCGTACGGCACCCAGCCGGCGTCCACGACCGCGCGCGAGGCGCCGTAGGCCCCGCCGAGCGCCTCGGCCAGCGGCGGGATCAGCTTGAAGTAGTTCTCGGCGCTGCCGAGCCCGCGGCCGCCGGAGACGATCACCGCGGCGTCGGACAGGTTCACCGCGCCCTGCTTCGGCGCGACGCTGACCACCCGCTGGCGCAGCGGAACGTCCGGCATGGACTCGGCGACGATCTCGCCGGAGCGGCCGGGCTGCTGCTGGGCCTCGGGGAAGCTCTGCTTGCGCACCGACACAACCGCCGGGCGCGTGCGGCCGATGACCAGCTGGTTGATGACGTTCCCGCCGTGCGAGGCGCGCGTCGCCCGGATCTCCTCGCCCTCGACGCTGACGCTCGTGGCGTCCACCGCCAGCCCAGCGCCGATCTCGGCGGCCAGCGCGGCGCTGAAGTCGCGCATCTGGAAGCTCGCGCCGGTCAGGATCAGCGCCGGGGAGTACTTCCGCGCCAGGGCGGCGGCGGCGCCCACGAAGGCGTCGGTCGTGTACTGGCCGAGCGCCGGATTGTCGACGACGTAGGCCTTGTCGGCGCCGTAGGCGAAGGCCTGCTCGGCCAGCGCCGCCGCGCCCTCGGCGAGCACGAGGGCGGCGAGTGGGCCGCCGGTGGCGCCGGCGAGCTCGCGGCCCTTGCCGAGCAGCTCGCGCGAGATCGGCGCCAGCCCCTCGCCCGTGGAGGACCGCTCTATCAGAACCCAGACCTCGTTGGACATTGATGGCTCCTTTGAGAAGGGCGTGATGCCAGCTACGATGGTGTGTCTCGGCGTGGCCGCTTCGCCGCGCCCGAACACGCCATACCGAGCAGCGTGGCAGTTCTTCTAGATCACCTGCGCCTGGACGAGCTTGTCCACCAGATTCTTGACCTTCTCGGCCGCGCTCGCGCCCTCGATCATCTCGCCCTGCGGGCGCGGAGGGGGCGGCACGCGGCCGGCCAGCGACACCGCCGGGGCGAGCGCCGACTCGTCCAGCCCGAGGTCCGCGGCGCTCCAGGTCGGCACCTCCGCCTTCGCGACCTTGCGGATGCGCAGGAGCGAGGGGTAGCGCGGCTCGTTGGCGCCCTTCACGACGGTGACCACCGCCGGGAGCGTGGCCTCGACCGTCTCGATCACCTCTTCGAGATGGCGCTCGGCGACGACCTTCCCGCCGCCGACCTCGACGAACTTGCCGACGTAGGTCAGCTGGGGCCAGCCGAGCAGCCGGGCGAGCGCCGGGCCGAACGCGCCGGACTCGTCATCGGTCGAGTTGCGCCCGCAGACCACCAGGTCCACGTCGCCGAGCTTGTTGATCGCGGCGGCGGCCACCTTGGCGGCGCCGATCGCATCGAGCTGCGCGAACTGTGGGTCGTTCAGCAGCAGCGAGTCCGTGGCGCCCATCGCCAGCGCGCGGCGGATCTGCTCCTTCCACTCCTCGGGGCCGATCGAGAGCACGGTGACCTTGCCGCCGTGCTTCTCGTTCAGCAGGAGCGCCTCCTCGACGGCGTACTCATCGAAGAGGTTCATGATCTGCTCGATGCCCGAGGCGTCGATGCTGAGGTCGGGGTTGATCTTGACCGTATTGTCGCGCGGGACCTGCTTCATGCAGACGACGATATGCATTAGCGACTCCTTCTACCCGCCGCCGGGAAGCGTTCATGACACAGCGCATTATAACACACGGGGATAACGCGGCAGCCGCCCCGCCCTTCCTCCGGAAGGCTTCTTCCGCCGCTCTGGGGCAAGGGAGGTTCTCGGAGGGCCGGTGACCCTCCGAGAACCTCCCGGCGGAGAAAGGGCCTGTGGAGGGCCGCAGGCCCGCCACATCACCCCGTCAGCCCATCAGGAGGACGGGCGGACCGCGCCCAAACCGATCGGGGCTGCGCGCAGGGGCAGCGAGGGCTCAGACAGGCGCCCCTTCCCGGCTCACGCCCACTCGTCGGGGTCGTAGGCGGGCAGCTCCTTGCGCAGCGGCCGGTTCTCGCGGTTGCCGAGGGCGAAGTCGGCCTGGAGCAGCTCCTGGAGCTCGCGGGTGCCCTCGTAGATGATCGCGCCGCGGGCGTTGCGCAGGTAGCGCTCGACCGGGTACTCATCCGAGTAGCCGTAGGCGCCGTGGATCTGGATCGCGTCGTCGGCCGCCTCGAAGCTGCTGACCGTCGCGTGCCACTTGGCGAGCGTGGTCTCGCGCGTGTTGCGGATGCCGCGGTTCTTCATCCAGCCCGCGCGGTAGACCAGCAGGCGGCTGGTGTCCAGCTTGCGGACCATGTGCGAGATCATGCGCTTGACGAGCTGGTGCTCGGCGATCGGCACGCCGAAGGTATGCCGCTCCTTCGCGTAGCGGATGCTCGCCTCCAGGCTGGCCTGGATCAGCCCGGTCGCGCCGGCGGCCACCGTGTAGCGGCCGTTGTCGAGCGCCGACATGGCGATCTTGAAGCCCTCGCCCTCCTCGCCGAGCAGATTGGCGGCCGGCACCCGCACGTCCTGCAGCACGACCGAGCCGGTGTTCCCGGCGCGAACGCCGAGCTTGCCGTGGATCGGGTGGCTGGAGACGCCCGGCATGCTGCGCTCGACGATGAAGCACGAGATGCCGCGGTTGCCCTTGGACGGGTCGGTCTTGGCGAAGACCAGGAAGTGGTCGGCGATATCCGCCAGGCTGATCCAGGTCTTCTCGCCGTTGAGGATGTAGCTGTCGCCGTCGCGCCGGGCGGTGGTGCGCAGCGCGCCGGCGTCGGTGCCGCTATCCGGCTCGGTGAGGCAGTAGGCGGCGATCTTCTCGCCGGAGGCCTGCGGCACGAGGTACTGCTGCTTCTGCTCCTCGGTGCCCCACTGGAACAGCGACAGCGAGTTGAGGCCGGTGTGGACGCTCAGGACGACGCGCAGGAACGTGTCGACGCGCTCGAGCTCCTCGCAGACCACCGCGAGCGCGAGGTAGTCCATGCCCGCGCCGCCGTAGCGGGCCGGGATGCAGATGCCCAGCAGCCCCAGCTCGCCCATGCGCCGCAGCACCGGGCGGATGTGGTCCCGGCGCTCGGGCCCCTCGGCCGCCGCGCCGCTGCGGTCCCACTCGCGGATGTGCGGCGCGACCTCCTTCTCGGCGAAGTCGCGCACGGTCTTGCGCAGGATCTCATGCTCCTCGGAGAGGAACATGTCGTAGTTGGCGGTGAAGTCCATGCTGTTCTCCTCGTTGACAGGACGCGCGCGGCAGCCCCGCTCCCCGGAAGGGGGTGAAACGAAGCCGCCCCGGCGCCCTCATTCTGCCGCCCCGGACGACACAGTCGCCGCCGAGCGGCAAGGGAAATAAAAGATCTCGAAGGGCCCGCGGCCCTCCACACCACCCGCGTCGTCGCAGCGGCGACCGCCGGGCAGAATCACGAGCGCGGAGGCTCGGCCTCCGAGGCGCCGAGCCAGCGCACGAGCCACTCGACGCTGCGCCGGCGCAGATCTATGAGCAGGCGCGGCTCCTCGACGCTGTGCCCCTGGCGCGGGTAGATCACCAGCTCCACCGGGATGCCGCGCCGCCGCAGGGCGTTGTACAGCTCGCGCCCCTGCCCGAGCGGCACGCGGATATCCTCCGCGCCGTGCTGGATCAGCGCCGGCGTCCGCACCCGCTCGGCCTGGAACAGCGGCGAGCGCTCCAGGTAGGGCGCAAGCCGCTCCCAGTACTCGCCGCCCAAGTAGTCCGGCACGAAGCTCGGGATGTCCGCCGTGCCGTTGAAGCTCACCAGGTTCGTGATCGCCGCGCCGATACACGCCGCCTTGAAGCGGTCGGTCTGGGTGATCGCCCAGCTGGTCATGTAGCCGCCGTAGCTCCAGCCCATGATCCCGAGCCGCTCGGGGTCGGCCAGGCCGCGCGCCACCAGCTCGTCCACCCCAGCCATGATATCGCGAAAGTCGCCGCCGCCCCAGTCGCCCTCGTTGGCGAAGCGGAAGGCGCGCCCGTACCCGCCCGAGCCGCGCGGGTTGGGCCGCAGCGTGAGGAAGCCGCGCTCGGCCAGCGCCGCGATGTGGCAGTAGCCCTCCGGCGAACCCAGGTAGCCGCGCTGGAAGGCGCCCATCGGCCCGCCGTGCACCGAGACGACCAGCGGGTAGCGCCGGCCCTCCTCGTACTCCAGCGGGTAGGTGAGGATCCCCTCGATCTCCGTGCCGTCGTCCGAGCGCCAGCGCAGCACCTCGGCGCGCGGCAGCGGGGCCTGCGGCCAGTCCGGCGGGAGCGGCGGCTGCCACTCGGCTACCGCCGCGTGCTCCGCACCCTGGCCGGCGGGCGCCAGCAGCACGACGTGGTTCGGCCGGTGGAAGTCCGCCGTGACGACCGCGATCTGCCCGGCCGTGGCCGCGGCGGCGTTGATCGGCTGCGCGGGGCCGATCGGCCGCGGCGCCCCGCCGTCGGCCGGGAGCGCGAACAGCTGCGCCGCCACCCCGCTCCACTCCGACGCGTAGACTTCGCGCCCGTCCGGCGACCACCCCAGCAGGGTCGGCTGCGAGTCCGGCAGGTCGGCCAGAGCGCGCGGCGCGGAGCCATCGAGCGGGAAGACCACCACGCGGCCGGCAAAGGCCCAGCGCGCCGGCTGCTCGCCCACCACACAGGCGACGCTCCGGCCGTCCGGCGAGCGGAACAGCAGCGGGGAGTAGTCGGCGATCACGCCGAGCGCCTGCGGCTCGCCCTCGGGGCCGCCCGGCCGCACCAGCCCGAGGCGCGTCTGCGGCCAGTCGTCAGCGACCGGCGTCGGGCGGTAGGCGACGGCGAAGGCGGGTGCGCCCGCATCATCGGCGGCGAGCCACTCGAACGCCACCACGTGGTAGCGCCCGCGCGTGACCTGGCGCGGCTCCGGCAGGCTGCGCGGGCCGACGGCGAACGGCACGACGAAGAGGTGCTGGAACTCGAAGTCCACGCCCCAGCGCTGCGGGTCGTTCAGCGCCTTGCGCTCCTTCTCCAGTGCCTCGCTGGGCGGCTCGCACATCAGGAAGGCCAGGCTCTTGCCATCCGGCGACCAGCGCAGCTCGCCGACGTCGCTTTTCTCGAAGCGGGTGAGCGCCCAGGCCTCGCCGCCGTCCGCGCGCATGGCATACAGGTTCCAGCGGCCCGAGCGGTTCGAGCGGAAGGCGATGAACCGCCCGTCCGGCGACCAGCACGGGCCCTCCGCCGAGTGCTCCCCGAACGTCAGCTGGCGCAGCTCGCCGCCCGGGGCGCCCAGGTACAGCTGCGTGATGAACTCGCTGCGGTCGTCGGTCATGAGCGGCTCGCGCACCACGAGCACGACGCGGCCATCAGGCCCCACCGCGACCTCAGAGATCAGCGGGTAGTGGACCTGGCGCTCGATCGTCCAGGAGAACGGCATAGTGTCGCAGCTCCACTAAAAACAGAACCCGGCGAGCGGCGCGGCACGCGTTCGCTCACCGGGAGATTATACGCGCTCGGGCGGCGTGTTGCCCGCCTCGACGATCGCCCGGCGCACGTCCACGCGCGCCAGCACCAGCAGGCCGGCGATGAAGAAGACCATCAGCGAGATGATCGCCACCCGGTAGCTCCCGGTGTACTGCAGCGCCAGCCCGAACAGCAGCGGCCCGATCCAGCTCGTGCCGCGCTCGCCCACCTCGTACAGGCTGAAGTACTCGGCCTCGCTGCCCGGCGGGATCATCTGCGAGAAGAGCGAGCGGCTCAGCGCCTGGCTGCCGCCCAGCACCACCGCCACCATCGCGGCCAGCGCGTAGAACTGCGCCGGGGCGCCGGGGGCCATCACGTAGCCGAAGGTCACGGCCGCGGTCCAGATCACCAGGCTGATCATGATCGCCCGCCGCGTCCCGACCCTGCGCGCCAGCCAGCCGAATGCGAGCGCGCCGAGAAAGGCCACGAACTGCACCATCAGGATGGCCGAGACCAGCGTGCCCTGCTCCAGCCCCAGCTCCTCCGCGCCGAAGGTCGACGCCAGCCCGATCACGGTCTGGATGCCGTCGTTGTAGAGCAGGTAGGCCGCCAGGAACAGGAGCGTGTGCGGGTAGCGCCGCGCGTCGCGGATCGTCGCCGCCAGCTGCTGGAAGCCGATGGTCAGCATCCGCTGGCCGGGCTGCAGCCGCCGCACCGGCGCCCGGCGCCTGAGCCCCAGCAGCGGGATGACCGTGAAGATCGCCCACCACATACCGGCCGAGACGAGGCTGATCCGCACCGCATCGCCGCTCGTGAGCCCGAAGGACTCGGCGCCCTGGAACAGCACCAGGTTGGCCGCCAGCAGCAGCCCGCCGCCCAGATAGCCGAGCGCCCAGCCGCGCGACGAGACCGCGTCGCGCTGGTCGGGCCCGGCGATCTCCGGCAGGAAGGCGTTGTAGAAGACCATCGAGGCGCCGAAGGCGACGTTCGCCACCAGGAAGAGCGTCCCGCCGAGCAGGTAGCGGTTGCCCTCGAGGAAGTACAGCCCGATCGTCGCCAGCGCGCCGAGGTAGGCGCAGATGCTGAACAGCTGCTTCTTGCGGTGCGAGTAGTCCGCGATCGCGCCCAGCACCGGCAGGAGGAAGACCTGCAGCAGCACCGAGAGCGAGATCATGTAGGGGAAGAACGCCTCGGCGCGCACCGCGATGCCGAGCGGGTGGACGAACCCGGACGCGTCGGCGGCCTCGCGGGTGACGCTCGTCAGGTACGGCCCGAGGAACACGGCGACGACGGTGGTGGAGAATGCCGACGCCGCCCAGTCGTAGAAGTACCAGCTCACCTGCTCGCGGCGGCTGTAGGCGTCGGCGTCCTGGCGAGCCGTCATTGATCCTCCAGCGCCCGGCGCACGGGGATCTCGGCGCCGAGCATAATGCCCGCGCGGCTCAGTGGGCACGCGAAGGCGTACACCTCGACTCCTGCGGCCATCGCGCGCTCCAGGCCCGCGGCGAAGGCGGGGTCGATCGCTGTGTTCATCGCCACGGCCTGCGCGTCCCCCTGCGCGGCGAACAGCACCGCGGCGCGCTGGCCGGCCTGCGCCAGCGCTCCAAGCTCCTCCAGATGCCGTAGCCCGCGCCCGGTCGGCGCGTCGGGGAACAGCGCCACGCCGCCCGCCACGTACCCGGCGGACTTGACCTCCAGCACGCAGCGGCCCTCCGGCCCCTCCAGGAGGAAGTCGAAGCGGCTGTGGCCGCTCCTGGCCTCCGGGCGCACCGAGGTGTAGCCCGCGAAGTGCGGCAGCGCGCCGGCTCGCAGCGCCGCCAGGATCAGGCGGTTCGGCAGGTGCGTGTCCAGGCTCACGAGCCGGTCTCGATCGGCCACCGCGGCGACGGCCTGGAAGCACGTCTTCCGCCCCTCCGGCGGCCGCCGGGCCAGCAGCAGGCGCGCGCCCGGCACCAGCGTCTCCCTCAGGCGGCCGCGGTCCGCCAGGTGCGCCTGAACAACCGCGCCGTCCAGCTCAGCCTCCACCAGGAAGCGATTCGGGCGCGCGAGAAACGTGGCCTCGACCAGCTCACCGCCGAAGCCAAGCGGAACACAGATCATCTCGTTCTCGGTGCGTGGAGTCAGCGGCCGCTCCACGTCGCCCGCCGCTTCTCGAGGAACGCCGCGGTGCCCTCCTTGGCGTCCTCGGTGACGGCCAGCGCGCCGAACAGCGCCGCCTCGTACATGCAGCCCTCCGCCAGCGGCATGTCGAGCCCGCGGTTGATCGCCTGCTTGATCGCGGCGAGGGCCAGCGGGGCCTTCTCGGCCAGCTTGCGCGCGAGCGTGGCGGCGGCCTCGGCCAGCTCCGCGGCCGGCACCACGCGCTCCACCAGCCCGAGGCGCAGCGCCTCGTGCGCGTCGATCGGCTCGCCGCTGAGGCACAGCAGCCGCGCCGCCGCCGGGCCGATCAGGCGCGGCAGGCGCTGCGTGCCGCCCCAGCCGGGGATCAGCCCAAGGTTGATCTCCGGCTGGCCGAGCCTGGCCGTGTCTGCGGCGATGCGGATGTCGCAGCACATCGCCAGCTCCAGCCCGCCGCCGAGCGCGTAGCCGTTGATCGCCGCGATCACCGGCTTGCGCATGCGCCCGATGAACAGCCCCACTTCGTGCGTCCGCTCGCAGAAGCGCCGCGCCTCGTCGGCCGAGGGCAGCGCCTGCAGCTCGCCGATGTCCGCGCCGGCCGCGAAGGCCCGGTCGCCGGCGCCGGTGAGCACCGCCGCCCGCAGCGTCTCATCCTCCTCAACCGCCTGCAGCGCCCGGTGGATCTCGGCGACCGTCGCCCTGTTTAGCGCGTTGAGCACCCGCTCGCGCGCGATCGTGATCGTCGCAACCGGGCCGTCGGTCTCGAAGCGGATCTGCTCGTAGGCCATCGCACTTCCTCGTGCCTGCACCCTGCTGGTGCCTCAAAACGTCTGTACAGCGGGGCTATTGTACCATCGCTTGCCGCTCCGCCCGCGCGGTGGCACGCATCGTGCCTCACACACGTGCGAGGACTATTGACTTTCGTACACATGTTCGCGTATACTCGTGGTGCCGCTTACGATACGGGGAGAGCGCCAATGGCTCCTCGGCCCATATACACCAGGGTCTCGCGCCCGCGCGTGGCCAGCGAGTACCTGACAGAGTCAGCGTACCCGCTCGGCCTCGGCCTGGACTTGGAGCGTGAGCGCACGCGCGTCGAGCGCGCCTTCGAGCGCGAGCGGCGCCACGTCGAGCTGCTCATCCCGCACCCCGAGCCGCCCTACATCAGCTACCGCCCCGGCCTCTGGCGCCTGAGACAAGCGCTGATCGTCGCCGCCGTATCGCTGATCGTGCTGGCCGGGGTGGGCCTGTCGCTGCTGCGCCAGCCGAGCGTCCCCAGCCGCTGGTCCGGCGAGCAGCAGATCATCGGCCGGTCATACGCTGTTACGCCGACGCCGGCGGGCGGCCCTGCTGCGCTCACGTTCGACGCGCATGGGAACGCGATCGTGGCCGAGGCGCTGCCGCAGGGCATCACCGCCGACGCCGCGCCGGTCGAGCCCAGCAGGTAGGCTGACCGCACACGCACGCAGATCGCCGGGCCGGCCTTCGGGCCGGCTCGCTGATTCACAGGCGCTAGGGCTGGGTTCAGGGGTAGTTCGCGAGCGCCTCTTGCTCGCTCACCGCCTGGAAGCTATCATAGCGGCGCGCCTCCGCAGCAGCGGAGACGGACGCGGCGCCAGTTAAGGGCGGAACTTTCTCGATGGCGGGGGAGCTGCGGCACACGCCGCGCGAGCTGAGTCAGGGAGGCTGGCCATGCAGATCGAGGGCAGCGTCGCGCTGGTCACCGGCGGCGCATCCGGGCTCGGCGCGGCCACCGTCAGGCGGCTGGCAGCGGCCGGCGGCACGGTCGTCATCGCCGATCTCAACCAGGCGGCGGGCGAGGCGCTGGCGGCCGAGCTGGGCGGCCGGGCGCGCTTCGTGCCGGCCGATGTCACGAGCGAGGAGTCGCTTCGCGCGGCGGTCGAAGCGGCGGTGGAGGCGGGCCCGCTGCGCGTGCTCGTCTGCTGCGCCGGCATCGCCACCGCCGAGCGGACGCTCGGCAGGGACGGGCCGCTCGCGCTCGAGCGCTTCGCGCGCGTGGTGGAGATCAACCTGCTGGGGACCTTCAACGCCGTTCGTCTGGCGGCCGACGCGATGCGGCGCAACGAGCCGAGCGATGAGGGCGAGCGCGGCGTGATCATCACCACCGCGTCGGTCGCGGCGTTCGACGGGCAGATCGGCCAGGCGGCCTACGCCGCCTCGAAGGCCGGGGTGGCCGGGATGACCCTTCCCCTGGCCCGCGAGCTGGCGCGCTTCGGGATACGGGTGGTCAGCATCGCGCCGGGGATCTTCGACACGCCGCTGCTCGCGGGGCTGCCGGAGCAGGCGCGCGCCTCGCTCGGGCAGCAGGTGCCGTTCCCGCCGCGCCTCGGGCGTCCGGAGGAGTTCGCCGCGCTGGTCCAGCACATCGCGGAGAACCTGATGCTCAACGGCGAGACCATCCGGCTCGACGGCGCGCTGCGAATGGCCCCGCGGTAGAGACGCCCCGGCGGGGCATATCTACCGCGGGGCCACTCCAGACACCGCTGCTCCCAGCACTCTCACGGCGCCGCCTCTGCCGCAACGGGCAGGGATGCGGACATCACCGCACTCCGCTCCGCCGGCGTCATAATACGAAACGACCCGTTCTCGTTGACATACACCACGATCTCATCCCGCACCTGCAGCAGCAGGTCGGCCTGGCCGTCGCCGGTCAGATCGCGCAGCGACAGATGCGGCACCACGTACCGCCCGTCCCCGCCGACCAGGTACGGCCCGGCGTAGCTGCGCACCTGCGTCGCATCGCCACCCGGGATCTCAATAATGCTCACCTGCCCGTGCAGGTTGAGCGCCATCAGGTGCGTCGGCACATCGCCAACCTCGCCGTGGCCGACGAACCCCTCGATCTGCGTCACGCGCGGGTAGCCGTAGCGCAGATCGTCCAACTTCTGCTGGCCCCAGCTGAACACCGGCGTGAGGAGCGCGTAGCCCAGCACCAGCAGCAATACATATGCGAGCACCGACGCCCAGCCCGACGCCAGCCAGCGCCGGAGCCTGCCGAGCAACGTCGCCCGGCGCGTCGGGTGAATCGGACGCGAGACAACAGCCATCGTACCCTCCTGTGCCGGGGCGGAGGAACACCCCTGGCGACGGAGGCGCGCGATCGGTGGGAGTCCTGAGAGCAGGCTTAAGTATACCATAATCATATCATTATGTCGATTAGAGGCGTGTTAGAAAGAGCTGCCGCTGTCCACCGACCTCTTCTTCTCCGCCGGAAAATTCTGAGGGTTTGGCCGTTCACCGACCTCTTCATCTGCCGGAAGCACCGAGAGCCGCAGGCGCACCCAGATCCGTTTCGTCTCCTACAGGGAGGTCCGGAGGGCCGCAGGCGCACCCAAGTCCATTCCTTCTGCCTGCCGGAAGCACCGAGGGCCGCAGGCGCACCCAGATCCGTTTCGTCTCCTACAGGGAGGTCCGGAGAGCCGCAGGCGCACTCAGATCCACTCCTTCTGCCCACCGGCAGGCTCAGCGGACCCCAGCTGCTCTCTGCTCTCGCCAAGCTGGGAGGTCCGGAGGGCCGCAGGCCCTCCGAGTTCCTTTTCCCCGCGGCTCTGCGGCGACGAAGTCGCCGCAGAGCCGCGGAAAGAGGCTCCGCATTTCGTGCTACCATGGGCCAGCTTCAGCAGAGTGTGCGAAGGGGTGAACAACCATGACCCAAGGTACCCGGATCGAGAAGGACTCGCTCGGCGAGGTCGAGGTGCCCGCCGACGCGCTCTACGGCGCGCAGACCCAGCGCGCGGTCCAGAACTTCCCAGTGAGCGGCCAGCGCCCCTACCCGGCCTTCGTCTGGGCCCAGACGTTGATCAAGCGCGCCGCCGCCGAGGTCAACCGCGACCTTGGCCTGCTCGAGCCTCGGATCGCTAACGCCATCATCCAGGCCGCCGACGAGGTGCTCGCCGGCCAGCACGCCGACCAGTTCGTCGTCGACCCGTTCCAGGCCGGCGCCGGCACCAGCCACAATATGAACGTCAACGAGGTGCTCGCCAACCGGGCCAGCCAGATCCTCGGCTTCGCCCTCGATGACCCCAAGAAGCCGGTCAGCCCCAACGACCACGTCAACATGGCCCAGAGCACCAACGACACCATCCCCACCGCCATCCGCCTCGGGTGCCTGCGGCGCCTCGACGAGCTGCTCGGCGCGATCGACCGCCTCGCCGATGCCCTCGAGGCCAAGGCCCGCGAGTTCGACGGCATCGTCAAGTCCGGCCGCACGCACCTGCAGGACGCCGTGCCGGTGCGCCTCGGCCAGGAGTTCGGCGCCTACGCCCTCGCGGTGCGCAACGACCGCGAGCGGATCGCGGTGGCCGCCGACCGCCTGCGGCGCCTCGGCATCGGCGGCACCGCCACCGGCAGCGGCCTCAACGCCCACCCCGAGTATCACCCGCGCATGGTCGCGCGCCTCTCCGAGCTCCTCGGCCAGCCGCTGCGCTCGGCCGGCAACCTGTTCGAGGCCATGCAGAGCATGGCCGACCCGGCCGACTTCTCGGCCAGCATGCGCACGCTGTGCATCACGCTGACACGCATCGCCAACGACTTCCGCCTGCTCGCCTCGGGGCCCACCACCGGCCTCGACGAGATCCGCCTGCCGGCCGTCCAGCCCGGCTCCAGCATCATGCCCGGCAAGGTCAACCCGGTGCTGGCCGAGATGC
>CALJIC010000130.1 GCA_937974195.1 uncultured Roseiflexaceae bacterium | reverse complement strand
TGCAGGAGGGCCGGCGCCGGCCCTCCTGCCCGGGTGCAGGGCGGAGCGCCTGCAGGCATGAATGCCAGCATAGGCAGCCCGGGTGCAGGCACAGCGCCTGCGGAACTCGCCTGGATGCAGGACCGACCGCAGCGTAAGTGCCGTCATGCTGAGCGGAGCCGGCGCCGCCGGCGGAGCGAAGCATCTCTCTGCGAAGGCACGGGCAGTGCGGGGCGCAGTGGCGCAGCCGGCGGCTCGCGCCAACCGGGTGCAGCGAGGCGCAAACCGATGGTAGAATCGACTCAGGGCGACGTTGCCCGTACAGGCAGCCCGCCGGAAGCCCGAAGCTGCCGCATGCAAGGAGAGAAATCGATGGCCGATCTCTACCCCCTGCTGACCCGCCCGCACACCGTTGAGCCGCTGTGGGGCGGCACCCGTCTCGCCGAGTGGCTGGGCCTGCCGGAGCCGCGCCCCGAGCGGCTCGGCGAGATCTGGCTGGTCTATGACACGAACCCGGTGCTGAACGGCCCGCTCGCCGGCCGGACTCTCGCCGACGTGACGAAGGAGCTCGGCCCAGCGCTGGTCGGCACGCGCACGGCGGCGCGCTACGGCCTCGACTTCCCGCTGCTCGCCAAGTTCATCGACGCCAACGACCGGCTCTCGATCCAGGTCCACCCGGACGACGCCTACGCCCACAGCCGCGAGGCGGCCACCGGGTTCCACGGCAAGACCGAGGCCTGGTACATCCTCAGCGCCCCCGCCGGCGCCGATGTGACGTACGGCCTGGCGCGCCCCAGCAGCCGCGAGGAGGTCCGCGCCGCGATCGGCAACGGCACGCTCGAGGGGCTGATGCGCCGGCTCCCGGTGAGCGCCGGCGACACCGTGTTCGTCCCGGCCGGCACCGTCCACGCCATCAACGCCGGGATCGTGCTGTTCGAGATCCAGCAGAAGTCCGACCTGACCTACCGGGTGTACGACTACGGCCGGCGCGACGCCCGCACCGGCCAGCCGCGCGAGCTGCACGTCGACAAGGCGCTGGATGTGATGGACCTCGAGCCCGCGCCGCGCGGGACGGTCCCGCCGCTGCCGCTGCAGCAGGGCCGCGAGCTGCTGGTGGCCTGCCCGTTCTTCGCGCTCGAGCGCTGGACGCTCCCCGCGGAGCTGCACGCGGCGACCGACGCCGGCTCGTTCGAGATCCTGACGCTGATCGAGGGCCGGGCGGAGCTGCGCTGGGCGGGGGAGCCCCTGCAGCTCAAGCGCGGCGACGCGCTCGTGCTGCCGGCCGCGCTCGGCACCTACGAGCTCGTGGCGCGCGAGGCGGGCACGCAGCTCCTGCGCGCCTATGTGCCGGACCTGGAGCGCGAGTACATCGGCCCGCTCAGGGCGCGCGGCGTCAGCGACGAGCAGATCGGGCAGACGGTGTTCGCCTGAGGAAGATGTGCGGGTGGCGCTGCGCAGCGCGGCCGGCAGCGCCACCCGTTTTCGTGACCTGCCCTCCGGTCAGGCCGGGCGGGCCTGCAGATCGAGCTCCCAGTACTCGCCCACCAGATCGTGGCCGAAGCTGTGGTGTGGCTCGGATTCGACCAGGCGGTAGCCCGAGGTCTGGTAGATGTGGCGCGCGGCCTCCAGCACGCTGTTGGTCCACAGCCTGATCTTCCGGTAGCCGGCCTGGCGCGCGAAGCGCTCGCACTCCTCCACCAGCCGCCGGCCGATGCCCAGGCCGCGCGCGCACGGCTCGACCAGCAGCAGCCGGAGCTGCGCCACCTCGTCCGTCTTCTTCACCAGAAAAACCGACCCGACCCGCGCGCCGTCCCGCTCGGCGATCCAGCAGCGCTCGCGCTGCGGGTCGAAGTTCTGGATGAACGAGGCGACGACGCTCGCGACCAGCGCCTCGAACTGCTCGTTCCAGCCGTACTCCTCGGCGTACAGCTCGCCGTGGCGCTGGACGACCCAGCCCATATCGCCGGGCCGGTGGCTGCGCAGGATGAACGGGGCGCCGGCCGCCGTCCCGCCGAGCAGGCGCTCGATCGTCCCCATCGCCTCGGTCAGCCGCTGCTGATCCGCGTCCGACAGGGGCGCGAGCTGGGCGGCGACCTCCTCCCGCGAGCGGGCGTTGAGGATGGCGAATGCCTCCCGCCCGGCCTCGGTGAGCGCGAGCAGGCTCTGGCGGCCATCGAACGGCGAGGGCCGGCGCTCGATCAGCCCTTTCTTCGCGAAGCCGCGCAGGATGCGGCTGAGGTAGCCGGCGTCCAGCCCGAGGTCGCGCCCCAGCTCGGACGCCGTCGGCTCGCGGCGGTGGGCGAGCTCGTAGAGCACGCGCGCCTCGGTCAGCGAGAAGGGGCTGCCGAGCAGCCCGGCGCGGAGCGCCCCGATCTGCCGCGTGTAGAACCGGTTGAAGCGCCGCACTGCCTCGATCCGCCGCTGGAGTGATACGCCATCTGCCATCGCTCACCTCTTGAGGACACGACTGATGCGGTGGCCTGGCCCGCGCGAGGGATGCATCGCCTCCCCGGAATTGCCCCATCTCTGCCGCTGAAGGCGAAGAAAAAGGTTTTCGGCGGGCCTGCGGCCCTTCGAACCCCGGCGGAAAGCAGCCCTGGCGGGCCTGCGCTGGAGTTGCCCCGCCGCGAGGCCGTGATGGTTCCGATACTTGTTTGACATTATCAATGTTCATGTTGACAATGTCAAGTATCTGCGCTCGCTTGTCTGCAGCTACCGCCGTCTCCCTGGCTGCATCGCGTATACTGGTGCGCGAAAGGAGGGAGAAGTATGGCGGAACGCACCCTCGGGCTGCGCGAGCTCAACCGGGCGACGCTCGCGCGCCAGATGCTCCTGTCCCGCGAGGCGCTCCCGGCCGCCGAGGCGATCGAGCGGCTGGTCGGGCTGCAGGCCCAGCAGGCACAGCCGCCGTTCGTCGGCCTGTGGACGCGGCTCCAGGGCTTCGAGCGCGACGAGCTGGCCGACCTGATCGCCAGCCGGCGCGTCGTCAAGGCCACCTTCCTGCGCGCCACGCTGCACCTCTGCACGGCGGACGACTACCTGCGCTTCCGGACGGCGCTCCAGCCCATGCTGGCCGACGCGTGGGCCGCCATCGCCAAGCAGCGCGGCGGCGAGTTCGACCTCGAGGCGCTGCTCGCGGCGGCGCGCGAGTTCATCGCGGCCCAGCCGCGCACCTTCGCCGAGATCAGCGCCATGCTCGTCGAGCTGATGCCGGACCAGGATGTCGGCGCGATGCGCTACGCGGTGCGGACGCACCTGCCGCTGGTGCAGGTGCCGACCGAGACCCGCTGGTGCTACCCGGGCAACCCGGCCTTCACGCTGGCCGAGCCCTGGATCGGCCGGCCGGTCGCGCCCGAGGACAACCTGCGCGAGCTGGTGCTCCGCTACCTGGCGGCCTTCGGCCCGGCCTCGCCGGCGGATATGCAGACCTGGTCCTACCTGCCCAACCTGAAGGAGATCTTCGAGGAGCTGCGGCCCGAGCTGGTGTGCTACCGCGACGAGCGGCGGCGCGAGCTGTTCGACCTGCCCGGGATGCCGCTGCCCGCGGGGGACGAGCCGGCGCCGGTGCGCTTCCTGCCGGAGTTCGACAACCTGCTGCTCTCACACAGCAGCCGCGCGCGCGTGGTGGCCGACGAGCACCGCAAGCGGGTGTACCTGCCAGGGCTACGCGTCGCCGCGACGTTCCTCGTGGATGGCTTCGTCCGGGGCGTGTGGCGCGTCGAGAAGAGCAAGGGTGTGGCGGCGCTGGTGATCGAGCCGTTCGGCGCGCTGGAGCCTCAGGATCGCAGCGCGCTGGCCGAGGAGGGCGAGCGGCTGGTGCGCTTCATCGAGCCGGGCGCCAAGGCGCACGAGGTGCGCTTCGCAGCGGCCTGAGCCTGGGGGCGGGCTCTGCTGGGGGAAGGACCTGCCGGCTGCGTGGGCTGGCGCGGCGGTGCAGCCCACACAGCCGGCCCCTCCTACTCGGTGAGGAAGTCCTCCCGAATGGGCGTGAAGCAGTCGAGCAGCACGGTGGGCGCGTGGGTGACGATCCCGTGCCGCACGTTCGGCGGGACGTAGTAGCTGCAGCCGGCCGTCAGCCGCGCCGTCTCGCGGCCCTCCATGATCAGGTCGATCTCGCCGGAGACGACGTAGCCGATCTGCTCGTGCGGGTGGCTGTGGACCGGCGCCGCGACGCCGGCGTCAAACTCGAACTGCACGGCCATCATGCCGCCGCCGTAGCTCAGCACCCGGCGGCGCGCGCCCTCGGGGGTGATGAAGGGCGGCTCGTCCGGCCCCGCGAGAATCCTTTCACCTGGCATCGCCTGTCCTCCTGCTATTGACGGCCACCGTTGTGGCCGCCGCACCATTCTACCGCTGCGCGCTGGCTGCTGGCCCGCCACCGGCGCCATTATTTCCGCCGGGAGGCGTGGAGGGCCGCAGGCCCTCTACGGGCACTTTTGAAAGAGTTTCTGGGGAGGCTTCGCCTCCCCAAACCCCACCGCCGGGAGGTATGGGAGCCGCAGGCCCACCGGACTGCTTCCCGCCGGGAGGTGTGGAGGGCCGCAGCCCACCGGAGTTGCTTCCTGGCGAGTGGTGTGGGAGCTGCAGCCCACCGGAGCTGCTTCCTGCCGGGAGGCGCAGAAGGCCGCAGGCCCTCCAGAGTTGCTTCTTGCAGCGAGACGTGGAGGGCAGCACGCTTCTCCAGCGCAGCTTCCCGCAGGGAGGACAGCACGCTCTCCTGCATTGATTTCTGCCGGGAGGCGTGGAAGCCCGCCGGACCGCTTTCCGCAGGGAGGTATGGGAGCCGCAGGCCCATCGGACCGCTTCTCGCAGGGAGGTGTGGAGGGCCGTAGGCCCTCCACGGACACTGTTCTCCGCTGCTGTGCGGCGACGCAGTCGCCGCACAGCAGCGGAGAGAGAATTCCAAACCCTTACAGGGGCGCGGGGCGAAGCCCTGCGTAAACTCCGTCGTTACCAGAAGAGCTGTGGACACGATGGCGACGCTCATTATGATCTGCGGGCTGCCGGGCGCCGGCAAGACAACCCTCGCCCGGCAGCTCGAGCGCACCAGGCCGGCGCTGCGCCTCTCGCCCGACGAGTGGATCGCCGGGCTCCTGGCCGACCCGAACGACATCGCCGAGCGCGACCGGCTGCGCTCGCCGGTCGAGGCGATCCAGTGGGAGGTGGCCGTGCGCGCGCTGCAGCTCGGCGTCGACGTGATCCTCGAGTGGGGCTTCTGGTCGCGCCAGGAGCGCGCCTGGTACCGCTCGCAGGCCGAGGCGCTCGGCGCCCGCGTCGAGCTGCGCTACCTGGAGGTCGGGCGAGATGAGCTGTGGGCGCGCCTCGCCCGGCGCAACGCCGATCTGCCCCCCGGCACGTTCGCGGTCAGCGAGCAGGAGCTCGACCTGTGGTGGAGCTGGTTCGAGCCGCCGACCGCCGACGAGCTCGAGGGGGCGGGCGGCTAGAGCCCCACGCCTATCCGGCGCAGCGCGCTGCGCACCCAGATGAGCCACGGCCACGGCGGGTCGCGGGCCAGCTCGGGCAGGCGCTCGCCGACGATGCCCGCCCCGCGCAGCTCCAGGAAGCACTGGCTGTTGCGGTCTTCGCAGCCGAGCCAGCCGTTCACGACGCGCCCGTCGCGCAGGCGCACCTTTACGTGCGCCCGGAAGAAGTCGAGCTCGATGCTGTCCTCGAAGCTCTGGCTCAGCTCGACGCTCTGGTAGGCGACCCCGTGGCGGTCGAGGGCGGCGCGGATGTTCTCGGCGTGTGTGCGCGGCGCGCGGCGCACCCCCATGCCCACCACTGCCCCGGCGATGCAGATCAGCACGAGCGCGACTGGCAGGAGGGCCAGCATCAGCACGCGGCGCCGCTGCTCGTCTTCCACAGTTGGCGCTCCCCGCCCAGCCGCCCGCTGGGCTGCGTGTCCCCGCCCTCCGCACGGCTGCGGCGCGCGTCGCAGAATGCCAGGTGGGTGGCGAGGTCCATGACAACCCTACTCCGTCAGTGGCTTCAGGTTCTCGAACTGCGGCGTATCCACCAGGTACAGGTTGCCGTAGCCGCTGGCGTCGCTCGTGTACAGGATCTGGCGCCCGTCGGGGCTGAAGCGCGGGTGGACGTGGGTGATCTGCACCTGGAAGGAGCCGCGGTGGTAGGCGATCACGCGCGGCCCCTCGAAGGCGCCGTCGCGGAAGCGCCACAGCAGCAGGCGCGGCCTGGCGCGCGAGCCGTCGCCGACGATCAGGCTCAGGTCGTTCGAGTGGAAGTGGTTCGAGTCCTCCGGGAAGGGCGCCTCGACCTTGCCGGTGTTGTCGTAGCGGATGCTGCCGTAGAACGGCTGCCCGTCGACGCTGCGGCCGTGGTAGCCGATCTGCTCGCCGTCCGCGAACCAGTACTCGTGGCCGACCCGCTCGCCCTGCGGGCCGGGGCGGATCTGCCACGCCTTGCCGCTGTTGATATCCAGACCCCAGATGCGGTTGTCCACCCGGTCCCACGGCCCCTCGTGGCAGAAGGTCAGGATGTTCGGGAGCGTCGGCGAGGTGTTGACGTGGCCGATCCAGTAGCGCTCCTCGAACACGGTCTCGGCCTGGCCGGTGTCCACGTCGATGCGCACGATCGTCGAGTGCGGCCTGGCCTCCCAGTACTCGTAGAAGCCGACGTAGCCGTGCAGCAGGTCGACCCTGAACCGGTGCGAGAGGTCCTCGTAGTGGCCGGTGCAGACGTAGCGGCCGTCGGCGGTCACGTTGGTGATGTTGGTCAGGTAGCCCTCGGGCGCGCGGTAGATGCGGCGCTCCTCGAGCGTCTCCAGGTTCAGCGCCACCAGCTCCGGGCCGTACCAGAAGTAGACCTCGGGGCGCCGCGGGTTGACGCTCGCGAACAGGAACGAGGTCTCGGCCGGCGGCGGCGGCTGGTCCAGGTCGGTCAGCTGGGTGATCTCGCCGCTGGTCAGGTCGATGCTGTACAGGTTGGTGCGGTTGCCGCGGTCGGAGCCGAACAGCAGCTTGCGCCCGCCGTCGTACCAGCCGGAGTTGGTGAAGTACAGGTGGTGGCTGTGGCCCTTGTAGTTGGTCAGCTGCCGGATGGTGACGCCGGTCTCGAGGTCCTCGAATGTGCGCCACTCGGCGGGGTAGATGTCGCCCTTGGCCATGGGAAGCTCCTCACGCGCGGCGCAGCACGCCGCGCCCTGACGGTTACGAACTCATGTCGCGTGCGCTGGGACGGCGTACACCGCCCGTTTCCCCTCTGCGTCGCTGGTGAACAGCACCTCGTCCCCGGCGTGGCTGAAGACCGGGTGCGGGTGGGCGTCCTGGCTCGACCACGAGCTGCCGTGGCGGCAGAGCGGCCGCCAGTGCACCGCGCCGCGCTCCCAGTCCACGCGCGCCAGGCTGATCCACGCCCCGCCGCCGGCGCCGCCCAGCGACGGGTCGCCGCCCGCCCCGGCGTCGCCGTCGGGCTCGTAGTACCCGTCGCTCACCAGCAGGTCGTGGCCCGCGCCGAGCGTGAAGTGGCCGTAGCGCCGGTAGCGCGGGTCGAAGCTCCCCTCCGCGCGCCCGCTGCCGTCCGGCCGCACCCGCCCGACGAAGCTCGGGCCGCCGGTGTGGCCGCCGTAGGTGCCGTGGTACACCACCCACGCGCCGTCGCGCGTCCAGACCTCGTGGCAGACCCAGTCCTCGCGCCGGCGCGGGTGGGCCCCGCCGCCGCCCTCGTCGCGCAGCCGCAGGTGCCGCTCGCCGTCCCACAGCCACACCCGCCGCACGCCGCAGTCGCTGGGCCACTCGTGGTTGTACAGGATTCGCTCGCTGCTGCCCGGCTGGAACTGCACGTGCGTGACCCACCCGCGCTCCACCGGGATGTCGTACAGCTCCGCGCCGGTCGCCGTGTCGAAGACCCGCAGGTGCCCGGCGAGCCCGAGGCGCTGGACCGTGGCGTCGATCGCTTTCACATCCGCGAACGCCGCCGCGTCGATTGTCGGCACGCAGATGCGCGTGTTGTCGTCGCTCACGTGGGTGAAGCCGGTGACCTGCCCGGCGGGCAGCTCGGCCAGCGTCCGCGGCGCGCCGCCGCGCACGTTGACGCAGCGCAGCTCGCGGCCCTGGATGTAGTAGACGTCGCCGGACGCGGCGTGCAGGCACGGGCTGGCGAGCCCGAGGCCGCGCTCGTGCAGCCCTTCGAAGTAGACGTACGAGCGCAGGTAGCCCTCGTCGTTGTCGGTGAGCCGCCGCACCTGCCCGGTGTCCCGGTCGAGGGCGTACAGATTCACCGCCGCGCGCGGGTCGCGGTCCTTCGGCACCGGGCTGTCGCGGTCGCTGATGAACACCAGCGTCCGGTCGTCGGCGGTGAGCGACGGGCTGGTGAAGTACAGCAGCTGGTCGTTGGCGCGGCCGTCGGTGAGGCGGCGCGGCTCATGGTCTGTCATCTCTTCCTACACCACCTCGGAGCGCTCGTCGGCGAGCTCCTCCCAGGCCAGCACCTGGCCGGCCTGCTCCAGCTGCGGGCGCAGCTCGGCGTACGGCAGGTCCTGCAGGGCGCACCCGAGGTCGAGCGCCAGCGCGGCCGCGATGGCGGCGGACTGGCCGAGGATCATGAACACAGGCTCCATGCGGATCGAGCCGTAGGCGATGTGCGAGGCGGAGAGGCAGACCGGGATGAGCAGGTTCTCGCACTCGCCGCGCCGCGGCACGATCGACCGGTAGCTGATCGGGTAGGGCGGGAAGCCGGCCACCTGCACGTCCCCCTCGTTCCACACCCGCCCGTCGCGCACGAAGCGCCGGCAGTTGTGCGAGTCCATCGTGTAGGCCGCCAGCCCGACGACGTCCTCGGCCACCCGGTCGCCGCGGCAGTTGTGCTCGGTCATAACGTAGTCGGTGACCGCGCGCCGCGCCTCGCGCACGTAGAGCTGGTGCGGCCAGCCGCCGGTCTCGACGAACTCGTCGGCCGCGAGCCCCCACTCGGCCCACTGCTCGCGGATCGAGGCCGGCACCGCCGGGTCGTTGGCCATGAACCACATGTAGCCCTGCTGGTAGGTGACGTGCTCCTGGAAGATGCGCTCGCGCTCGGCGTAGCTCGCCTCGGGGTAGGCGTAGTTGCGCCCGATGAAGTCCGACGAGACCGCGCCGTGGTTGTTCATGTCCACCTTGTCGCCGCGGATCGGGTCGAACTTGCGGAACACCTGGTTCCAGCCGGTGGCGAGGTAGCGCGCCAGCAGCTCGTACTCGCGCCGGTCGTAGCCCTCCGGCCGCTCGAACGGGATGCGGTTCGCCGGCACGCGCGTGAGGCACAGGCGGAAGTTGTACGCCTGGACGCGGTGGTCGCCGCTCCCCGGCACGAAGCCGTCGTCCGGCTCGACGCCCGGCAGCAGCCCGCTGGACGGGTCGCCCGGGACGACGTACGGGTCGACCGGGAAGTCGAACTGGTGCGTGTCGCGCACCTGCGCGCCGTTCAGCGTCTCGCCGTAGACGCTGTTGGACTCGCGCCCGACGGTGTAGCTGACGCCAGCGCGCGCCATGAGGTCGCCCTCGTAGGTCGCGTCCACGAAGGCGCGGGCGCGCACGGAGAGGCCGGACTCGGCGGCGATGCGGGCGATGCGCGCCCTGTCCATCTCCACCGAGGCCAGGAACTGGCGGTAGAAGACCGGCACGGAGGCCTCGTCGAGCATGGCGTGGAAGACCTGCTCGGCGACGTGCGGCTCGAAGCGCCACTCCTCGTCGGCGCCGTAGTGCGCGCCGCAGCGGCGGTAGAACTCGCGCGAGAGCCCGCCGATCGCGCGCTTGTTGCCGATGTCGGTCATGCTCAGGCCGCCGGCGCTCATGCCGCCGACGTGGCCGCTCGGCTCGAGGATCACGGCGGTGAGCCCCAGGCGCCGCGCCGCGACGGCCGCCGCGAGCCCCGCCGAGGTCCCGCCGTAGACGCAGAGGTCGACGTCGAGCTGCTCGCTGGACGCCGGGGCCGCTCCGGGCCGGTAGTAGAACAGGTTCGGGTGGGACATAGCAGCGTACCCTTCTGGTGTGGGCTTACGCGGCCGCCCTGCGGGCCGCACGCGTAAGCGCTCCGCTGGAAGGTGTGGAGGTCAAGCCCGCCACACTTCCTTTCTGCCGCCTTGCGAGCCGGGTGGTGTGGAGGGCCTGGCCCTCCGCTGGCGTCCTTTCCGCGCCGCCTACGCGCCGGTGGGCAGCCAGCCGCCGTACAGCGGGTGGTCAGGGCTGAGCGGCAGCGCCACCGCCTGCCCGGTGCGCGCCGAGTGGTACAGCGCCGTGACCAGCTCCAGCGAGGTGCGCGCGTCGGCGATCGTCACCGGCAGCTCGCCGCCCTCGTGCAGCGCGCGGTGGAAGCGCAGGAACTGCCCGACGTAGCCCTCCGGCAGCGGCTCGAAGTCGGCCAGCGCCTCCTCGATGCGCCGCGCGTCCTCGGGCGTGTCGGGCGTGAAGGTCCACGGCTCGCCCGAGTTCGTGTAGGGGCGCGTGTTGCTCTCGGCGGTGAGCCCGCTGAAGCAGAAGCGGTGGCGCGTGATCTCCTGCGCCGAGCCGAGCGTGACCGCCAGCGTCGCCAGGGCGCCGCCCTCCAGCTCCAGCGCCGCCGCGGCGGTGTCCTCGACCTCGATCTTGTTGACGAGCGTCGCCACCCGGCAGAAGACGCTCTGCGGCCGCCCGAGCACGTAGGTCAGCATGTCGTGGGCGTGGATGGCGTGGCCGAGCACCGCGCCGCCCAGCTCGGTGGCCCACTTGCCGCGCCAGGGCACGTCGTAGTACTCGGCGCGGCGGCGCCAGGCGGTCTCCACCGTGGCGAGGTAGGGGCGGCCGGCGACGCCGGTCTCGACCAGCCGCTTCAGCTTCTGCAGGCCGTGGCCGAAGCGGTACTGGAAGATCGGCATCAGCCGCCTGCCGGAGCGCGCCTCGATCGCCGCCAGCTCGTCGGCCTCGCGCAGCGATCCGACCAGCGGCTTCTCGCAGATCGCGTGCCGCCCGGCCTCCAGCACCTGCTTGGTGAGCGCGAAGTGCGTGCCGGGCGGGGTGCAGATGTCGATCACGTCCAGGTCGGAGAACTCGAGCAGCTCGTCCAGGCTGCCGACGACGCGCGGCACCTCGAACTGCTTGGCGAACTCGCGCGCCTTGTCGACGTCCAGGTCGCAGACGGCGGCGAGCTCGAAGTGGTCCGGCAGGCTGCGGTACGACGCCGCGTGGAACTTCCCGATGCCGCAGCCGACGATCCCTACGCGTAGCTTGTGGCTCATCGATGAGATCCTTCGCTCCTCAGGGCTTTGTGGCTCTCGACGGTGTGACTGGGTGACAAGGTGACAGGGTGACGGGGTGACAAGGTGACAAAGATGTTTCAGGGTGTAACAGAGGTTTCCGGCGTCCAGAGGTCACCCCGTCACCCCGTCACCCCGTCACCGAAGGTGTCAGCGAATGGGCCAGCTCCTGCGCCCGCAGCACCAGCTCCGAGGCCAGGAAGCAGTGCGCCTGCGGCATGGCCGTCTCGGTGCGGTCGCGGATGTCGGCCAGCAGCTGGCGGCCGTAGGGCAGCTCGACGCCGGAGCAGTCGATGTACCGCGTGCTCGTGCCGTCCACCAGGAACAGGTGGTTGCCGCCCGGCCGGCCGGCGATGTCGATGTTCTTGCGGATCTCGATGTAGCCCTCGGTGCCGAGGATCAGCAGCCGCCCGTCGCCCCAGGTCCCCAGCCCGTCGGGGGTGTACCAGTCCACCCGCACGTAGCCGGTGACCTGCGTGCCGTCGGGCGTCGTGCCGCGCACGGTCATGTCGCCGAAGTCCTCGAACTCCGGGTGCTGCGGGTGCTTGTAGTTGCCGACCTGCGCCGCGACGACCTCGGCGCTGGTGGCGCCGGTGAAGAACAGGAACTGGTCGGCCTGGTGCGAGGCGATGTCGTTCAGGATGCCGCCGTAGCGCGCGCGGCGGAAGAACCAGTCCGGGCGGGAGGGCAGGTTGGCGCGGTGCGGCCCCAGGCCGATCGTCTGCACCACCTGGCCGATCGCGCCGGCCCGCACCAGCTCGCCGGCCTTCACGGTGGCGGCGTTCTCGAAGCGCTCGCTGAAGCAGATCGAGTAGATCCGGCCGGTCTCGGCCTGGACGCGCCGCGCCTCCTCGAGCTGCGCCAGCGTCGTAAAGCCGGGCTTGTCGGCCATGTAGTCCTTGCCGTGGCGCATGGCGGCGATCCCGAGCGGCGCGCGCTCGTCGGGGATGGCGGCGCTGATCACCAGCTGGATCGTCGGGTCCTCGAGGATCGCCTGCGGCGTGTCGACCTGCCGCGCCTGCGGGTAGGTCCGGCCGTACTGCGCCGCGAGGTCGGGCTCCGCGGCGTAGAACGCGACCAGCTCGGCGCCGGCGCGCAGGAGCAGGTTGGTCTGCCCGTAGATATGCCCGTGGTTCAGGCCGATGGCGGCGAATCTGATCGTCATATAAGTCCCTCGCGTGTGTCGCGCGGGCGCGAAGAGCCCCGCGCGACACGGGCATCAACGCGTGAACCGCTGTGCGGCGCGGGGCGCCGCCCCGCGTCGCACTCCCGCTAGAGAATCAGGCGCAGCGCGTAGGCGGCGACGAAGATCGCGAGCATCGAGGCGGCCGCGCGCACCGCCCGCCGCCAGTGCGTTCCGCGCGGTAATCCTGTCCGCAGCCGGTGCTCGGTGACGAAGATGAAGACCAGCCAGATCAGCCCCAGCACCGGCAGGGCCAGCTGCCGGACCGCCCGCGCGACCCACGGATTCAGCTGGAGGGCCAGGCTGATCTCCTGTACCGCCGTGTGAACCTCGAGCAGCGTGATCCCCGACAGCAGGATGAGTCCGACCCAGACCGCGTAGACGGCGATGACCTCGCCGCGCCGCGGGGAAGCGCGCCCGCTCATGGCCGCAGCACGACGATGTAGCGCATCGGCGCGCTCCCGCTGTTCACCAGCCCGTGCAGCCGCTGCGGGTCGAACACCGCCGCGTCGCCGGCGCGCAGCACGATGCGCTCATCGTCCAGCTCGAGCGTCCCCTCGCCCTCTAGCATGTAGAAGGCCTCGTAGCCCCCGTGGCGGTGGGGCGGGTGCGAGCGCTCCCCCGGGGCCACCGCCGAGAGGTGCAGGTGGAGCGGCTCGCCATCCAGCCGCTCGTCCATCAGGTAGCGCTCGATGCCCTTCATCGATGTTTCGCGGACCATCCGGTTCTCCTTAGGCTTGTCCCGCGGCTCCTGGGCGGCCAGCCTCCCCAAGCCGCGGCGATAGATCTCTTCAGAGGAACACAGCCCTTCCGTCGCTTCCCGCGCAGCGGCGGGCTACGCGACGCCCGGCGCGGGCTCGGGGCGAGGCGGCAGCACCCACGCGCTATTGTACCGCGCGCACTGGTCGCTCACGTCAGCGCCGTTCCAGCTGATCGCGGGGCGCTCGTCGCTGTGGATGATCAGCGGCGCCTCGCGCCGCACCGCCAGCACCTCGATCTCCGGCCGCCCGCCGCCGCGCACGACGATCCGCCCGAAGCCGAACGCCGCCGACTCCACCGTCGCCGCGGGCGTCTCGAGGCGCAGCCGGACGGCCTCGTCCGAGGGGTTCGCCGCCGCCCAGCAGGCGTGCTCGTCGTCTGCGACGAGCCATGCCGGCGCACCCTCGGCCGAGAGAGCCGCTCCGCCGGCCCGCAGCGGCCCGCTGCGCCCCTGCACCGCCGTCGGGCTCCACAGCATCGGCGGGGCGTAGGGCGCCCCGTTCACCCGCCGCTCGAGCAGCCGGTTCGCGCGCAGGTCGACCGCGATCTCGAGCAGGTCCGGGCCGCTGGCGTAGCGCACGCGCCGCACCGTGCCCTCCTGCCAGTCCTCGATCGCGCCGCGCAGCACGTGCGCCCGGAACGCCGCGAAGTCGCCGTACTGCTCGCGGTCGCCGACCTCCAGCACGAACCCGGCGCGGATGTTCTGGCGGTAGAACGGCCCGGCGAGCTGCGCGTACTCCCAGAAGGACTTCGGCTCGCCCTGGTAGTAGTTGTAGATCGACAGCACCAGCTCGCCGCCCCGCTCGCGCAGCAGGATCGGCGCGGCGCGCCCCAGGTTCGTGGGCGCGAGCGGCCGCACGGCGATGTAGGTGTCGCCGTCCCGCACCAGCAGCGCGTCGTGCGGCTGAAGGGCGCGCTCGGCCAGCCCGCCGTCCGCCTCGCGCTCCAGCCGCTGCTCGTTCACCCACACCTCGCCGAGCTGCGCGGCGTCGAGCAGGTAGACCTCGGTCTTGAGGCTGTGGACCGGCGCGTGCTGCGGCTGGAGGCCGTACAGGGCGATGCTCTTCCCTTCGTGCTGCATGCCCCAGAACTGCCCCTGCTCGGGCAGGTTGTTGGCGGTCGAGCGGTCGGTGGCGTGGTAGTGGCTGCCGAAGGTCGCCTCGTTGACGATGTAGCGCGAGAACAGCACGCCGACGTCGCGCGGCGCGGGCGCGCGGTAGTAGAGGATCAGCCGGTCGTTCTGGCTGTGGTTGCCGACCGAGGCGGTGCCGAGCGCGTACTCGCCGGTCATGAAGGTGTAGAGGTCCACGCCGTTATCCGCGTCGGAGGTCTCGGCCGCCACGTAGCGCGCGGGCTTCTCGCGCAGCAGCCGCTGGATGTAGTCCGGCAGGTGGAAGGGGCGCCCGGCGCCGATGCTGCCCTCCGACTGGCGCTGCGGCGCGTAGGCCGAGCGGCGCAGCAGGCGCTCGTCGCCCAGCACCTCGAACAGCACGCGCTTGATGCCGCAGATCCCGCCGGTGACGTCGTTGTGGTAGGCGCGGCCGTGCGGCCCGGCCAGCTGGGCCGTCGGGTGGTGGTAGTGGACGGCGGCGTGCAGCCAGAGCCGCTCCTCCATCAGCTGCGCCTTGACGCGCAGCTCGTGGTCCTCGGCGCGCTCGGCGAGCTCGGCGAGCGCCCCCAGGTCCACCGCGGCGTAGGTCGGGCTGTTGTACTCCACCACCGCGCCGGAGCGGTTGGTGAAGGCGATCCACTCGTCGAAGCGGCGCCGCGCCCGCTCCCGCAGCCGTTCGTCCCCCAGAGCGCGTGCGGCGAGCGCGGTGTTCAGCGTGTCCAGCAGCGCGATGTTGGTGTAGAGGACGTGGACCTCCAGCCGCTCCAGCTCGGCGGCGGCGATGCGGAAGCACTCGAGGAGCTCGGCGCGCAGCTCGGGGCTGAGGCGCTCGGCGTGGTCCAGGTAGAACGGCAGCAGCTGCTCGAGCGCGAACTGCACCGCATTGAGGTCGGTGACGCCCTGGTCCTCGTCCATCCACTTGAAGCCGCCGTGGTGGATGTTGCCCTCCTGGCGCTCCTGGGCCTGCAGCGCGCGCCGGATGATCTGCTCGGCCCTGGGCAGCGCCCGCTCCCCGTCGGCGCGCACCAGCGCCGCGGCGTAGGCGAAGGACTCGCGGATCGGGTGGTACAGGCCGGTGTCGGTGCGCTGCGCGAGCAGGCCGGCCTCAGGGTCGAAGCGCTCGTGCGCGGCGGCGAGGCCGGCCTGGAACAGCCGCGCGGAGGGGGATGATCGATCGGTGTTCATGGTGTACGTTGCTCTGCTGAAACTACCTGGGCGGCAGCGGCACCGCGTGGCGCAGCTCCACCGCGCCCGAGCCGCCCTCGGCCACGGTCACCGGCGCCACGATGCGCGCCTCCTCGATCAGACACAGCTCGGGCGTCACGGCCTCGCAGTAGATCACCGTGAGGTCGGCGACCACCTCGCCGGACCCGGGCGCGAAGGTGGCCGGCAGCTCGAGCGGGAAGCTCAGCCCGACGAGCGAGCGGTCGGCGTCGGGGGGAAGCTCCGCCACGCCGCCCGTCACCCGCCACTCGACCGACGACGGCGCCTCGTCGTTCACCTTGTAGCCCGGCGGCAGCCGCAGGTCCAGCACGACCCGCCCGCCGCCCGGCGCGACGGTCGCCGGCGGCATCTCAACCAGCGTGCCGCGGTAGTTCGCCTCGTCGGCGCTGGCGCTGAAGCGCTCGATCCCCTTCAGCACCAGCGTGCGCGCCTCCCCCGTGGCCAGGTCCACCGCGCGCACCGCGTGGTTGTTGGTGTCGGCGACGTACAGCACGCCGCCGACCACATCGAGGCCGCCGGGCTCGTAGAACAGCGGCTCGGCCCCGTCGCGCCAGCCGCTCCCGGCGCCGAAGAGCGTGCGCACCTCGCCGGTCGCCGGGTCGAGGCGCTTGATCTTGTGGTTGTAGGTGTCGGCGATGTAGAGCGCGCCGTCCGCGTAGGCCACGCCCTGCGGGTGCTGGAGCCGCGCCGCGCGCCCGGCGCCGTCCGCATCGCCGAAGGCGAACAGGTCGCCCCCGCCGCCCGCCAGCGTCTCGACCTGGCCCAGCGCGCCGGGGCTGATCCGCCGCACCGAGCTGCTCTCGGTGTCGGCCAGGTAGAGCGCGCCGCGCTCGTCCAGCGCCAGCCCGCTCGGCTGCGCCAGCTCGGCCTCCGTGCGCGGCCCGTCCGCCACGCCCTCCGCCGAGTTCCCGGCGTAGGGCTCGGCCGTGCCGGCGCGCAGGTCCAGCAGCCAGACCTGGTGCAGCCCGGCCATGGCGACGAACAGCCGCTCGCCGTCGAGCGCCAGGTCCCACGGCGAGCTCAGCGCCGCGTCCGCGAGCGGGAGGGCGCCGATCTGCGGCCGCTCGGCCCGCCTCCCGGTCCCGGCGATCGTCGTCACCTGCCCGCTGGCGAGGTCGACGGCGCGCACGGCGTGGTTGCCGGTGTCGGCGACGTACAGCGTGCGGCCGTCCGGCGTGAGCGCCATGCCCTGCGGCGTGTCGAACGCCGCCGTGCGCCGGTCGCCGTCCTGCAGGCCGCGCTCGCCCGAGCCGATCACATCGAGCACCTCGCCCGTCTGCGGCTGGACGACCACGATCCGGTGGTGGCCGCTGTCGGCGATGAACAGCCGCTCGCCCGACGGGTCGGCGCGGACCTTGGCAGGGAAGGCCAGCACGGTGGCGGGGCGCGGCTCGCGCGCCAGCTCCGCCAGCGGCGTCCGGTTCATGCGCCCGCGGCCGTCCGCCTCGCGGATGAGCTTCACTAGCAGCGGCTTCATGACCCGGTAGGCGCCCTCGCCGATGTGCAGCCCGGCCAGGACCCCGGAGGCGTCGACGAGCACCAGCGTCGGCCAGGCGCGCGCGCCCCACTGGTGCCAGACCGTGAGGTTCTTGTCGTTGATCACCGGGTAGGTCAGCTCGTAGCGCTGGATCACGCGGCGGATGTTCTCGGTCTCGGCCTCGCTGGTGAACTTGGCCGAGTGGACGCCGATTATCACCAGCTCGTCCGGGTGCTCGGCCTGCAGGCGCTTCAGCTCGGGCAGGTTGTGGATACAGTTGACGCAGCCGTAGGTCCAGAAGTCCACCAGCACGATCTTGCCGCGCAGCCCGGCCATGGTGAGCGGCGCGCTGGTGTTGAGCCACTCCAGGCCGTCCGGAAACTCCGGCGCGTTCTGGGCGTACAGGTCCACGCCGGCGTCGCCGTACGAGCCCTGCCCCTCGCCGAAGGCCGGCCCCGTTCCGCGCTGGCCCTCCGCCGTCGCCGGGCGCGTGGGCTCGGGCGTCGAGGTCGGCAGCGGCGTCGGGGTGGGCGGCGCGGCGGTCTGCGCGGGGGCCGCGGGGCTAGGGGGCGCAGGCGTGGCGGCGCAGGCAGCCAGCAGCGCTGCCACGAGCGGCCACGCGGCCCCGATGTAGAGCTGGCTGCGCCTCATCGCTGCCCCCCAGAGCTACCCCGCTGCGAATCGCCGCCCCGCGCGTCACTGCTCGCCGATGGTGAAGTCCAGGCGCACCACGTCCTCCCAGCCGGCGATCTCCATCGCCGGCGCGCCGAGCTCGCACCTGCAGATCGGGCTGTCGTAGTGCAGCGTGTGCACCAGCGGCTGCTCGACGCCGTCTACGAGCAGCGGCCCCTCCCAGCCGAACTCGATCGTGGCGCCGCGCAGCGAGCGGTAGCGGGCGCGCAGCCCGTCGAAGCTGAGCTCGGTCGCGAGCACCCGGCTGCGGAAGCTGGCGAAGTCGCCGTCCCGCGCGGCGCGGCCCACCTGGCAGACCCACACGTTCTGCCGGCCGTAGGAGCGCAGCTCGCGGTAGGCGCCGGGGCCGCGCGTCACCAGCTCCAGCCCGCGCGCCGCCCGCAGCGCCAGGTAGCCCTCGCCGCGCCGCGCGAAGGCCCAGCCGCCCTCGAGCACGTGCTCGTCGAAGGCGAAGGTCGGGAAGTACGCGTGCGTGAAGCCCAGCCAGTCCTCCTCGGGGATGTTGCGCACGTCGATCAGCGCGTCGTACCACTGCGCCACGCGCGGCAGGGTCACGTTGCCGTGCCAGTAGTTCGGCCGGTGCGAGTTCTCCTCGCTCACGCACGGCGGGTGGGTGACGAACACCACCGCGTCCTGGTCGAGCGTCGCCTGCCAGATGTGCTGCTGCACCCCCGGCTCGCCGGGGTGGTGGTCGAGCGCCGCGCACAGCATCACGTCCGGCGTGCGGTAGGTGACCTTGCTGACGTCCAGCACGCCCTCGCCGCGGTCGTACGCGTAGGTCAGCTCCTGGCGGTGGCGCTCGCGCGACCACAGCTCCTCGACGCGGGCGGTCGCGACATCGGCGATCACCTGGGGCAGCTCGTAGCCGCGGGCGCACGCCAGCGCGACGCTGCCGAGGGTGCCGCTGTTGAAGGTCCCCTGCCCCCAGAGCAGCCGGCCGATCCCCGAGGTGAGCTCGAGGCGGCCGCCCTTGAGGTACGGCGAGTAGGAGCGGCCGTGGGTGCTGCCGAACACGCCGCGGTGCGAGTTCAGCGCCATGGTGAACAGCAGCTTGTCCAGGATCACCGCCGCCAGCTCGCGCAGCGTGTCGGACTCGGCCAGGTCGGCCAGGTGCGCCAGCGCCAGCACGTCGTGCTCGAAGTAGGTGTTCGAGTCCCACTCGCGGAAGCCGCCGGCGGCGCGCTTCTGCAGCCAGCCCAGCGCGAGGCGCTCGCCGCGCTCGCGGTGCCAGGCCCCGCTGTTCCCGGTGTTCGTGAAGGTGGCGCCGGGGAAGAGCTGACCGGCGAGCACCTCGCAGGCGTGGAAGAGGATCTGGTGGTTCTCGCTCCAGAACCACATCGCATCGGCGCCGGGGTCGTCGGCCCAGTAGCGGAAGCCGAGCGCCGCGCGCTCGGTCGCCGCCCGCACCTCTTCCGGAAAGGCCGCGTCGCCGCCGTAGCGCGCGAGCGCCCCCAGCAGCCCGACCAGGTAGAAGTCGCTGCAGTCCTCGCGCTGCTCGATGCGCTCGATCGCCGCCAGCAGCGCCGGCGCGCTCACATCGCGCCAGCGGCCGAGCTCCATCTTGGCGATCTCGCTGTAGACCCCCTCGCGCCGGGCGGCGTCGTCGAGCGCCTCGATGCGCCGCGCCTCGTAGGTGCCGTAGGGCGTGGGGGAGAAGTCCTGCCTCTGGATGTGCAGCGGCAGCTCGCGCGTCACGCGCACGTTGTGGAGGTAGTAGACGTCCGGGTGCGGCATCAGCACCACCCGGTAGGCCCCGTCCTGGAACTGGACGCCGCGCCCGATCACCTGCTTGGCGCCGGCCTGGGCGGTCGGCAGCCCCTCGAAGTAGATCCGCCCCTGCGTGTCCTGCAGGCGCACGCAGACCTGGCGCTGCTCCTGCATGTCGTCCGGCCAGTGCACCGCGATCTCGTCGTTCCGGCCGTAGACCTCGCGCGTGAGGTAGGCGCGGTCGAAGACGCGCTCCAGCGACGCGCGCAGCTCCTGGTGCGGCACCGGCGTGGGCAGGCGCACCGCGAGGGCCGGGAGGGCGCCGTCGGCGGCCACGAGCCGCAGCGCCATGACGTACGGGCACTCGCGCGCCGCCACGGCCTCGAAGCGCACCAGGATCTCGTTCTCGCCCTCGGCGAGCCGCGCCGCGAACGAGCGCGTCAGCGGGATCTGGTGGCGGATCTCCTCGACGCGCCCGGCGTGGGCGCCGTTGAGCCAGATGTCCGCCGGCGCGTTGACCGTGAGCTGCAGCGTGACGTCGCGCTGCTCCGGGCTGACGACGCGCGCGTAGGCCCAGGAGCGCAGGTGGGTGCAGAGGTGCCGGAAGTGCGACAGGTCAACGAAGTGGTCCTCGGCGCAGCGGTAGGCGCGCCAGCGCAGCTCCTGGCCGTCGGCGCTGAAGGTCTTCAGCTCCTCGGGCGCCTCCACGCCCGGTTCGCGCACATCGTAGTGGCGCAGGATCTGGAGCTTGTAGTCCGCGCCGCTGAAGCGCTCGAGCTCCGGCACCACCAGGGCGCGCGGCCCGGCCACCAGCCAGCGCTCCACAAAGCCGTCGTGCAGGGTATCTTCGATGAAGTGGGTGGTCATGGGTTCCTCATCTGCGGCGCCATCAGCGCAGCGCGGTGTCCGGCGGCGACAGGTAGATGTAGTAGCCGGATGCGAGCTGGCTCCGGTCGTGGCGGTAGGCGAAGTCCTCCCAGGGCGAGTAGCCGCGCCGCGTCGCCGGGGTCGGGTTGGCGAGCACGATCAGCCGGTGGCGCTCCTCGTCCACCGTGGCGATGTTCTCACGGAAGTCGCCCACGATGTCGGCGCAGGCCAGGTTGCGGCCGTAGCGCCCGCCCGCCGGCAGCCGCCCCTCCGGAACATCCTCGATCTCGCCGTCGGGCCGCAGCCGCACCACGCGCTTGTCGTCCTTGCGGACGATAAACACCACCTCCGGCCCCTCGTCCCAGTGGACCGGCACCAGGTTCTTGCGCTGCCAGTCGGTCAGGTTCAGCCAGTGGCGGCCGTCCGGCAGGTAGATCGGGAACATGTCGTGCCCGAGGGCGCTGGCCTCGCTCAGGCGCTCGGCGCTGCGGCCGTCCTCGGCGGCGTGCGGGTGGAGGCCGGGCACCCCCGGCGCGTGCCGCGCCACCCAGCCGTAGTGGGCGTGCCGGAACGGCTCCTTCCACAGCGTGCGCCCGCTGCGGTCCACCAGGTACACGCCGGGGTTGTGGCTCTCGACCGCGTACCAGATCTGCAGCCCGTCCAGCTCGGGCACGATCTTCGCCGGCTTGGAGATGTCGGTGTGGCCGAACGGCTCGGCCTCCCAGCGGATGCTGCCGTCGCCGTTGTAGCACACCCCGCCGCAGATCACCTCCTGCGCGCCGTCGCCGTCGATGTCGGCGATGTCCAGGTTGTGCCCGCCGGGGCGCGCCTGCTGCACCTGCCACAGCGTCGCGCCGCTCGCGCCGTCCACGGCCGTGAGCGTCTCGTCGCCGTAGGTCTCGTCCTGCACAACGATCGCCGCCGGCCGGTCGAGCCCGCGCAGGTGGCCGACGGTCATCATCACCCGCGGCCGGCGCGCCGGCCAGGGCGCCTCCCAGACCAGCTCGCCGGTCGCGCCGTCCACGACCGTCAGGAGCTCGTCGGCGCCGCCCTCGTCGTACCGCTCGCGCGGGAAGGGGCCGCGGCAGGTGTGGAAGGCCACCTCGGTGCGGCCGTCGCCGTTCAGGTCCCACGCCAGCAGCGGCACGTGCAGCGTCGAGCCGTCCCACCCGCCGGCCGCCGGCAGCCGCGTGTCGCGCGCCCACAGGCGCTGCCCCGTGTGGCTGTAGGCGCAGATCCACACCGTTCCGCCGCGCGTGGCGCGCAGCACGTAGCCCAGCCGGCCGTCGTTCTCGAGGTCGCCGAGCGCGATGCCGGCCACCTGCTCCTCAGGGTCGAGCGGCACATCCAGGGCGTGCATGCTCGCGGCGGCGCCTGCGTCGGCCCGCACAGTCTCCGAGGGGCCGCCCGGGCCGACCACGCGGTACTCGTAGGTCTCCGGCTCCGGCGCCTCGTCCAGCGCGCAGGTCGAGCCGGTGATGGGCGCGCCGCTCACCGGCTGCCACGCGTCCCCGGCCCCGCGCCGCCGCTCGACGGTGAAGGGTGTGTCGGGCGGGTCCGACCGGAGCAGCCGCCACGAGAGCAGCACTCGCCGCTCGCCGCGCGGGAGCGCCAGCAGATGCCGGTAGGTTGCTGTGCTCATGCCATCTCCCTCTCGACCAGCGCCCGCAGCCGGTCGCCGTTGTCCTCCAACCATACACTGGTCGTCCGCGCCCTGGCGACGCGCGCTGTCCCGGCGTAGGTGCCCCGGCCGAGCGCGGCGTCCTGCCCGATGTGCCAGATCGCGGATACGATGTTGCGCAGCCGGATCAGCTCCGGGAGCGCGGCGATCTCATCGGGCGTGAGCCGGACGGAGCGCGCGTAGCCGCGGCACAGCTCGGCGGCGGTGTCCCACGCCGGCGCGCCGCGCCACGGCCGCAGCGTGAACAGCAGCCCGGCGGCGACGTCGATCGCGCGCGCGTCCGCCCCCGCGAACTCGAAGTCGATCACGGCGGCGAGCCGCCCGCCGGAGAACAGCGTGTTGCCCGGCGCGAAGTCGCCGTGGATGACCTGGCGCGGCAGATCCCGGTACGCGCCGGCCGCGAAGCGCTCGACGGCCGCGAACTCCTGTGGCCACCAGCTCTCGCCCACCGCTGCGGCGGGGTCGGGCACCAGCGAGTGGATGCGCCGGAGCTCGCCGTACCCGACGCGCCCGGGCCTGAGCGTCGCCTCGAAGCCCGCCATCGCGCGGTGCAGCTCGCCGAGGGCAGCGCCGATCTGCGCGGCCGCTGCCGGGTCGGCCGGGTCCGGGGGAGCGCCGGCCAGGAGCGGGAACAGCGCCGTCCAGCCATCGCCGTCCCAGACCAGCGTCGCGCCGTCCCGCGCTGTGGCCGGCGCCGGCACCGCGAACGACAGGCCGGCCTGGGCGAGCCGCAGCACGAGCTGGTGCTCGTACTCCAGGGCGTCGCGCGCGGCTGCGCGGTGGTAGCGCTTGGCGATGTAGACGCCCGCCCCGGTGCGCAGCCCGAAGGTCTGGTTGTTCGTCCCGCCCGACTCAAGCGCGAACGGCAGGATCGGCGGCGCCAGCTCGTAGGACTCGAGCACGGCGCGGAGCCCCGCCATCTCCCCGAGGCGCTGCGCGCGGTCCTCTCGGCCAGACGGGTCGCGCGCGCTCGCTACTGGTTCAGCCACAGCTCGTACTCCTCACCGCCGTAGTGGATGGTGAACTCGCCCGAACCGAAGCGCGCGCTGGCCCACGGGCTCTCGACCAGCGGGTAGCCGCGCAGCTGGATCGGCTCGCCGTCGAGCGTCGGCGTCGTGTCCCAGCCGCTCGAGAAGCGGCCGATCGACGGCGACGTGTAGGTCACCGTGTCCCCGTCCGACTCGAGCGGCGCCGCCAGGATCGCCTCCACGAAGCGGTCGAACGTCCCCCAGTCGGCGGCGCGCCCGCACTCCGCCAGCCAGGTCGTGACCCGCGCGTCGCACACCAGCTCGCGCCCGGCGTACTGCCCGGAGCTGCCGAGGCGCAGGCCGCCGTAGGCCCACAGCGCCACATAGGCGTTCTCGGCGCGGGCGAACACCCAGTCGCCGGCCAAGCGGACCTCGTCGAAGCGCCCCTGCTCGAACAGGCAGTGGGTCATCCAGGCGAACTCGTTGAGCCGCCAGTGGAGCGCCAGCACGTTGCGGTGCTGCACCGCGCGCGGCAGCGTCGTGTTGCCGGACCAGTAGTCGGGGCGCAGGCCGGCGCCCTCGCCGCTGGTCTGCGGGCAGCTCCAGAAGATCGCCGCCTTGTTCGGCAGAGTGATCTGCGCCACGTGGGTTGAGCTCTCGTACTCGCCCTTGCGGTGGTCCTGCACCGCCGAGATCATGTAGTCCGGCGTGCGGTACACCACGAAGTCGGCGTGGCGCGCGCTCCCCGGCAGCACGCCGGCCCGCTGGCGCGAGTACACCGTCTGCTCGCGGTCGTTGGCGATGTCGTACAGGATGGAGGGCGGGCGGTAGGCGCTGGTGGCGAGCGAGACGGTCGCGATTCCGAACGGCCCTTCGACCAGCGAGCCCTGGCCCCACAGCAGCCAGCAGGTCGAGGCCGTGTCGTCGAAGTCGGCGTACTTGCAGTACAGCCCGTAGCTGCGCCCGTGGGTGGTGCCGAACCTCCCGCGGAAGCTGTCGGCCGCCAGGTTGAACAGCATCACGTCCAGCAGCGCGCCGGCCATCTGCCGCAGCTTGTAGTCCTCGGCGATCGCGAAGTCGTAGACGTTCAGCAGGGGCGCGATGCAGATCGGGTAGTACGCGTTGGAGTGCCACTCGTCGAAGCCGAAGCGGCCGCGCTGGCGGATCCACTCGGTGATGAAGGTGCGCCCCTTGAGCGCGTGGAACAGCCCGCGCTGGCGGCTGTTGCTGAACTCCTCGGTCGGGAACAGCTGGCCGGCCATCCACTCGGCCACGTGGAACAGCAGCCGGTGGTTCTCGGAGCCCATGAACATCACCGTGTCGCCCGGCTCGTCCACCCAGTACTTGAAGCCGAGCACGGTGTCCTTCATCAGCGCGTTGATCTCGGGGCTGAGGCGGCGCCCCTTCTGCTCCCAGGCCAGCAGGCGCAGCAGCCCCTGGATGGCGAAGTCCGAGCAGTCTTTGCGGGCGGCGATGAAGCTGCACATATCGCGCAGCACGCCCTCGTCCACCTCGTCGTAGCGCCCGAGCGCGTAGCGCGCCACCTGGTTCCAGACCGGCGGCGAGGGGTGCCACTCGCGGGTGTGGGCCAGGAACTCAAGCGCCGCCCGGCGCCGCTCTTCGGCCCGCTCCTTGCCGGGGATCGGCGGCACAGGCGACGCCTTGCGGATGTCGAAGCCGGCGGCGGTGATCGGCTCCCCGCGGTCGTCCAGCCACTCGCACTGGAGCCGGTAGCTGCCGTCCGGCAGGTCCGCGCCGCGGCAGACGCGCAGGTCGCCCGCGAACCCCGGCTCGACGCTGAGCGGCGTCCCGCCGTAGGCGCGCCCCTCCCCCGGCGCCAGCTCGACCGCCCGCTGGCCGACGTCGCGCGGGGTGTCTGGCCCGAGCAGCGTCACCCGGAGCGGCGTGCGCGCCGCCGGCCCGGACGGCCTGGCCATCCGCAGCACGACGTCCTCTTCCGGGTAGAACAGGTCCCGCCCGAGCGACAGCCCGGCCACCTGCTCCTCGATCCGCGCGCGCTCCTCGGCGTCCACGTCGCCGAGCGGCACGCAGGCGCGCAGCTCGCCGTCCAGCAGCTCCAGGCGCGCGCCGACCTGCGCCATGCGGCCCAGGCGCAGCAGCGCGATGCCGAGCGCCGTCTCTTCGTCGGGGAGCGGCGCCTCGAACTCGTAGACCCACACGCCGCCCTCGCGGCGCGGCTGGGCCGTCGCGGTGTCGAACACGAGGGCGCCGCCGAGCGTGACGGCCACGCCGGTGGGCAGGCGCTGGGTGAGGCGCCAGCGACGGGCGCCGGGGGCCGCCGGCCGGACCAGCGTGCTCAGCAGGATAGCGCCGAGGTGGTTGGCGATGTAGTAGTTGCCCCAGGACAGGTACGGCTCAGGGCGGCGCACCAGCGCCCAGCGCCCCAGCTGGCCCTGGAAGGTGCCCGGCTGCCCCTCGCGCGGGCCGGCCGCCAGCAGGCGCACGGCCTCCTCGGCCGCCGCGGCGACCAAGGCGCGCCCGGCGGTGGACCCGGCCCGCTCGAACAGCGACAGCCCCTCGACCTCCGCCGAGCAGTCGCGGTAGAACGGCCCGAGCGCGATCCAGGGGCGGATGGGCTCGCCGGGGGGGACGGTGCGTGAGAGGGAGATGTTCGCTCCGCCGTAGGTGCTGGTTGCTGCGTTGGCCGCGGGGCCGGAAGCCGATGCGCTCATAGATGTGGACACCTGTCTCCGCTGAAAAGAGAACCGCGCGGTGATGGCCGCGCGCAAACGTCTGAGCTTCGTCCTCAGCGCCCGGCGGGCACCGTGGTGCGCGCCCCCTCGGGCAGGTACACGCCGAGCGTCCCGCACACCCCGAGGCGCCGCGGCTCCCCGGGCGGGTCCAGGTCGTACACGCCGCCCGCCAGCAGGTGCTCGATAGTGCCGCTGCCGAGTGCGTCGAGCTGCTCGCCGGTGCGGCGGGCGGCGGCCAGCGGGCCGCGCTCCCACACCTCGCGCCAGGCGTCGAGCTTCGGGCGCACCAGCCGCAGCGCGGTGTCGAAGAACATCTCGAGCGCGGCCTGCCCCTCGGCCTCGTAGCGCCGGCGCAGCTCGGCGAACCCCTCGACCGCCAGGTCGCGCCGATGGCGCGCGGCCGCGGCGCTGTCGGTGTACACCTCGCCGCGCGGCGAGAGCGAGGCCGCCTCGAAGTAGGCCTGCGGGTCAGCGAGCGTCTCGTGCGGGAAGGTCAGCACAAAGTCGCCGGCCTCGGGCAGCCCGGCGTTCTGCATCACGATCTGGATCTCCAGGCCGCCCCCGTTGACCAGGCGGTGGATCGTGCCGGGCGTGAACCACACCAGCATGCCCGGCGCGAGCGGCACCTCGCGGTAGCCCTGCGCCGAGAGCGTCTGCACCGCGCCCCTCCCGGCGACCACGATGTACAGCTCAGTGCAGACGAAGTGGACGTGCGGGCTGCCGCCCACCAGCCCGTCCGGCGCGACCGTGTCGTACACCCGCAGGTGCGTCACGCCGACGGCCCCGGGGAAGGGCGGAATCACCGATGTGTCTCGCATGGCTGCTTGCTCTGTCCACGGAGGATACTTGGATTCCGATGGGCGCAGCGCGCTGCGCCTCTGCTACGCCCATACGTCTAGACCTCGACGAGGTACAGGTTCACCCTCCCGCCCTGGTCCGAGGCGTACAGGATCCGCGACCCGTCCCAGCTCCACGTCGGGTGGCAGTGGCTGCTCTGGGTGTGCCACGAGGTGCCGTGGTCGCTGATGAACGGCTCCAGCCTCGCCGCGTCGCCGGAGATGTCGATCAGCACCAGGTCGTCCACGTCGTCGCCCACCAGCACCGTGTTGTCCGGGTTGGCGTGGTAGTGGTTGCAGTAGAAGGGCATGTCGATCTGCCTCAGCACCCGGCCGCTGCGGTCCGCCAGCCCGACGTAGGGCCGGAACGGCTCCCCGCCGTCGGCCGCGTCGTGGGCCTTCACCGCCACCTCCTTCGCCACCGCCTGGGTGCGGTCGGAGGTGATCGTGCCGTCGTGGCCGGGGCCGCGGTTGTCGAAGAAGATCAGGCCGTCCTGCGTCCAGAACTCGTGGCCCACCGAGTCGCGCGACGACTGGCGGAAACAGGGCGCGGCGGTGTGCGCGACGAAGTCCAGCAGCCAGATGCGCTGCGTCACCAGGTGCCAGGGGCCCTCGTGGCAGAAGCTGCCGATCGTCGGGTCGTCCGGGCAGAACTGGAAGTGCCCGAGCCAGTGGGTGTCGCGCCAGACGTCGAAGGCGCCCGAGCCATCCAGGTAGGCCAGCGTCACCCGGCCGTCCTTGATCGCGTAGAAGCTCTCGGCGAAGCCGGCGTAGTTCGGGCCGCGCGGCACCTCGACCCGCTCGTTGCGGCAGAAGGCCACGTAGCGCCGGTTGGCGGCGATCGACGGCGCGCCGAGCGAGAAGTTCCCCTGCTCCTCGTAGATCGTGCGCGTCTCGCCGGTGCGGGTGTCCAGCGCGCGCACCTGGCGCCCGGTGATGTACACCACCAGCGCGCTGTCGGGCGTCTTGGTGACGCTCCCGACGCCCAGCGGCTCGTCGGTGAGCTGGGTGATCTCACCCGAGCCGAGGTCCATGCTGAAGATATTGTAGCGCGGGTCCTCGTGCGGGGCGCGGTCCTCGCCGCTGGCGCGGTCCGAGGTGAAGATAATGGCGTTCTCGCGCGAGTCGAACGAGTTCTCGGTGAAGTACAGGTGGACGTTGTTGCCCTTCGAGGTTAGCTGCCGGATCGTCCGTCCGGTCTTGCCATCGGTGAAGGTCCGCCACTCTGCGGGCCAGGTATCGCCTACCACTGGTTGCCCCTCATAGCTCGTGATGCGTAGCGCCCGCTCGCCTGTGGCCGCCGCTGGCAACAGGCGCGCCGCGCGTTACTGATCGGCCCACCCCTCCGGCCACGAGAAGCGCGCCGCCAGCTCCTCGTTGCCCGGCATCGACAGCAGGTCGTCCAGCACCGCGACCGCCTGGTCGTAGGAGCGGGTCTGCGGGCTGTTGAGCACGCTCCACAGCAGCATCGTGCGGTCGCCGCTCTTGAAGGCCAGCAGCTCGCGCTCCATGTCCAGCACCTCCGGCAGGATCATCTCGAGCATGATCTTCTGCGGCAGCGGCTCCACGCGCAGCGGCTGGATGCCCTTGGCGTTGACGATCGCCGGCACCTCGACCACCACGTCGTCGGGGACGCCCGGCAGCGCGCCGTTGTTCGGGATGTTGACCTGCGCCTGGTACTCGTTGTTGTTGATCAGCCCGTCGATGATCGGCACCTGCTGCTCGCGGGTCTTGTCGCTGCCGAAGGCCTCGACCAGGCTGGCCTTCGGGTCGTTCGCCAGGCGCGTCATCTCGGCGATCTTCTTCTCCAGGTTCTGCACGAACAGCGGCCGCGCCAGCTCGGTGTCCGGCCCGCCCCACGGCTCGCCGAACCAGCGCTTCTTGGTCTCGATATCGGTGTGGTACCACCAGTTGCGCTGCTGGCGCGGCGTGTCGCCGATCGGCATCAGGCCGAACAGGCGGTACATGTGGATCGTCCCGCGCGACATCTGGATGTCGTGGGTGCGCTGGGCCACGTGGGTGCGCCAGTACTCCTCGCCGTGCTCGGCGATCCACTTGTCCAGCAGCGGGTAGGCGTCCTGCCCGTCGTACAGGAAGTGGGTGAGCCAGATGTTGTGGTTGAGGCCGGGCGCCTGCCAGGTGACCCGCTGCGGGTCGAGCCCCAGGGTGCGCGCGATCTCGTAGACGCCGTAGTGGCCGTGGCACAGCCCGCAGACCTTGATGCCGGTCTCGCGCGTCATCAGCGTGCAGCCCTCGTACACCGGGTTGCCGGACTGGATCAGCCAGGCGTCGGGGCAGATGCGCTCCATGTCCTGCGCCACGCTGAGCATGAAGGCCAGCTGGGCGTGGCTGCCCAGGTTGACGCCGCCGTAGTAGTAGCCATGCTTGGCGGTCAGCTCGCGCGTGGCGCGCTGGTGGTGGTGGCTCGTGACCGAGGCGGTGTTGATCACAAAGCTGGCCTCGCGCAGCGACACGCCGCGGTCCATCGTGCGCTCGAAGCGCAGGTCGGCGCCCAGCTCGTTGGCGTAGCGGCGCGCCAGCTTCTCGATCATCTCCAGCCGGTCGGCGTCGACGTCCATGAAGCTGACCAGGCTGCCGCTGAGGCCCTCGGTGAGGCACAGGTCTTTGACCAGGCCGAGCGAGAACTGAGCGCTCCCGGCGCCGATGACGCTGATTTTGATGGGAGTCGGCATCTACAACCTCGTTGGTTCCGGTTCAGGGAGAGCACGAAGGATACGGCGGGGTCATAGCGGGCGGTCCTGTGGGCGCTGTTGACTCTGATCCACGGGGTCACGCTGGGGCGCAGCGTGCTACGCGCTGGGGCGCTGCTTATCCGTGCCCTCCGTGCCCTCCGCGGATCGTCCTAATCGGCAGCGCCCACCGGCTCGGGAACCAGCCACGGCGGCGGCCGCTGCCCGATCCGGCTCAGGTGGCAGGCGTAGAGGAAGCGGTAGACGTCGTTGACATAATATTGTGGATAGCGCTTCTCGGGCAGCGCCTCCAGGAAGCTATCGGCCACCCGCTCGGCGAGCTTGTCGTCCATGCCCTCGCTCACCCGGTAGTCGAAGTAGATCGCCAGGTCTTTCTCGGGGTGCTCGATCACCTCGCTGATGCCGAAGCTCTGCGGGTACTTGTGCGCCGGCGCATCCACCTCGAGCAGGAAGGTCCCGAAGGCCGCCGAGTGGATGTGCTCCTGGTGCTCGTAGAGAAAGTTGACCGTCTGCTGCGCGTCCTCGAGCGTCTCGCCCGGGAAGCCGAAGAAGAAGAAGGTGTGGTTCCAGATCCCGGCCTCGGCGCTCTCGCGCAGGATGCGGTGCATGTTCTCGAGCGTCGTCCCCTTGACCATGCGCCGCATGATCGCCTCGGAGGCGGTCTCCAGCCCGAACAGGAACATGCGCCCGCCGCCGGCGTACACCTGCTGCAGCAGCTCGGCGGTGAGCGGCTTCTCGAAGCGGGCGCAGCCGCCCCACAGGACCGGCGTGCCGTCGCGCTGCATGATCTGCGAGAGCTCGCGCAGCGTGCGCGGCGTGAGCGCCTCGTCGGAGAAGAAGATCTGCCGCACGCCGTAGCGCCGGTGCAGGTCGAGCATCTGGCTCGCCAGCATCTCGGTGCGCATCAGGCTGAATGTCGGCTCGCCGTACCCGACGTTGCAGAAGGCGCACTTGCCGAAGTAGCAGCCGCGCGCCGTCAGCAGCGGCAGCGCCAGCTCCGGCGCCAGGTAGCGGTCGAGCGGCAGCCCGTCGAAGTCCGGCTGCGGCAGCGCCCCGATCTTCGCCGGCTCCTTGCGCTCGGTCACCCGGATCGTCTCGCCGTCGCGGTAGATCAGGTTCGGCACCGCGCTGAGGTCGCCGCCGGCGTCGAGCGCCTCGCACAGCCGCAGCAGCGGCTCCTCGCCGTCGAACACCACCGCGCTGTCGATCAGGCTGAACAGCGCCGGGCAGCGCGCGATCCGCTCGCGCAGCATGGTGATGTGCGGCCCGCCGACCGTCACGTGGCAGGGCAGGCCGCGCTCCTTGATCAGCGCGGCGATCGTGAGGCCGGGGACCATCTGCGCCATCGAGGGGATTGAGATGCCGAGGACGTCCGGCCGCTGGCGCTCGATATCCTTCAGCACGCCGCGCCGGTAGATCTCCAGCAGCATGTTGAAGTGCGGGTCGCGCACCTCGCGCAGGATGTTGCGGCTGCTGTCGGCGGTCATCGCCGGCCGGTAGGTGGTGAGCTCGAGCGCCGCCGGGTAGAACGGCAGCGAGGCGATGCGCAGCGCCTCGTCGATCACGGTGATCGCCTTGAGCCCTTTCGGCCCGTCGAAGAACGCCGGGCTGCGCACGATGCGTTTGGCCTGCTCGACCTGCGCCGCCACCTGCGCTCCGTGCGCCAGCGCCCACGCGACCTGCTCGCGCGGCGCGGCGATCGGCCGAGGGGGCCGGCGGTCTCCGCGCGGGCCGTAGTGCGCCCGCAGGCGGGCCACCGCCCCCTCGATGTGCCGGCGGCTCAGCACCTCGTCGAACACCTCGATGTTGAGGTCGCGCTGCGTGACCGTCAGACCGTGCCCGCGCAGGTAGGCGGTGAGCGTCGGCAGCGCCAGGTGCGGCATGGCCGGCGTCCAGTTGGGCGGGAAGAGGAGCAGGACTTTCATCTTACGTCACCAGTGGTATCGCTGCGTCCTGCGCCGCAGCCGGAGCCGGCGCGTACAGGTGGCAGCGCACCGTATGGTCCTCCTGCAGCTTGACCACCGGCGGCTCGATCTCGTCGCATACGCCGCGGATCATCGCCGGGCAGCGCGGGTTGAACGGGCAGCCGCGCGGTATCCGGTACGGGTCCGGCACGGTGCCCTTGATCGACTCGAGCCGCGAGGCCTTGCCGATGGTGCGCGAGCCCAGCTTGGGGATCGAGCGCAGCAGCGACTGCGTGTAGGGGTGCTTCGGGTCGTAGAACAGGGCGTCGACCGTCGCGGTCTCGACCACCTTGCCCATGTACATCACGATCACCGCCTCGGTCATCTGCGCCACCACGCCGAGGTTGTGGGTGATGAACATGATCGCCATCCCCAGCTCCTCCTGCAGCCGGCGCATGAGCTGGAGGATCTGCGCCTCGGTGGTCACGTCGAGCGCGGTGGTCGGCTCGTCGGCGATCAGCAGGTCCGGCGTGCACGAGAGGGCCATGGCGATCATGGCCCGCTGGCGCATGCCGCCCGAGAGCTGGTGCGGGTAGCGGTCCACCGTGCGCGCCGGCTGCTGCATGCCGACGCGCGCCAGCATGTCGATCGCCAGCCGCCGCGCCTCCTCCCGCGACACCGAGCGGTGGATCTGGATCGCCTCCATGATCTGCTCGCCGATCGTGTGCACCGGGCTGAAGGAGGTCATCGGCTCCTGGAAGACCATGCCGATCTGGCCGCCGCGGATCTGGCGCATCTCGCGGCTCTCGGCGTCGAGCGCGGTCAGGTCCACCACCTTGCCCGGGCTGCCGTCGTTGGACGGGACCTGGTGCAGCAGGATCTTGCCGCCGACGATGCGCCCCGGCCGGCGGACGATGCGCATGATCGAGCGCGCGGTGATGCTCTTGCCGCAGCCGCTCTCGCCCACCACGCCGAGCGTCTGGCCGCGCCTGAGGCTGAAGCTCACGCCGTCTACGGCGCGCACAGTGCCCTCGTCCAGGAAGAAGTAGGTTTTGAGGTCCTCGACCTCGAGCAGCAATGGGCGAGAGTCGGTCATGGCTACACCTTATCTGGAGTGTGTCATCGAGAATGCGCCTTCCGCAGCGCGTGCGAGGGCACGCATCACATCCGGCGCATCACAGCATCACCGCGAGTACGGGTCGGCAGCGTCCCGCAGGCCATCGCCGACGAAGTTGAACGCCAGGATCGATATCACCACCGCGAGCCCGGGCGACAGCACCCAGGGCGCCAGCGCCACCGAGCGCAGGTTCTGGGCCTCCTGGAGCAGCACGCCCCAGCTGATCGCCGGCGCGCGCAGCCCGAGCCCGATGAAGCTCAGGCCGGTCTCGGCCAGGATCATGCCCGGGATCGCCAGCGTCAGCGTCGCGATGATGTAGCTCAGGAACGACGGCACCATGTGGCGCAGGATGATGCGCATCTCGCTCGACCCGACCAGCCGCGCGGCGAGCACGAAGTCCTCCTCGCGCAGCGCCAGGAACCGGCCGCGCACCACGCGCGCCAGGCCCGTCCAGCTGATCAGCGAGAGGATCACGGTGATGCCGAAGTACACCCACACCACCGGCCAGTTGGGCGGCAGCGCGGCGCTCAGCCCCATCCAGAGCGGGATGGCCGGGATCGAGCGGACGAACTCGATGATGCGCTGCACGACGTTGTCGACCATGCCGCCGTAGTAGCCCGAGACGCCGCCGAGGATGATGCCGAAGATCAGGCTCAGCAGCACGCCCACCAGGCCGATCGTCAGCGAGATCCGGGCGCCGTACACAATGCGCGAGAACAGGTCGCGCCCGAGCCGGTCGGCGCCCACCAGGAACAGCATCTGCTCCTCAGGCGCGGTCTCGATCCCGAACAGGTGGAGGTTGGAGGGGATGATGCCCCACAGCTTGTACGGCGAGCCCTGCACGAACAGCTTGATCGGGTGGATCACCGAGGTGTCCTCGACGAACGTCGGCCGCAGCGTGACCGGGTCGCGGTCGCGCTTCATCCCGTAGACGAACGGCAGCCGGAAGTTGCCGTCCGTGTCGCGGATGTGGATGCGCGTGGGCGGCGCGAGCGTGTAGCGCGTCGAGAAGACCTCTGGGTCGTACGGGGCGACGAACTCGCAGAAGAGCACCGTGAGGTAGCACACCGCGAGCACGAAGACGCTGGCAACCGCCATCTTGTGCTTGCGGAAGCGCCAGTACATGAGCTTCCACTGCGGTGCGACGTAGACGCCCTCGGCGCCACGCTCGGTTGTGCGAAGTGGCTGTTCGGCCTCTAGCGGGCGCTGCATCTCCTCAGTCGCCATGTACTAGCCCTCCATCCGGATGCGCGGGTCGGCCCACGCCAGCAAAATGTCGGAGATCAGCGTGCCGATCACAGTCAGTGTGCTCAGCAGCAGGATGAAGCTGCCTGCCAGGTACATATCCTGGGACGTCAGCGCGCGCAGCAGCATCGGCCCGCTCGTCTGGTAGCTGAGCACCACCGACACCAGCGTCTCGCCCGACACCAGCGCCGCGAGCGTCCAGCCAACCGTGCTGAAGAACGGGTTGAGCGCCACCCGCACCGGGTACTTCCAGATCAGCGTCGTCTCGCGCACGCCCTTGGCGCGCGCCGTCTCGACGTACGGCTTGTTCAGCTCATCGAGCAGGTTGGCGCGCAGCGTGCGGATCACCCCCGCGGTGTTGTCGACCGCCAGGATCACCACCGGTAGCCAGATGTGCGAGAGCATGTTCAGGAACTTCGCTATGCTCCAGGGTGCGCTGACGAACTCCGGCGAGTAGAGGCCGCTGATATTGACCCCGAAGACCGATAGCATGACCCACATGAAGATCAGCGCCACCAGGAAGCTCGGCGTCCCGAGCCCGACGAAGCTGATGAAGCTCATCAGGTAGTCGAGGAATGAGTACTGGTGGGTCGCCGCGTAGACTCCTGCGGGGATGGCGATCGCCCAGCTGAGTAGGATCGTCAGCACTGAGATGAGCATCGTGACGCCCAGGCGATCCCAGATCAGCTCGCTCACCGGCTTGTTCCACTCGAAGGAGCGCCCCCAGTCGCCGCGCAGCAGGATGCCCCGCATCCACTTCCAGTACTGGACGTAGATCGGCTGGTTGAGGCCGTACTGCTCTTCGAGAATGGCGATCTGGGCTGCGTCGATATTTTCGCCCTGCGCGCGGAGCTGCGCGACATACGAGCTGAGGAAGTCGCCGGGCGGCAGCTGGATGATCGCGAACGAGATCAGTGAGATGACGAACAGCGTCGGGATCATCAGCAGGACGCGCCGAAGGATGTACTGGAGCATGGCCGTAGCCCTTTGTTCAGTCTGTCGTGTCTCGGCGCAAGGTTCAGCGAATGACCAACAGGTATCGGGGTAAAGGGTACGCGTGACGCAGAGTTTCAGTGCGGAGACTGCCGGCGTTGGTGTTGCCGGCGATGCCGGCGCCGCCGATACCCCTTCTCTACCGAGCGGCAGATCGCCGCGCCGGGGGTGGGGTGATGGTTAGGGGTCACGCGCTGTGCGCTGCGGCACGGCGCCCGAGCCCCTAACCTTCAGGACTTACGCGGTGGCCCCGCGCCCCCGTGAGGGGCTGCGGAGGGCTTGTGCCCTCCACAACCCCCATCGTGAGAGCGGCGCGACCGCGTGCCTCGTGAACCTTAGCCCCTACGCCCCAACTAGCTTTCTGCCCCCCATGTGCTGCGACGGGTCTTCCCAGAAGTAGGTCTGGGTGTTGAGCAGGTTCTCGTCCTCGGTCGTGTCGTCGATCGGCGTGCCGGCCCGGAAGCCCTTGAAGCCGTTCTTGACGATCGCCGGCGCCGGCAGCTCGCCGAGGATGCCGATCATCGGCAGCTCCTCAGCCCAGATATCGAGGATGCCCCGGAACAGCTCGTTGCGCCGCTGCTCGTCCGGCTCCACCTGCACCTGGGCCATGATGTCCCAGATCCTGCGGATGAAGTGATCCTCAGGCGGCGCCTCGGCGTTCGGGTTGGTCGGGTCGTTATAGTAGATGCCCCACTTGCCGGCCCACGGTCGGTCGGCCATGCTGCCGAGGAAGATCCACGGCGCGACGATCGGGAGGACGGTGCGGTCGCCGCCCCAGAAGGCCGCGTCCACGAGGCCGGCCTGGTTGCGCTCGTCGTAGAGGCCGCGCTCCTCCGCCTTGTACGTCGCCTTGATGCCGACGTCGGCGAAGTACTTGACCATAGTCTGGGCGGCGTCCTCTTCCGGCGAGCCGGATTGGGCGGTGCCCTCGATCACGAACTCGACCGGCCCCGAGCCGTCCTTCCAGAGCCGGAAGCCGTCGGCGTCCCGCGCGGAGTACCCCGCCGCGTCGAGCAGCTCGTTGGCGCGCGCCGGGTCGTACTCGATGTAGGCGTTGGAGAGCTTCTCGTAGTACTGCGGCGACATGCTGAGCGGGCTGTACTGGCGCGGGGTGGCCGTGCCGTTGAAGATCAGATCGTTGATCTCGGCCCGGTTGATCGCCAGCGAGAGCGCGATGCGCACGTCCCGGTTGCCGAAGAACTCGCGCAGGCGCGGGTCGTTCGCGGCGTGGTTGGGCTGGAAGGCGATGTGGTTGGCGGTGACGCCGTTCACCACGGTGTAGTCGCCGGCGGCCTCGTTCTCCTTGAGCAGCGTGAAGTCGCCGATCGAGACGTGGCGGGCCTGGAAGTCGATCTCGCCGGCGATGATGCGTGCGTTGAACGCGTCCGGCGTCTCGAACAGCAGGTGGACGATCCTATCGATGTAGGGCAGCTGGTTGCCCTCCGAGTCCACCTGCCAGAAGTAGGGGTTGCGCTCCATGATGAAGCGCTCCTCGGAGAGCTCGTTGACCGGCAGCCACACGCCGATCGTCGGGCGCCCGACCGTCCACCAGTTCATCCGCTCCTGGAACAGCTGGACCCACGTCTCGAAGCTCGCGGCGGTCGCCATCTCCTGGAGCTTGGCCTCGTCCGTGAAGCTGGCGTGGAACTGCTCGAGGAAGTGGCCCGGCTGGAACGGCACCTCGCGAGTGAGGCTGTAGGCGAAGAGCGGCTTGGGCGCCGCGAAGGTGAAGATCGCCGTGTAGTCGTCCGGGTACTCCGCCTTCATGATCTGGCGCGGGTTGCCGGAGGACCACACCTCCGGCGGCGCGGGGGTCAGCTGCTCGTTCAGCAGCACGTTCTCGTACCACCACTTCGAGTCCTTGGTGGTGAACGGCGTCCCGTCCGACCACTTCATGCCCTCGCGGAACTTGAACGTCCACTGGGTGGCGTCCTCGTTGACCTCCCAGGACTCGGCGATGTTGGCGCGGATGCTGAGGTCGGAGTTGTACCAGGTGAGCCCTTCGTTCTGGATCTTCGTCGGGCCCCAGCGGTCGGATACCCCGCGGAAGCCGCGGCGCATGGTGCCGCCGTAGTTGCCGATGCCATCGATGCTGTCCAGCACCACGGGGTTCTTCGGCAGGCGCTCCTCCACCGGCGGCAGCTGGCCAGCCGCGACAAGCTCGGCCAGCATGGGCGCTTCTTTGTACTGGGAGACGGCGACAGGGACGGCGGTGGCGGGAGCGGCTGGCGCCGCGGTGGCGACGGGCGCAGCGGTCGGTGCGGCGGGCGCGGCGGTCGGCTCAGGAGCAGCCGGCGCAGAGGTCGCCTCCGGTGCGGCAGGCGGCGCACCACCGCAGGCTGCAAGGCCCACGCTGGCGCCGGCTACCGCCGAGAGGCGTAGAAAGGCGCGGCGGCTGATCCTTCGGTGGGGGGGATTCTGCTTTTCGCTCATGCGTTCACCTCGTCGTTGGCGCATCTTTCCGACGGAAAGCGAGTACGTTCCCACCGACTGCGCAGCGGTGCGTCAGTCGTCCATCCCGGGCTTCGGCGGTGTTCCCTCCTTCACTGAGACGATACGACGGCGGATGTATCCGCGGAAGAGACAAGGTTCGCCGCTGGCACAACGCCCTGGAGCGAGAGCTCCTCCGCACGGTGGCAGCTGACCAGATGGTCGGGGGCGATCTCGCGCAGCGGCGGCGTCTCGGTGACGCAGCGATCGATGCGGTAGCGACAGCGTGGGTGGAAGTAGCACCCGGACGGTGGATTCGCCGGGTCGGCGACCTCGCCCTGCAGCACGATCGGCTCGCGCCGCTGGCGCGGGTCCGGCCGCGGCACGGCCGACAGGAGCGCCTCGGTGTACGGGTGCTTGGGTGTGAGGAACAGCTTGCTCGTGGGCGCGCTCTCGACCAGCTTGCCGACGTACATCACCGCGACCCGGTCCGAGATGTGCTCGACGACGCTCAGGTCGTGGGCGACGAACAGGTAGGTCAGCCCGAAGCGGGCCTGCAGGTCCTGCAGCAGGTTGAGGATCTGCGCCTGGATGGAGACGTCCAGGGCCGAGACCGGCTCGTCGCAGACGATCAGCTGCGGGTTCAGCGCCAGGGCGCGGGCAATGCCGATGCGCTGGCGCTGCCCGCCGGAGAACGCGTGCGGGTAGCGCGTCATGTACTCCGGCCGCAGCCCGACGACCTCGAGCAGCTCGGCGACGCGGTCGGTCAGCTCGCTGCCCTTGCTCACGCCGTGGACCTTGAGCGGCTCGCCGACGATGTCCAGCAGGGTCATGCGCGGGTTGAGCGAGGAGTAGGGGTCCTGGAAGATCATCTGCATGTTGCGTCTGATCTTCTTCAGGGTGGCGTTGTCCACCTCGGGGATGTTGACCCGCCCGTGCTCGCGATCCTTGAACCAGATCTCGCCCTCGGTCGGGTCCATGGCGCGCAGCACCAGCCGCCCGGTGGTGGTCTTGCCACAGCCGGACTCGCCAACCAGCCCCAGCGTCTCGCCCTCGTTGACGGTGAAGCTCACGCCGTCAACGGCCTTGATGTTGCCAACGGTGCGTGACAGAAAGCCGCGCTTGATCGGGAAGTGCTTCTTGAGGTTGCGCACCTCGAGCAGTGGTACGTCGCCTGCGTGCCCGGTCATCGTGTTCTCCGTCGAACAGCCGACGGATCGTAGCCGAGCCGTCGGATCGCCTTACACCGTGCTATGTGCTGAGGTCTGGCTTGTGATTCTGTACGTAGAATCAGCCAGGGGTGTATCTGTTCTGCCTGGTGCCGGCCGGCTTGGATAGCGCTTTCCAAATAGCGCTGGTGCGCCGCACCGCGAACCATGCGTTCGGCATTAGAGAGCGGAGAAGCGAGCGCAAAAAGACGTTGGTGATTGGGAAAAGCTTTGCTTGATAAGACGAGTATAGCATGCTATACTCGCGAATGTCAAACGCCTGTTAAGGACTACAGTCTTATGTCCGCCACGCTTGCCGATGTTGCTGAGCGCGCCGGTGTGTCGGTGGCGACCGCATCGCGGGTGCTGAATGGCAGCTCCCGCAGCGTCAAGGCCGACCTCCGCTCCCGCGTGCTCGCCGCGGCCCACGACCTCCGCTACGTCCCGAACGCCCACGCACAAGCCCTCGTTCGCGAGCGCACCGCGATCGTCGGCGTGGTCGTCCACGACGTGAGCGACCCCTACTTCGCCGAGATCATGCGCGGCATCCAGCGCATCGCCGGCGAGTCCCGGCGCCTGGTGATGATCTGCAACAGCTACCGCGAGCCCGAGCGCGAGCTCGAGTACGCGCGGCTCCTGCTGGCCCAGCGGGTCGAGGCGCTGATCATGGCCGGCAGCGGCCTGGATGACCGCAGCTACAGCCAGGAGCTGACAGCCCAGATCGAGACGTTCACGGCCTTCGGCGGCCAGGTGGCCTTCATCGGGCGCCACGCGGTGCCCGGCAACGCAGTGATCCCGGACAACGCCGGCGGGGCGCGCGCGGCCGGCCGCATGCTGGTGGAGCTCGGCCACCGCCACATCGGCGTGATCAGCGGGCCGCAGCTGCTCACCGCCACCCACGACCGGCTGAGCGGCTTCCGGCGCGGCCTGCAGGAGCTCGGCGTGGAGCTTCCGCCCGATCAGATCGAGCCCGGCGACTTCTCGCGTGACGGCGGCATGCGCGCGGCGCACACGCTGCTCGACCGGCACCCGGAGATCACCGCGCTCTTTGCGCTGAACGATGTGATGGCGATCGGCGCGCTCGCGGCGTTGCGGGAGCGCGGCCTGGCCGTGCCGGAGCAGATCTCGGTCGTCGGCTTCGACGATATCCCGACGGCGCGCGATGTGACCCCGGCGCTCACCACCGTCCGCGTGCCCATGGTCGAGCTCGGCGAGCGCGCGCTGCAGCTGGCGCTCACGTCGCCCGAGGCGCCCTCCCAGGTCGAGTACCTGCCGACCGAGCTCGTCGTGCGCTCGAGCACCGCGCCGCCCTGCCCCCGGCCGCAGCGCTGACAGCGCCACGCCCCTCGTCCGTCGACAACCTGCATCTGTGTGAGGAGGATCTGTCCCATGACCACGCGGCGGATCGGTATCATTATGAATGGCGTCACCGGAAGGATGGGCACCAACCAGCACCTCATCCGGTCGATCCTCGCCATTCGCAAGCAGGGCGGTGTGACGCTGTCCAACGGCGACACGCTCCTCCCCGACCCCATCCTGGTCGGGCGCAACCCGCAGAAGCTCGCGGCGCTCGCCGAGGCCCACGGGCTCGAGCGCTGGAGCACGGATCTGGACGCCTGTCTGGCCAACCCCGACGACGAGATCTACTTCGACGCGCAGACGACCGGCCTGCGCGCGGCGGCGGTGCGCAAGGCGATCGCCGCCGGGAAGCACATCTACTGCGAGAAGCCGGTGGCGGCGGACCTGGAGAGCGCCCTGGAGCTGGCGCGGCTGGCGCACCAGGCCGGCGTCAAGAACGGCGTCGTGCAGGACAAGCTCTTCCTGCCGGGGATGCTCAAGCTGAAGCGCCTGATCGACGGCGGCTTCTTCGGGCGCATCCTGTCGGTGCGCGGCGAGTTCGGCTACTGGGTGTTCGAGGGGGACTGGCAGCCCGCCCAGCGCCCGTCCTGGAACTACCGCAAGGAGGAGGACGGCGGCATCATCGTGGACATGCTGTGCCACTGGCGCTACGTCCTCGACAACCTGTTCGGGCAGGTGCGGGCCGTGACGTGCCTCGGCGCGACGCACATCCCCACGCGGGTGGACGAGCAGGGGCGGCCCTACACGGCGACCGCCGACGACGCCGCCTACGCGATCTTCGAGCTCGACGGCGGCGTCGTCGCGCAGATCAACTCCTCGTGGTGCGTGCGCGTCTACCGCGATGAGCTGTTCAGCCTGCAGGTGGACGGCACCCACGGCAGCGCGGTGGCCGGCCTGCGCGAGTGCAAGATCCAGCACCGCGCCGCCACGCCGCGCCCGGTGTGGAACCCCGATATCCCCAGCCCGATCAACTTCTGGGAGACCTGGCAGGACGTGCCGGACAACACCACCTTCGACAACGGCTTCAAGGTGCAGTGGGAGCACTTCCTGCGCCACGTGGCCGAGGACGCGCCGTTCCGCTGGGACCTGCTCGAGGGCGCGAAGGGCGTCCAGCTTGCGGAGCTGGGCCTGCGCTCGTGGCAGGAGCGGCGCTGGCTGGAGGTGCCGGAGCTCTCGTTGTGACCAGTGACCAGGTGACAGGGTGACAAGGTGACAGGGTGACAGGGTGACGGGGTGGCTACGGGATTGTGGTGTGGCCACAGGCCTTCGGGCTCCAAAGGTCACCCCTCACCCCCTCACCCCCTCACCCCGTCACCTGGTTCAGAAGAGAGAATGCGATGTCACTCACGCTCAAGCTGCCCCAGCGGGATCGCTCGCTGGCCCCGTACACGCTGAGCACCCGGGAGCCGTTCCCGCAGACGACGGTGAAGGCGACGAGCCGGGTGTTCTTCGCCGCCGCCCACGTGGTCCCCGATGTGTTCGCCGACACGAACCCGACCTCGCCGGCCGCGCTGGACTGGGAGCTGACGCTCGCCTACCGCCGCTACCTCTGGTCGCTCGGGCTGGGGGTGGCGGAGGCGATGGACACCGCGCAGCGCGGGATGGGCCTGGACTGGGCCGCGTCGAAGGAGCTGATCCGCCGCTCGATCGCCGAGGCGGCCGCCGTGGGCGGCACCCTGGCCTGCGGCGCCGGCACCGACCACCTGCCGCCCGGCCCCGGCGTGACGCTCGAGCAGGTCGAGGCCGCCTACGCCGAGCAGGTCGGCTTCGTCGAGGACCTGGGCGGGCGCGTGATCCTGATGGCCAGCCGCGCGCTGGCGGCCTGCGCCCGCGGCCCCGACGACTACGTGCGGGTGTACGACCGCATCCTGTCGCAGGTGCGCCGGCCGGTGATCCTGCACTGGCTCGGCGAGATGTTCGACCCGCAGCTGGCCGGCTACTGGGGCTCGCGCGACGTGGCCGCGGCGATGGACACCTGCCTGCACATCATCGGCGACCACGCCGACAAGATCGACGGGATCAAGATCTCGCTGCTCGACGCCGGCCACGAGGTGACCATGCGCCGCCGCCTGCCGCCGGGCGTCAAGATGTACACCGGCGACGACTTCAACTACCCGGAGCTGATCCGCGGCGACGCGCAGGGCTACAGCCACGCCCTGCTGGGGATCTTCGACGCGATCGCGCCGGCGGCGGCGGCGGCGCTCCAGGCGCTCGATGCGGGCGACGAGGCGCGCTTCATGGCGATCCTGGAGCCGACGGTGCCGCTCTCGCGCCATATCTTCCAGGCGCCGACCTTCTACTACAAGACCGGCGTGGTCTTCCTGGCCTACCTGAACGGCCACCAGCCGCACTTCCGCATGGTCGGCGGGCAGGAGGGCGCGCGCTCGATCGTCCACCTGGCCGAGCTCCTGCGGCTGGCCGACCAGGCGGGCGTGCTGCGCGACCCGGAGCTGGCCGCCGAGCGGATGCGGCGGGTGCTGGCGGTCGCCGGGATCGAAGGGTAGCCGAGGGCAACTGAAGAGCGCTCCGGCGGCGGAAGCGATTCTGGGGAGGCTTTGCCTCCCCACCCCCTCTAGGCGGTGCGGGGCGTGGCCACCGCGTATGTTCTGAATTCTGACAGGCGCTGAAACATGAAGCCGATGGACGATCTGAGCCGCCTCAGCCTGAACCAGGCGACCACCAAGCGCTGGACGCTGGCCGAGGCGGCGGAGGGGTGCGCGCGAGCCGGCATCCCCTGGATCGGGGTGTGGCGCGACCGGCTGGCCGAGGTGGGCGCCAAGCAGGCGGCGAAGATCGTCCGCGACGCCGGGCTGCGTGTCTCGGGGCTGTGCCGCGGCGGAATGTTCCCGGCCGCCACGGCCGCCGAGCGCCGCGAGCGGATCGAGGACAACCGGCGGGCGATCGAGGAGGCGGCGACGATCGGCACCGATGTGCTGGTGCTGGTGTGCGGCCCGCCGCCCGACCGCGACATCGCGGCGGCGCGCGCGATGGTCGAGGAGGCGATCCGCGAGCTCACCCCCTTCGCCGCGGACCACGGCGTCCGGCTGGCGGTCGAGCCGCTGCACCCGATGTTCGCCGCCGACCGCTCGGTGATCGCGACGCTGCGCGAGGCGAACAACCTGGTCGAGCGGATCGGCTCGCCGCAGGTGGGCGTGATCGTCGACGCCTACCACGTGTGGTGGGACGCCGACGTCTACGATGAGATCGCGCGCTGCGGGCGGAACATCCTGGGCTTCCACGTCTCGGACTGGATCGTGCCGCTGCCGGACGTGCTGCTCGGGCGCGGCATGATGGGCGACGGGTTTATCGAGCTGCGCCGCCTCCGCACGGCGGTGGATGCGGCCGGGTACGATGGCCCGATCGAGGTCGAGATCTTCAACCAGGCGATCTGGGACGCCCCCGGCGACGAGGTGCTGGCGCTGATGTGCCGGCGGTTTCTGGAGCACGTCTGATCACCGCCCGCTGATTCGCGGCAGCCAGCACGAGGCTCGAATGGACGACAGGCCCTTCACCTGCGCCGAGGCCCGCGACCTGTGGGCGCGCCTGGTGGCCGGCTGGGCCAGCCGCCTGGACGCGAGCGGCGCGCGGGTGCGGCTGGACGGCGTGCCGAACGACAACGACGCCGGCGGCAGCTACGAGGGCGTCACGCGCATGCTCTGGGGGCTGTCCGGCTGGCTCTCGCGCCCCGAGCGGCCGGCGCGGCTCCAGTGGCGCGGCGAGACGCTGGACCTGGAGGCGCTGACGCGCGCCGCGCTCGTCAGCGGCACCGACCCGCGCTCGCCGGGCTACTGGGGCGGCACCCCGCGCCGCGCGTACGACCAGCGCACCGTCGAGTCGGGCCAGGTGGCGTTCGCCGCGTGGCAGACCCGCAGCCGGATCTGGGAGCGCCTCTCCCCGGACGAGCGCGATCGCCTGGTGGGCTGGCTGGAGCGCTTCGGGGAGCGGCCCCCGGCGTGGAACAGCAACTGGGCGCTGTTCTGGGCGCTCAACCACGCGGCGCGCAAGGCGCTCGGCCAGCGGCACGACCAGGCGACGATCGACTCGGCGCTCGACTATCTGGAGGGGGCGTACTGCGGCGACGGCTGGTACGACGACGCGCCGCAGCGCGGGCCGCGCCACTTCGACGACTACAACCTGCTGGTGTTCGCCACGCACGTCCTGGCCTGGGCCGAGTGCGACGGCGCGACGCAGCCGGAGCGGCGCGAGCGGCTGCTGGAGCGGGTGCGGCTCGGGATGGAGCGGCTGCCCCTCTTCTTCGCCGCCGACGGGGCCTACGCCGAGTACGGCCGGAGCCTGAGCTATAAGTTCGCCCGGCTCGGCGCGCCGCTGTGGGCCTACCGCCTCGGCTGCTGGCCGCACAGCCCCGGCCTGCTGCGCCGCATCGTCGGGCGCCACCTGCGCTGGTACGTGGACCGCGGGGCGGTGCGGGCGGACGGGACGCTGCGCCAGGAGCTGACCGCCGGCGGGAGCCCCGCGGTGCGCGAGACCTATATCTCGACCGGCGCGAGCTACTGGGCGATGCTGGCCTTCGCCGGGCTGTGGGCGCTCGCGGACGACGACCCGTTCTGGACCGCCGATGAGGAGCCGCTGCCCGTCGAGCGCGGCGACTTCGTGCGGGTGTTCCCGCAGCCGGGCTGGGTGCTGGTGGGCACGCGCGCGAACGGCGCAGTGCAGCGCTTCAACGCCGGCAGCACCGGCCACTACCCCGCCAAGTACGACAAGTTCCTCTACGCCACCGCCGCGCCGTTCAACGTCGGGCTGGCCGACGGGGCGCCCGGGCCGGACTCGATGCTGTGCCTGACGGACGGGCGCGCGCTCGCGCACCGCTCCGGGACCGACTCCTACGCGGTCGGGGAGCCGGGGTGGCTGCGCATGCGCTACCGCCAGCGGGCGGGCGGCGGGACGCACGAGATCGACACGGCGATCGTCGTGCGCGGCGAGCTGCACCTGCGCGCCCACCGCGTGCGGCTCGACCCGGCGGCCGGGCCGGTCGGCGCGCTCGAGGGGGCCGCGCCGCTCGGCTACCCGCCCGGGGCCGCGCCGGTGATCCGCGGCGACGCGCAGGCCGGCTGGGAGTACGCGGGGTGCGGCGGGCGCGGCGTGGCGATCCTGCGGCTGCGCGGCTACGACCGGCAGCTGCCCGCGGCCGCGTGGCGCGGGCGCCCGGACCTCAACGCCGTGTTCGCCGAGCACGTGCTGCCGCTGATCGCGGCCGAGCGGCTGAGCCCTGAGCACGAGCTGGTCTGCCTGGTGCACACCGGTGCCGAGCTCGACGACCCGGCGCGGCTGGCGGCGGCGGCGCCGGAGGTCGCCTGGCGGGAGGACGGAACTGTGTCTGTGGCCTGGCCCGGCGGGGACGTCGTCCTGGTGCCGCCGTGCTAGTTCGATAGGACGGGGGCGAAATCTCCCCGCGCGCTCTTCTTCCGCCGCTCGAAGCAGCGGGCCGTCGGCCCTCGCCACACTCCCCGCGGAGCGCTGACGCGGGCGACACCAGTACGAGTCTTCTCTGCAGAGGAACGTCCCCATGTACACCTTCCGACAGATCCGCAGCGCAGTGCTGGCCGGCGGGCGCGGCCCGGGGTTCCCCTACGAGGGCGCCTTCGCGCCCGACCGCCTGGAGGCGCTGCGCCGGGCGCCCCACCTCCAGGAGCTGCTGGGCGAGGTGCGCGCCGATGCCCGCCGCGCGATCGAGGCGCCGGTGCACGCGCTGCCCTTCCGCGCCTTCAAGCTCTTCTCCGAGACCGGCTCGCGCCGCGAGTACGAGCTGCTGTACTTCGAGCGCCGCGCGCGCCTGCTGGCGCTGACGCTGGCGGCGGTGATCGACGAGGACGACGCGCCGCTGCCGGCGCTCGAGGACCTGCTCTGGGCGATGTGCGACGAGGTCACCTGGTGCCTGCCGGCGCACCTGGGGCGCGACCCGGCGGACTTCTACGCGGGCCGTCTGCCGCCCGAGCAGGTGGTGGACCTCTTCGCCGCCGAGACGGCCCACGCGCTGGCCGAGGTGCTGACGCTGCTCGGCGGGCGGCTGCACCCGTGGGTGACGGGCCGCGTGCGCGCCGAGGTCGAGCGGCGCATCTTCCGGCCGCTGTTCCACGACCCGGTGCACTTCTCCTGGGAGGCGGCGCCGATGAACTGGGCATCGGTCTGCGCCGGCGCCGCGGGCATGGCCGCGCTGCTGCTGGTGGACGACCAGGAGCGCCTGGCGGGGATGGTCGAGCGCTGCTGCCGGGCGATGGAGTGCTTCATGGAGGGCTTCGGCCCGGACGGCGGCTGCGCCGAGGGGATCGGCTATTGGCAGTACGGCTTCGGCTACTACGTCTACTTCGCTGAGATGCTGCGCGAGTACACGCGCGGGGCGCTCGACCTGCTGGACAGCGAGCTGGTGCGGCGGGTGGCCGCCTTCCCGGCCGGGATCAGCCTGGGCGGCGATGCGTTTGTGAACTACTCGGACGGGTCGGAGCGGATGCGGCTGCGGCCGGGGCTGATCTCGCGGCTCGCCGCGCGCCTGGGGGCGCCGGTGCCCGAGCTGTCCGGCGCGCCCGGCCTGCACGCCGACAACGCCTACCGCTGGCCGCACGTCACCCGCGACCTGGCGTGGAGCGACCCGGCGGTGTTCGGCCGCGCCGTGCCCAGCGGGACGGTGGTGTTCGAGCACCTGGGGTGGGTGCTGGACCGCAGGCGGGCGGGGGACGTGACGCTGGCGTTCTCGGCGCGCGGCGGGAACAACGGCGAGCCGCACAACCAGAACGACCTGGGCCACTTCGTCATCCACGTCGGCGGCGAGAGCCTGCTGGCCGACCTGGGCGCCGGCCTGTACACGCGCCAGTACTTCGGCCCCACCCGCTACGAGCACATCCACAACAGCTCCGAGGGCCACTCGGTGCCGCTGATCGACGGGCGTCCGCAGCAAGCCGGGGCGCAGTTCCGCGCTGAGGTGCTGCGCTGCGAGCCGGGCGAGCGCGGGGTTGTGTTCGAGCTGGACCTGACGCGCGCCTACGATGTGCCGGCGCTCAGGCGCTTCACCCGCGCCTTCGAGTGGTCGTTCGACGGGGCGGGCGAGGCGCGCCTGGAGCTCGCCGACGCGTTCGACTTCGAGCGGGCGCCGGGCGCGCTCGACGAGGTCTTCATCAGCCTGCACCGGCCTGAGCTTGGGGAGGGTGAGGCGACCTGGCGCGGGCGGCGCGGCAGCGTGACGCTACACTTCGACCGCGAGGCGTTCGACGCGGCGCTCGAGCAGATCGACAGCCAGGACCACCACAACAATCCGATCGTCGTCCAGCGTCTCAGGCTCCGCGCGCGCCGCCCGGCCGCCGAGCTCACCTGCCGCTTCACGTTCGTCTGCCGGGCGGATACAGCGCCGGCGGCCGGCGAGACGCCCTGATGCGGCGCCGGTGTCGCCGGCCATGTGCTGCCCGGCCCGTGCTATAATCGCCCCGCAAGTAACACGAGTTACGTGGTCGTGCCGCCCGTCTCCCACGGGGATGTGTGGAGGGCCGCAGGTCCTCCGAGAGCCTCTTCCCGCGCCGCTCTGCGGCGGACGCATGGGCGCCGGGGAGGCTCCGTCTCCCCACACTCCTCGAGGCGCAGGGCCAGGCCGCCGCGTAGCTCCTGTCGCGCAACCCAGCATGGTGTAGGCCGCCAAGAACAAGAGAGGACGCGCTGCTATGCGCCTTGAGGGCAAAGTCGCCATCGTGGCCGGCGCCGGGTGGGGTGGGATCGGAGCTGCAACCGCCCACCGCTTCGCACGCGAGGGCGCCCGGGTGGTGATCAACTCCGATCACCGCATCGAGAAGCTGGAGGAGACCGCCGCGCGCATCCGCGCCGACGGCGGCGAGGTGGAGGTGGTGCAGGGCGATGTGGCCGAGCCGGACACCTGGGAGCGGCTGGTCGCCGCCGCGCGCGATCGCTTCGGCAGGCTCGATATCCTGGTCCACAACCCGGCCTACGCCGTGCTCAAGCGCGCCGGCGAGCTCACCGACGAGGAGATCGACCGCAGCCTGGATGTGACGCTGCGCGGGCCGCTGCTCGGCGTGCGCTACTGTGTGCCGGAGATGATCCGCGGCGGCGGAGGCTCGATCATCTTCATCTCGACGGTCAACTCGTTCATCACCAACCCCAAGTTCGCCATCTACAGCGTCGCCAAGGCCGGGGTGAACGCGCTCGCGCGCAGCGTGGCGCTGGACTACGGCCGCGACGGAATCCGCTGCAACGCGATCGCCCCCGGCCAGATCGTCGGCGAGCGCGAGGCCGCGCGCATGATCGAGGACCCGTTCGAGGACCAGATGTCGCGCGACTGCTACCCGCTCGGGCGCTACGGCCGCCCCGAAGACGTCGCCGGCGCGGCCCTGTTCCTCGCCTCGGACGACGCCTCGTTTGTGACCGGGATCGTCCTGACGGTGGACGGCGGGCTGACGCTCCAGTCGCCCGAAGGGCTGGTGCGGCCCTCGTTCCGCTCGCGCTGGCGCGACGATATCCTGGTGCCGCACAAGCGCGAGGACGGCCGGCAGCCCGCCGGTGAGTACCGGCCCGGCGAGTAGGCCGCGCCGCCTCAGCCGCGCATTCTCCCGCACCCGGTTCCATCGCCACATCCTAAGGACAAGGGAGCGATCCATGAAAATAGGGTACTGCACCTGGGGCATGCCCACCGTCCCGCCCGACACGTTCATCCCGTTCCTGGCCAACCTCGGCTACAAGGGGGTCGAGCTGACGGTGATCCCCGGCTACACCACCGAGCTCAGCCGGCTCGACCGCGCCGAGCGCCGGCGGATCGCGCAGATGCTGAAGGACCACGGCCTGGAGCTGCCGGCGATCGCCGCCCAGACCAGCATGGTGGAGCGCGACCCGGAGGTCGCGGCGGCCCACTGGAAGCGGCTGACCGACGCGGTGGACCTGGCGACCGAGTGGGCGATCGACGGCACCCCGCCGGCGGTGGACACGACGGTGGGCGGGAAGTCGGACGACTGGGACGAGCTGAAGGGGCTGCTGTTCGAGCGCATGGGCGAGCTGGTGCGCTACGGCGAGCAGCGCGGTGTGGTGATCGCCGCCGAGCCGCACGTGGCCGACATGCTCGACAGCATCGACCGGGTGCTGGAGCTGCTGCGGGCGGTCGACTCGCCGTTCCTCAAGCTGAACTTCGACATCAGCCACTTCAACGTGCAGGGCGTCCCGTACCAGGAGTCGGTCGCCGCGCTCGCCCCGCACACCGTGCACACCCACGTGAAGAGCGAGCGCGGCCTGGCGCCGCACCACGAGTTCCTCATCCCCGGCGAGGCGCCGTTCGACTGGGTCGGCTACCTGCACGCGATGCGCGAGCACGGCTACGACGGCTACATCACCGCCGAGGTCAGCATCATGGTGCAGCGGCGGCCGAACTACGACCCGCTGGCGGCGGCGGAGCTGACGTACAACACGCTGGCGAAGGCGTTCGACGAGGCGGGCATCGCGCGATGAAGCTCAGCTGTCTGCCGGTCTCGCTCTACCCGGACCTGGCCTCGGGGCGCCTCACGCTGCCGGCCTGGTTCGAGCTGGCGGCCGCGCTCGGGCTCGATGGCGCCGACCTCAGCGTGGCGCACGTCGCCAGCCGCAGCCCCGCCTATCTGGCCGAGCTGCGCCGCGCCGCCGAGTCGGCCGGGGTGCAGATCGTGATGCTCGCCACCTACACCGACTTCACCCATCCCGACGCGGCGGAGCGCCAGCGCCAGGTCGAAGACCTGCGGGCCTGGATCGAGGCCGCCGCGCGTCTGGGCGCGCCCTTCCTGCGCGTCACCGCCGGCCAGGACCACCCGGGCGTCGAGGAGCGCGACGGGCTGGCCTGGGCCGCCGCGGGGCTGAGCGCGTGCGTCGATGAGGCGCAGGCGGCGGGCGTGCGGCTGCTGTACGAGAACCACGTGCGCGGCGCGTACTGGCGCGCGAACGACTTCACTCAGCCGGCGGCGCGCTTCCTCGAGGTGGTGCGGCGTACGGAGGGCAGCGGCCTCGGAGTGCTGTTCGACACCGCCAACCCGCTGGCGCTCGGCGACGACCCGCTCGCGCTGCTGGAGCAGGTGCTGGGGCGGGTCGGGGCGGTCCACCTGAGCGACATCCGGCGCGCGGGGGCGTTCGAGCCGGTGGTGCTCGGCACCGGGGCGGCGCCGATCGTCGAGCTGCTGCGCAGGCTGGTGGCCGGCGGCTTCGACGGCTGGGTGAGCGTCGAGGAGGCCAGCAGGACCGGCGAGGAGGGGCTGCGGCGCGCCGTGGCCTACGCCGACCGGGCGTGGGTCGAGGCGGGCGGCCCGGCGCGGCGGCCGGGGCCCGCGTGATCTCCAGCCGCGCGAGCGGTTTGACTGATGAAAGGCATGGCCAGATGGCACAACCACTGAGCTTCGATCTGACCGACAAGGTCGTGGTCGTCACCGGCGCCGGGCGCGGGATCGGCAAGGCGATCGCCGAGGCCTGCGCGCACCACGGGGCGCACCTGGCGCTCGGCAGCCGCACCGTGGAGGAGAGCGAGGCGGTCGCGGAGGCCTGCCGCGCCATGGGGCGGCGGGCGGCGGCCTGGCAGCTGGACGTCGCGCGGGTCGACAGCATCCGCGCCTTCGTCGGCCAGGTGCTCGAGGCCTACGGCCGCATCGACGTGCTGGTGAACAACGCGGGGGCGAATGTTCCGAAGCCGGCGCTGGAGTACACCGAAGAGGAGTTCGACCTGGTCGTCGACGTCAACCTGAAGGGCGTCTTCTTCATGTCGACCGCGGTCGCCCAGAGCATGGTCGAGCGCGGCATCGCCGGCAGCATCATCCAGATCACCTCGCAGGTCGGGGTGGTCGGCGGGGCGCTGCGGAGCGTCTACAGCGGCGCCAAGGGCGGCGTGGGCAACCTCTCGCGGGCGCTGGCGGCCGAGTGGGCGCCGCACAACATCACCGTCAACTGCGTCGCGCCGACCTTCACGCGCACGCCGATGCTCGAGCGGGCGCTGCAGAACCCGGAGTTCGCCAAGAATCTGGAGAAGGTGCCGATGGGGCGCACCGCCGAGCCGGAGGAGATCGCGGCGGCGGTGGTGTTCCTGGCCTCGCCCGCGGCGCGCATGATCACCGGGCAGGTGCTGTGCGTGGACGGCGGGTACACGGCGGTGTAGCCTCACTTCCTCTATCTGAAACACAACGGGAGCCACCCATGTCCAAGCTGCGCGTCGGCATCATCGGAGCGGGCGGGATCGCCAACATCCACATCCGCGGCTACCTGGACAGCGGCCGCTACGAGATCGTCGGCCTGGCCGACCTCGAGGAGTCGGCCATGGCCGAGAAGGACCGCACCTTCAACATCTCCCCGCGCCACTACACCGACGCCCGCGCCATGCTGGCGGAGGAGCGGCCGGATGTGGTCTCGATCTGCACCTGGCACCCCGGCCACGCCCCCTGGACGATCGCCGCGGCCACGTTCCGCCCCAAGGCCATCCTGTGCGAGAAGCCGATGGCCGACACCCTCGGCCACGCCGAGCAGATGATCATCGCCTGCCGGCGCAACGGCGTGAAGCTCGCCGTGGCGCACCAGCGCCGCTTCCTGCCCTCCTACACCCTGGCGCGCGACCTGATCGCCCAGGGGGCGATCGGCGAGGTGCGCATGATCCAGAGCTTCGCCGCCGACGGCCTGCCGAACTACAGCACGCACCAGACCGACATGTACCGCTACCTGCTCGGCGACGTGGACTGCGACTGGGTGATGGGCAACATCGAGCGCAAGACCGACCGCTACGAGCGCAGCACGCGCATCGAGGACTGCGCCGTGGGCGTCTTCCACTTCACCAACGGGACGGTCGCGACGCTGCTCAGCGACGTGACGCCGATCGTCTACCAGGGCGCGCTGATCTACGGCACCGACGGGATGATCAACCTGACCACCCGCAACCTGCAGATCTTGAACCGCGAGACGGGCGGGACGTGGCAGCTGCACGAGCCGGACGGCCAGTTCCACAAGGTCGCCGACCACGGCGACGACTTCGAGTGGTACGAGGCGCCGGCGGCGCAGATGGCCGAGCTGGCCGACTGGGTCGAGGGGCGGCGCGACACCTTCCGCGGCGACGCGATGAACGGCCTCAAGGCGCTGCAGATGGTCCACGCGGTCTACGAGTCGGCCAGGCGCCACGAGAAGGTGCTGCTGCCGATGGAGACGCGCCTCAACCCGCTCGACCTGATGGTCGAGTCCGGGCACCTGGCGCCGGAGCGCCCCGGCCCGTACGACATCCGCGCCTTCCTGCTGCGCGGCGAGCGCATGACCTCGGATACTGAAGGTGCGTAAGGGCAGAAGCGAAGATCGTCAGGAGCTGCTATGAGCCAGAGCACAGGCGAGCTGGTGGTGTACGTCGGGACGTACACCCAGCAGCTGCCCCACGTCCACGGCAAGGCCGAGGGGATCTACGTCTACCGGCTGGACCTGGCCAGCGGGGCGCTGCGCCTGCAGAGCGCCGCCGGCGGCGTCGTCAACCCGTCGTTCGTGACGGTGGACCCGTCGCGGCGCTTCCTCTACGCGGTGCAGGAGGTGGGGGAGTACGCGGGATCGCCGGGCGGCGCGGCCAGCGCCTTCGCGATCGACGGCCGCAGCGGCGACCTGACGCCGATCAACCACCAGCCGACCCACGGCGCGCACCCGTGCTACGTCAGCGTCGACCCGACCGGGCGCTGGCTGGTGACCGCGAACTACAGCGGCGGCAGCGTGACGCTCCTGCCGATCGGCGAGGATGGCGCGCTCGGCGCCCCTGCGGCGGTGGTGCAGCACGAGGGGCCGTCCCGCTTCCACGACGGCCCGCACCCGCACGCGGCCGTGCCGGTCGGCGACTTCGTCCTGGTGCCGGACTGCGGGCTCGACCGGATCTACGTCTACCGGCTCGACGGCGGGCGCGGCGCGCTGGTGCCGAACGAGCCGCCGTGGGCCGAGCTGGCGCCTGCGGCCGGGCCGCGCCACCTCGCGCTGCACGACCGCGGGTACCTGTACTGCATCAACGAGCGCGGCTCGACCGTCACCGCCTTCGCCTACGACCGGGAGCGCGGCGCGCTGCGCGAGCTGCAGACGCTGTCGACGCTGCCGGACGGGTTCGAAGGGCGCAACGCCTGCGCCGACATCCACCTCCACCCGTCGGGGCGCTTTCTGTACGGCTCGAACCGCGGCCACGACAGCATCGCGGTCTTCACGGTGGATGAGGCGACCGGGCGGCTCACCGCCGCCGGCCACGTGCCGACCGGCGGGCGGACGCCGCGCAACTTCGCGGTCGACCCGACCGGGGCCTACCTGCTGGCCGCCAACCAGGACACCGACACGATCGTCACCTTCCGCATCGACCAGGCGACCGGCGCGCTGCACGAGACCGGGCTGGTCGCCGCGGTGCCAACCCCGGTGTGCGTGCACATCGTCGGCGGGTGACGCCAGCAGGCGGCGCCTCCCGCGGGGAGGTGTGGAGGGGCGCAGGCCCGCCACGGACACTTCGCTGAGTTACAGAGGAACGAGCCATGACCATACGCCTCGCGATCGTCGGCTGCGGCGGGATGGGGCACCGCCACCTGTACGGCCTCGCCGAGCTGCGGCGCGCCGGCTGGGCCGACTTCGAGCTCGTCGCCGCCTGCGACCCGGTGGCCGCCAACGCCGAGTCGCTCGCCGACCAGGCGGCGGGCTTCTTCGGCTCGCGGCCCGCGGTGGCCGCTGATCTTGCGCAGCTCGAGGCGCACGGCGTCGAGGCGGTCGACATCACCACCACGCCGCGCTCGCACCACGTGATCGCCCTCGAGGCGCTCGGGCGCGGCTGGCACGCGATGGTCGAGAAGCCGCTCGGCCTGACTGTGCGGGCCTGCAACCGCATCCGCGAGGCCGCGCGCGCCGCCGGGCGGGTGCTGAGCGTCGCCGAGAACTACCGGCGCGACCCGGTGAACCGGCTGGCGAAGGCGCTGCTCGACGCGGGCGCGATCGGCACGCCGCGCTTCGCCATCCACCACGTGGTGGACGGCGGCGACCAGATGCTGATCTCGGTCTGGCGCCACCAGAAGGACCAGAGCGGCGTCCTGCTCGACGTCGGCGTGCACTACGCGGATATGCTGGAGTACCTGCTCGGCCCGATCGACACGGTGTACGCGCAGACCCGCCTGCACGAGCCGGTGCGCAGGAACCCCGCGGCCTCCGGCGGCGAGACCACGAACCCCGCCGGCGTCTACGGGCGCTGGCAGCGCGAGATGCCGGCCACCTTCGAGGCCACCGCCGAGGACGCGGCCTACGCGACGCTGCTGTTCCGCAGCGGGGCGGTCGGGCAGTACATCGAGGACCACGCCGGGCACGGGCAGCACCTGTGGGCGCGCCAGATCCACGGCTCGCGCGGCTCCCTGAGCATGCCGAGCGACCGCACCGGCGCGCCGCTCACTCTGCACCGCGCGGGGCAGGCGGACGTGCAGGGCGCGGCGCTGCTCGACCTGGTGCCGGGCTTCAGGCTCGACCCGGTGACGGCCAGCATGTTCGGCGGCGAGCGGGCGATCGAGTACAGCTTCCCGTTCGCCGAAGTCGACCGCAAGCTGATCGCAGTCGAGTACGCCGACTTCGCGGCCGCGATCCGGGGCGAGCGCCCGGCCGAGGTGGACGCCGAGCAGGGCACGCGGTCGGTCGCCGTGTCCTACGCGCTGCTCGAGTCCGGCGCGCTCGGCCGGCCGGTGACGGTGGATGAGGTGCTCGCCGAACAGATCGACGCGTACCAGCGGTCGATCGACCAGGGGCTCGGGATTGTATAGCGCCGCGGGAGTCTGCGGCCACCCCTCAGAGCGCCGATGAGCCGCATCCGCATCGCACAGTACGGCACCAAGCACGGCCACGCTGCCGGGAAGCTGCTCGCGCTCAGAAACAGCCCGCGCGTCGAGCTGGCCGGCGTCTACGAGCCCGACCCGGAGCGCCGGCGGGAGCTGGCGGATGCGGGCGGGCCGTACGCGGGCGTGCGCTGGTACGAGACCGCCGACGAGCTGCTGGGCGACCCGACGGTCGTCGCCGTGGCGTCCGAGGGGCGCAACGACGAGAGCCTGGCCCAGACCGAGCAGATCGTGCTGGCCGGCAAGCACGTGTGGTACGACAAGCCGGCCGGCGACGACTGGGCGCGCTGGCAGCGCGTCGTGGCGCTGGCCGAGGAGCGCGGGCTGGTGCTCCAGATGGGCTACATGTTCCGCTACCACGAGGGGTTCCGGCGCATCGCCGCCTGGGCGCGCTCCGGGCTGCTCGGCACGATCTACGCCGTGCGCGCCCACATGTCGACGTGCATCCCGGCCGAGGCGCAGCGGGTGATCGCCGTCCACCGCGGCGGCATCTTCTACGACCTGGCCGGCCACATGATCGATCAGATCGTCTGGCTGCTCGGGCGCCCGGAGCGGGTGACGGCGTTCCTGCGCAGCGACGGCGGCGCGGTGCCGGGGTTCAGCGACAACACGCTGGGGGTGCTCGAGTACCCGGGCGCGCTGGCCTACGTGGACATCGCGGCCATGGAGGCGCCGCCGCCCGCGCGGCGCTTCGAGGTCTACGGCCGCGTGGGCAGCGCGATCATGGAGCCGTTCGAGCCGGCGGGCGCGATCCGGCTGTGTCTGGCGGAGGACCGCGGCGGCTTTCGGGCCGGCGAGCAGCTGGTTCCGGTGCCGGTGCAGGAGCGGCAGGAGCTCTACGACCGCGAGCTCGAGGCGTTCGTCGCGGCGGTTGCGGGGGAGCGCCCGCCGGACCGCTCGCTGGCCCACGAGCTGCTGGTGCAGGAGACGCTGCTGCGCGCCACCGCGGGGTAGGCCCCGCAGTCTCTGGAAGCCCTTTCTCCCGCAGCGCTGCGGACCACGAGGAGGAGAGCCGTGCAACAGCTCGAAGGACGAGTGATCATCACGTGTGCGCTCACCGGCGGCATCCACGGCAAGGAGGCCAACCCGAACCTGCCGGAGCAGCCGGACGAGATCGTCGAGCAGGGGGTGGCCGCCTGGCGCGAGGGCGCCGCGATCCTGCATATCCACGCCCGCAACCCGGACGGCAGCAACACCATGGACATGGAGATCTACCGGGAGCTGCACGAGCGGCTGTGTGCGGAGACCGACGCGATCATCCAGCTCACCACCGGCGGCAGCCCGCGCCTGTCGGTCGAGGAGCGCATGAACACCATCCTGCTCGCGCCGGAGATGAACTCGCTGAACCTGGGGCTGCTGAACTTCTTCATCCGCGGCGAGCAGGTGTTCTTCAGCAACCACCGCTCGGACATCGAGCGCTTCGCGCGTGAGATGCGCGCCCGCGGCGTCAAGCCGGAGCTGGAGGCCTACAACGAAGCGATGATCGAGGAGGCCGAGCACCTGATCGCCAGCGGCCTGCTCACGCCGCCCTACGTGCTGAACTGCGTGCTGAACACGCCGACTCAGGGCGGGCTGCGCGGCACCCCGCGCAACCTGATGCGCATGGTCGAGCGGCTCCCGCCCGATACGATCTGCTTCGTCAGCTCGATGGGGCGCACCCAGCTGCCGATCACGACGATGGCCATGGCGATGGGCCTGAACGTGCGCGTCGGCATGGAGGACAACGTCTACTACCGGCGCGGCGAGCTGGTCGAGAACAACGCGCGCCTGGTCGCGCGCACGGTCCGCATCGCGCGCGAGCTGGAGCTCACGCCGGCCTCGCCGGCCGAGGCGCGCGCCATCCTCGGGCTGCGCGGCCGGGAGCCGGGCAAGGTGCCTGCGCCCGTCGCCCCGGCCTCGTGAGCCGGGTGGCGGGGTGACGAGGTGACGGGGTGACAAGGTGACGGGGTGATGGGCGTTCACCCACGTGAGCGGGGTGGCGGCGTTCACCCAAGCGAGCAGGGAGGTGTGGCGGGCCGTCCGGCCTCGTGAGCCGGGTGACGGGGTGATGAGGTGACGGGGTGACGAGGTGACGGGCGTTCACCCACGTGAGCGGGGTGACGGCGTTCACCCAAGCGAGCAGGGAGGTGTGGAGGGCGGCACGCCCTCCACGGAGTCTCTTCCCCGTCGCTCTGCGGCGACGCAGTCGCTGCAGAGCGACGGGAAAGAAGGAACATGAGCGATGCCGCATCCAAACTTTGAGATCGCCGGGCAGGTCGTGGTGGTCACCGGCGCGGGGCGCGGGCTCGGGGCCGCGCTGGCCGAGGGGTTCGCCGCGGCCGGCGCGCGCCTGGCTGTCGGCGACATCAACGCGGAGTCCGCGGAGGCGACCGCGGAGCGCCTGCGTGCCTCCGGCGCCGAGGCCGTCGCGTGCGGCTGCGACATCCGCGACCCGGCGCAGGTGCAGGGGCTGCTCGACCGGGCGCTGGCGGCGTTCGGCCGGCTGGATGTGCTCGTGAACAACGCCGGGGTGAACATCCCGAAGCCGGCCGAGGAGCTCACGCTCGAGGAGTGGGATCGGATCGTCGGCACCAACCTCACCGGGACCTTCATCTGCTGCCAGGCGGGCGGGGCGATCATGCTGCGCCAGGGGTCGGGCTGCATCATCAACATCTGCTCGGTGCACGGCCACGTCGGCAGCTACGTCCACCAGGCGGCGGCCTACAACGCCAGCAAGGCCGGGGTGGTCAACCTCACGCGCTCGCTCGCCCTGGAGTGGGGCGCGCGCGGCGTGCGGGTCAACGGTATCTCGCCGGGCCCGCTCGCGACCGAGCTGATGGCCGCGCGGCTGTCTAACCCGGAGTATGTGCGCAGGGCGCTGGAGCGCATGGCGATCAAGCGCATCGGCGCGCCCGAGGACGTGGTCGGCACGGCGCTCTTCCTGGCCTCGCCGGCGGCGGCCTGGGTCACCGGCCAGATCATCGCCGTCGACGGCGGCTGGCTCGCGGCCTGACCGCGCTTCGAAGCCCCGCGCCGGGAGGTGTGGCGGGCCTGCAGCTCTTCACAGACGCTTCAACAGGCGGCGCGGATACGGCGATCCGCGCCCACGACGCCGAGACGATCGATGAAACTGCACTCCAAAGTTGCCCTGATCACCGGCGCCGGCTCGGGGATCGGCCGGGCCGCGGCCCTGCTCTTCGCCCGCGAGGGGGCGAAGGTCGGCGCGCTCGACCTGCGGCGGCCGGATGCGGACGAGACGGCGGCGCAGATCCGCGCGCAGGGCGGCGAGGCGCTGTCGCTCGCGGCGGATGTCACCAGCCCCGACGAGCTGCGCGACGCGGTCGAGCGGCTGGTGGCGGCCTACGGGCGCCTGGACATCGTGTTCGCCAACGCCGGCATCAACGGCGTGTGGGCGCCGATCGACGAGATCGAGCCCGATGAGTGGGACCGCACGCTGGCGGTCAACCTCAAGGGCACGTTCCTGACCTTCAAGTACACGGTGCCGCACCTGCGCCGCCAGGGTGGCGCGGTGGTCGTCACCTCGTCGGTCCACGGCACGCGGGTGTTCTCGCCCGCCGGCTCGACCGCCTACGCCTGCGCGAAGGCGGGGCAGGCCGCGCTGGCGAAGAAGATGGCGCTGGAGCTGGCGCGCGACAACATTCGCGTGAACGTCATCTGCCCCGGCGCGACGAGCACGCGCATCGGCGAGTCGACCGAGCGGCGCTCGCTCGAGCGGATCGAGCTGCCGGTCCAGTACCCCGAGGGGCGCATCCCCCTGACCCGCGGCGAGCCGCTCCAGCCGGAGCAGGTGGCCCGCCTGGCGCTGTTCCTCTGCTCGGACGACGCGGCGCCGATCACCGGCAGCGAGGTCTGGATCGACGGCGCGCTGTCGCTGTTCATCGGGTGAGCGCGGCCGGTGAATTATGGTTAAGTGGCCTTCCCCAACGGTGGCGAGTTTCTTTCGCACGCGCCAGCGTTTCCGGCTTACACTTCTAGCTAGAGGGGCTGGCGTCCCACTCCCGCGATCTACGCCCACACCGAGCACCTGCCCCTCATCCACGACGGTGCCGGTGCACCCCACCGACACCGACACCGCCCTGTCTGCCTATTTGCAGTGCCAGAGGAGGTGAGAAGCTATGTACTGGCTCGAAGCAGTTCTCGGGCTCGCCCTCATCGCGGCCCCGTTCGCGCTCGGCTATCGGGACAACCCGGCAGCGCTGTGGGGGAGCATCGTGATCGGCCTGATCGTCGTGCTGATCTCGGGCTACCGGGCCTACAAGCATGAGACCGAGCGCTGGGAGGGCTGGGTCGGCGTTGTGGCCGGGGTGGCCGCGATCCTGGTGCCGTTCATCTTCGGCTTCAGCGCGGTTGCCACCGCGCTGTGGTCCTTCGTGGTGATCGGCCTGCTGATCGCGATCCTCTCGGGCTACGACCTCTACACCACCCGCGAGGCTGCTGCGTAAGCGCAGCGCCGCGCATGCGGCGGGTCAGGCATCTCCTCCCCTTACCTGGCCCGCCGCATATTCGTGTGTTGCCCCACACGCACGATGCAGTCTTCGGCGAGCTGAGCGATGTGCCGCGCCCGGCGTTTCAGCTTCCGCACTATGGCGCAAGCTCGTCGAGCGCCTCGAGCGCCGCCGCGATCGCCTGCGGCGGCGCCAGCGACCGGCCTTCTGCGAGGCTGGCCTGGAGCATCGCTTCCTCGAGGTGAGCGCCCAGGCGCGCTCGCAAGCCCTCGTACATGCTCACGCCCACCGGCGCCAGCGGCGTCTCGGTCGTCGGCCAGGGCGCCTCGGAGGCGCCGAGCAACCGCCCGGCGACAGCGTGTCGCTCCTGGTCAGCCGCGAGCACCGCCACGCCCCGCAAGCACTCGGCGAGCCCGCGGGACCGGGTGGTGCGCTGGTAGTGTCTGAGGCTCTCGGCCAGCGCGTGGTGCGCATACGCGCGGTCATGTTCCGCGAGGGCGAGCCACGCGCTCCCACACAGGCACCACGCGATGCCCCCGTCGTCGCCTAGCTCGTGGAACACCCAGCGCCCCTGCTCCAGCATCCGCGCCGCCTGCGCCCGATCCCCGCCCGCGAGCGCGATCCACCCGAGCGCCGCCGCGGCCAGCGCCACACCCCGGCGCACGCCGATCTGCTCATAGTCGGCGAGGCTCTCCGCCACCAGCGCCCGCGCCCGCTCCCGATCCCCGCTCGCGGCCGCCACCTCGCCCAGGAGCAGCAGGTGCCAGGCAGTGCGATCGCCCTGGCGCCGGCCCAGGGCGAGGCTCTCCTCCAGGAGGTGCCGGGCGCGGCTCAGGTTTCCCCGCGCTATTGCGAGCAGGCCTCGCGCCGTCAGCACGGCGCCGATCCCGTACTCAAAACCCTGGCTCCGGAACGAAGCCTCGCTCTCCTCGAGCAGCGCCTCCGCGCGCGGAACGTCCGTCTCGCGCAGGACGCTCGCGAGATCGTAGAGCGTCCAGGAGGTCCAGAACGCGTCCCCGGTCGTGCGGAAGCCGGAGAGGCTTTGCTCGTAGAGGCGCCGGGCGCGCTGGGGGTTGCCCCGGTGAAGCTCGATGTGCCCCTCCACTAAGGTGACAAAGGCGCCGCCCCACTGATCGCCGAGCGCCTCGAAGTGCGCGCGCGCGTGGTGGCACACTGCCTCCGCACGCGCCAGCTCGCCGCGCCGGAAGAGCAGGTCTCCGAGCGCGGCCAGAGCGCGCCCCTCGAGCCAGCTGTTCTGCCTGGCCGCGCGCTCGAGCGCCCGCTCGAGCCAGCTGCACCCGTCGTTCAGGCGCTCGCGGCGCGCCCAGTAGTACCACATATCGACGGCGAACTGGAGCGCGTCGTCGCCGGCCCCCGCCGCCAGCAGCCACTCGAATGCGGCGCGCAGGTTCTCGTACTCGCTGTCCAGCGTCGCCAGCGACAGCGCCTGGCGGACCCCGCGCAGCTCGGGCGCCACACGCGCGACGAGACTCTGGAAGTACCGCGCGTGCGCCTCTCGCGCCGCGTGCTCCTCGCCGTGCTCGGCGAGACGCTCGATGCCGTACTCGCGGATGATCTCGAGCATCCGGAAGCGGGGCTCATCGCCGAAGACGCCCGGGCGCGCGCTGAGCTGCACCAGGCTGTTATCGAGCAGGGTCTCGATACTGCTGAGCGTATCCTCTCCGTGGCCCGCCCGGTCGCAGACGGCCTCAGCTGCTTCGGCCGTCCAGCCATCGACGAACACCGCGAGCCGGCGGAACAGCGCCTGCGCGGCGGGGTCGAGGAGCGCGTAGCTCCAGTCCATCACTGCCCGCAGCTTCTGCTGGCGCTCGGGGAGATCGTGCGCCCCGCCGCCGAGCAGGCGCAGGGGGTGGTCGAGGCGCGCCAGCAGCCCGGCTGGGGAGAGGAGGCGCAGCCGCGCCGCTGCCAGCTCCAGCGCGAGCGGCAGGCCGTCGAGCCGCCGGCAGATCTCGGTGATCGCCGCGCGCGTCGCCTCGTCCAGCGCAAGGTCCGGCCGAACCGCCTGCGCGCGGAGCAGGAAGAGGCTGATCGCCTCGTACCGCTCCAGCTCTTCGAGCGGCACCGCGTCTCTCGTCGCGGGGAGCTGGAGCGGCTCCACCGCAGCGATCTGCTCCCGCGCGGCCCCGATGGCGACCCGGCTGGTTGTCAGCAGGGTGAGCCCCGGCGCGTCCCTCAGCAGCGCCGAGACGGCGGCGGCCTCCGGGCGGACGTGCTCGAGGTTATCGAGCACCAGGAGCATGTGGCGCCGGGCCAGGTGCGGCGCGAGCGACGGCAGCGTCGCCCCCGCGGGCAGCTCGGGGAGGCCCAGCACCTGGGCGATCTGGGCTGCGACGAGCGCCGGCTCGCGGACCGACGTCAGATCGACGAACCAGGCGCCGTCCGGAAAGTCGCCTGCGACGCGCCGGGACACCTCGATCGCGAGCCGTGTCTTCCCGACCCCGCCCGGCCCGACCAAGGTCAGCAGGCGCGTCTTGCCGCGCCCGATGAGTGCCGCGAGATGCGCGATCTGCCGCTGGCGCCCGACAAAGGGTGTCTCGGGGTTGGGGAGGTGAGATGTGCCCGATGTGGACTGCGTTGTGCGGACCGGCGGGGCGGTGCGGCGGGCGAGCGCGAGGAACAGCTCCCGGTCGTCGGCGGCGATCTGCAGCGCATCCGCCAGCCGCTCGGCCAACTGTCGTGAGGGGCGCAGCCGGCGGGACTCAAGGGCGCGCACCGTCTGGACAGCGCAGGGCACCATGTGCGCGAGTGCCGACTGTGTGAGATCGAGTTCCTTGCGCCGCCGCTTGATCCAGGCTCCAAACTCCAACGGCAGCGTCATTCCGTTATTCCTCGCTCACGATGCGTGAGCCTCTGCGGCTTCCGGCGTGGGTGCATTTTACTATTTTTACTAGCACTTTTTGTAGCACTGCACGCCTTGTCTGCGGGCGGGGCGCATGCTGTAATACCGCAACACTATCTCCCGTGCCATGGCCAACCACGTCTCACCACACAACCTGTAGGAGCCACACTATGTACGGCCTCGTCGCCGCCGCCCTTGTCGCGTACACGGCCATCGCGCTGATCTTCAAAGCGGCCGCGTCGCGAACTCGCCCCGACCAGCTCGTCATCGTCGCGCTCGCCACGGTGACGCTGATAGCCGCCGTGCTCATGGTGGTGCGCGGCGAGTGGGGGGGCACCTGGTCGGGCGGCGCCCTCGCCCTGATCTCCGGGGCGCTCTTCTACTTCGCCTCGACGCTGCGCGCCCGCGCGCTCGCAACCACGCCCGCGTCGCTCGTGTTTGCCGTGACGAACCTCGACCTCGTCGTGTCCGGCGCGATCGTGCTGTTCATCCCGGCCTTTGGGCAGCCCGTGACCCCCTGGCACGTGCTCGCGATCCTGACGGCCGGCGGCGCGATCGTGCTCGGCGCCCGCGTCCGCGACGTCGAGCGTATTGGGGGGGCGACCTTCGGCTCGCTGGCGCTGCTGGCGGCGGCCGCGACCGGGTTCGTGCTCTACGCGCACTTCTTCCCCGGCGCGCTCCTGTTCTTCATCCTGCTCGACCACCTGGCGGGCGTGCTGCTCAACGGCCGCGTCCTCAGCGACGTGCGGCGCGCCGAGCTCTCCTGGGGGATACCGCTCGGCCTGTGCATGTTCATCGGCTTCTGGTGCCTGCTGCAGGCGCTCACCATGGCCGGCGACCAGACCACGCTGGTGCTGCTGGTGCTCAGCCTGAAGACGCCCCTCATCGCGCTTCTGTCGGCGGTCACCTTCGGCGAGCGAGCGACACGGGAAAAGCTCGCGGCCGTCGCGCTCGCGACCGTCGCGCTGCTTCTGTGGGAGATCGGCAGCGGGTCTGTCTAGGGAAAGCTATGGTAGTGCGTGACGCTCCGCCGACCTCCACCGACATCGGCTATCACGGTCTCGAGGCGCTGCTCGATCTCGGCACGGTGACGACCTACGATCGCGGGGAAGTTATCTTTCACCAACGGAGCAACGGCCGAGATTGGTACATCGTGCTGGATGGGCTGGTGCAGATCGCGATCGACCCGGGCGAGCACGGTGACGCCGAGGTTGGGCTGCGCACCGTCATGCTGCTCGGGCCGGGCAAAGGGTTCGGTGAAATGGCCTTCGTCGACGGCAGCCCGCGGTCGGCGCACGCGATTGCGGCACGCCCGGGCACGCGGCTGCTCGTCATCACCCCGGAGTCCTTCGAGCGGGCGATCCGCTCGCGGCCGGCGCACGCGGCGGCGATCCTTCACATGATGGTGCGCGACCTCTCGGCCAAGCTGCGCCACCTCAATGGCCTGTTCGCGCAGCAGCTGGTTCTCACCCATCATATCCGGGCACTGCGCGAGGAGCTGGAGGCGCGCTGCTCGCACGCCGACCCGCTCACGCCGCTCGAAACGACGGTCACCATCCGCGACCGCGCGGCGTTCGTGCTCGCCGAGCACATCGACGCGCCTGCGGCCCAGAAAGAGTGCATCACTGTGCTGGTGTTCGCCGAGCCGCGCGAGCTGCACGCGCTGCTCACCTCGCCCGAGCCCGGCGGCGAATCGGTCCTGCACGCGCTCTTCGCGCTGGTGAGGAGTGGCGAGCTTCCCGAGCGCGGCGCGGAGCCGTACTTCCAGCACGAGTTCATCGCCGGGCGGGGCCGGCGCGCCGGCCGTCTCTGCGTGCTCCGGGCCGGCGCACCCGTGCCGCGCTGCATCGAGTGGGAGCTGAAGGGGGTGGAGGCGCGCGCCGACGAGACGCACGCCACGCTGAGCATCTCGGTCCTGGCGGACCCGGCGTCGCAGCCGCGCGCGCTGGCCGATGACCTGATCGCGTCCACGCCGATGCCGATCCTGCGCACGATCGCCCGCCGGCTCGGGAGGGGCGCGCCGGGCGCGGGCTACCGCATCCTGGTCGTCCACCACCGCACCCACGAGGTGGCCCGGACGCTCCAGGAGCTGCAGCAGCTCGGCTACCAGATCGACGCGCTGGTCGGCATCCCCTACGGTGAGGCCAGCTGGCCCGTGTGCGCCATGCTCGACCGCGCCTCGGGGCGGCGCTACCTCTGCCTCCGGCCGATCCCGCACCCGCAGCACGCCACCCGCTACACCTTCGACTTCGTGCGCTCCTCTGCGCTGAGCGCCGAGATGGAGCGGCGCATCAGCCAGATCTTTGCGGACCCGGCGAACACCGCGGGCTATATGCCGGCGATGAGCGCCCTGGTGGGGTATGTGTTGGAGCAGGCGATCCGCACCTGCCGCGAGCGCGGCGAGCGCCTGCTGATCTACGAGGATGGCGCCTACGTCACGCCGATCGTCTACGCCGCCTTCCACGACCCCTCACACCCCCTCCACGAGCCGGTTCGGGAGGCGGTCGAGAGCGGCGTCCTGGTCGGCAGCGTGGAGGTGACGACGTCCGGCGAGCGGCGGCAGGCGGCGCTGATCGCGCAGCACGGCGGGCGGGGGCTGCTGCCGGTGCTCTCGGTCGCCCGGAACGAGCTCAAGCTAATCTACGAGGCGGTGGGGGTGGCGGAGGCCGTGCTCCACGCCGCGGCCACGGCGCTGGGCAACCTGGGGCTGCCGACCTTCGGCGCGCGGCGGATCGCAGTTGCGGGCGGGAACGGAGCGATCGGCACGCGCATCGTCGAGCAGCTCGCCCGCGCCCACAACGGGACGGGCAGTCTCTTCGTCGTCGATCCGTCTCCCGAGCCATTCGCCGCCGCCCCAAGCTCGCCGACCACGGCGCTCGGCGAGCGGCTGAGCTACCAGCCCATCCCGCGCCACACAGTCACCGACCGCTGCCTGCCGGTGACTCTCGCGTGTCTCGACGGGGCGCCGTCTGCGCGGGCCGTGGCCGAGACGGTTCACCGCTTTCTGGCCGATGACGCAGGCTACGATGAGCTGGCGGTCGCGGGCGGGTTCCCGCTGCCGGCGCGGGAGCTGGCGGCCCTGTGGCGGGAGGTGGCGGAGCGGAGCGGATACCGGCACACGACGTCGGTGCCGCTCGGCGGCCACGGCGCGCTGCACACGGTGGAGCGGGCCGGGGTGTGCCGCCGGATAGCGCTGCTTCGGCCCGGCGCCGTGTTCGTGTTCACGCGGCTCGAGCGGCTGCTGCGGGCGGGGATCGACACCGTCATCGGCATGAGCGGGGTCGCCTCGGCCGGCGACGCCGAGCTGCGCGCGTTCCTCGAGCGCCCGGCCGGCATCGACGCCACCGACGACCTGATCCTCATCAGCGGGTCGTCGAAGGACCACGAGTTTCAGCCGCTGATCGCCCGGCTCAACCAGCTCGTCGCCGACCCCGCCGCCGCCGCAGACTGGATCGGCGCGCCGTGCGGGTGCGCCGGCGCTGACGGCCAGCAGCACACAGGCTTTGCGATCCGCAAGACGATCCACCCGGACGTCGGCTCGGTGTACCACATCCGCTGGCGCGGGATGCGCAAGCGGGTCGTGCTGGTGGCGGATGGGCTCGTGGTCAACTTCTTCGCGCGCTACGAGAAGGGCGTGAAGACGGAGTATATGGACCCGATCATGACGCTGCAGCTCCTCGGCCTCGCGCGGCTCAGCGGCGGCGAGCGGCCCGTCGCCCCGGGCCTGCACGGCGTGCAGGAGCAGGTGCAGCCCGAGCACATCCGCGCGATCTGGCGGGCGCTCGACGAGCGCTACCGGCCGCCGCTGATCGGCTGAGCGCGAAGAGAGGCGCGGCCGGGGCGTGCCCCCGACCGCGCCATCACCAGCGGAGCGCAGCGTTCGGCCTTCCGCCGCTAGGGGCGGAAGCGCCCGCGCCCGCCGCCGATCTGAGTCACCACGCTGGAGATCGTGAAGCTGGCCTCCTCCGCGCCGGGCGTGTAGCTCGCGTCGCTGTACAGCCCGTCGCTCACGCTCCCCGCCGCGCTGCCGCCCAGCAGCACCCGGTAGGTCTCGCCGGTGGCCAGCGCCGGCGACGAGAAGGCCAGCGACTGGTAGGGCTTGCTGGGTGCGAAGGTCAGGACGCCGTTGCCGGCGCTGTCCTCGATGCGCACCAGCGTCCCCGCCTCCTGCATCTGTCTGAAGAACAGCAGCACAGCGTTCTGGCTCGAGCTGGCGTCCGGGCCGGCCGCCATCCTCGCGCTGCCGGCGGCGATCAGCGTGCCGCCGCTGATCGCGAAGCCGCTGTCATAGTCCAGCGCGCCGTTCATGGATATGGTCGGCCCGTGGACGATCACCAGCCCGTCGGTCATGGTGATCGTGCCGTTGGCGTCGATGCCGTCGCCCCCGGCGTCCACCACCAGCGTGCCGCCGTTGATGGTCAGCGTGTAGTTCCCGCCGCCCATCGGAGCCCGGCCCGGCCCGCCTCTGCCCGGCCCGCCGCCCCAGCCAGGGCCCGCCCCGCCGTCGCCGCCGGCGGCATTCACGCCGTCGTCGCTCGATACCAGCGAGATCGCGCCGCTGTTCAGCGTGATACTCGCGCCCTCCAGCCCCTCGTACGACTCGGTCACCGTCACGCTGCCGCCGTTCACGGTCACGTTCGCATCGGCGTGGATGCCGTCGTCGCCCGTGGCGATGCGCAGCGCGCCGCCGTTCACGGTGATGTCGCCGTCGCTGTGGACGCCGTCGTCGGCCGCGCTGATGTCGAAGCTGCCGCCGTCCACGGTGATGCTGGCGGCGGCCTTCAGGCCCTTGGCCGACACATCCTCGCTCACGGGCGCGCCGCTGCCCCCGCCCGCGACGATCGTGCCCTCGCCGCCCGTCACCACCAGGTCGGTCTCGGCCTGCATGCCGTCGCCGCCGGCGGTGATGTCGAAGCTGCCGCCCTCGATGGCGATGTAGCCGCGGGATGCGTCATCGGCGTTGTCGGACTTCAGCCCGTCGCCGCCGGCGGTGACGGTGAGCGCGCCGCCCCTGATGATCAGGGCGTCCTTGCCGCGGATGCCGTCGTCCGCCGCCGTGACCGTGATCGTCCCGCCCAAGATCGTCAGGCCGTCCTTGCTGGCGATCCCGTCGTTGTAGCTCGCCACGACGGTCAGCGAGCCGCCGCCGAAGATCGTCAGGTCATCGTCGCTGAACAGCGCGGCGTTGGGCTCGTCCTGGTCCGCGCTGGCGTACACGTAGTTGGCGGCGTCGGCGAGGGTGTTCTCCGTCCCGTCGGCCAGGACGATCTCGGCCGAGCCCGCCTGTTTGATGTAGATCGGGGCGCTGGTGGCGCTGGTGATCGAGACGCCCGCCAGGATCAGCTGCACCGGCGCCTGGTCCTCGCTGTCCACGACGATCTGCCCGTCGTCCAGGGTGCCGCTGAGGCGGTAGCTCCCGGCGGCGGTGATGGTGGCGGTGCTGCCGTCGACGGTCACGCCCGGGCCGTCCGCGGCGATGGTCGTGCCGTTGAGCGTGATCTCCACGGCGCTGGAGGAATCTGTCTCGCTCGTGTCGGCTATGGCCGGCTGGGTCTTCTCGGCCAGCACCGTCGTCGCCGTGACGCCACTGGTGTCGCCGGCGCTGCTGGTGGCGCTCGTCTGGCTCGTCCCCTGGGTCGGTTGGTTATCGCTGCCCTGTGCTGCCGGCGCGGCGCAGGCGGCCAGGCCGCCGAGCGCCAGCAGGCACAGCAGCACCAGGCTGATGGCGCGCTTTATCATTGAGTGCTCCTGTATATCGAATGGGTCGCTGTCTCTGTTGTGAATGCGGCGGGCGCTCAGCGCTCGAGCGCCGGGTGGGGCTGCGCGGCCAGCTCGCGCGCCTGGTCAGGGCGGCGTTCGGCCGCCGCGCGCTGCGGCTGGTCGTAGAACAGCGTGAGCTCGGCCGTGTCGCGCAGGAAGTTGATCTCGCCGACCTCGACCCGCGTGACCGGCAGCCCGGTGCGCGCGCGCAGGTCGGCCAGCAGCTCCTCGCGCCGCTCCGGCTGGATCAGCTCGATGCGCTCGTAGATCACGCGGCTGGTCCCCTGGAAGCGGAAGCCCCAGCCCTGCTCCAGCACGAACAGCACGGCCACGACCGTGCCGTTGGCGAACAGCAGCTGCGCGAGGCTGTCGGTCCGTATCAGCACCGCGTTCATCACCGGCAGGGCGATCAGCACGAACAGGTAGGTCATCTCGCGGATCGGCGTCTCCTCGGTGCGGTAGCGCAGCACCGAGAAGATCGCGAACAGCCCGAAGCCGACCCCCACGCTCAGCTCGACGCTGGTGAGCAGGCCCAGCACGAAGTAGATCACCGTGTTGAAGGCCAGGAAGGCGAAGATGTGGTTGCGGTTCGGGGTGCGCGGGTAGTAGATGCCACGCACGATCACCAGCGCGACCGCCAGGTTCAGCGCGGCGCCCTGGGCCAGCGTGAGCAGATCAGTTGACATTGCGGGGGTCCTCGATCAGTTTATGGATCAGGTTGAGCTTCGATTTGAACCGGTTGTGCTTGATGTGCGGGTAGAGCAGCGCCACGCCGATGCAGTACTTGCTGAAGCCGGTCGGCTGGATGGCCGCGGCGTGCATGTGCTCGATGAACGTGGAGCGGCGGCTGAGGCCGGCCTGCTTGACCTCGGCGATGGCGAGCCCGGGGAGCGCGACGCTGCGGTCGTCGTTGCGGAAGCGCAGGTCGAGGTCGATCGTCAGGCGCTCCTGGCGGGCGGTGCTCACCAGCGTGATGCGCGAGAACTCGTTCCACAGCTTGGGCTCGAGGCCCGTGAGCGACGCGCGCGCGTGAGCCGCGACGAAGCCGGCGAGCGCGGGCGTGGCGCTGGTCGCCAGCCCGTCGGTGGGCAGGCGGCGCTTCACCGTGCGGTCCTTGTTGGTCTTGAGCTTGACCTCGATGAAGGACTGGCCGGTGACGAGATAGCGGCGGCTGCGCACCTTGTAGCGGTTGTACTTGCCGGCGTGGTGCTGCAGGTAGAGCGCGAAGTCCGGCGTGTCGAAGTACACCGTCTGGTAGGGGTTCAGGCGCACGCCGTCGATCTCGAGCACGCGGTACTCCCCCACGAGCGCCTGCAGCGTCTCTGCGAGCTGGCGGGTGCTGAGCACGTACTTCGTGTCGGTGCGATTCTGCAGGGCCACCGCGTCCATCTGGCCGAGGCCGACGGGCGCGAAGCGCGCCACGACGCTCTGAACGTCGGCGGGCTGCGGTGGCTGGGGCGCGCCGCCGGCTACGGCGGGCGCTGGTTTGTCGGTTGTCGCAAGCGAAGGACGCTGCATAGCGGTACCTCAGGAACCTCCCAGTGCATCATGCTGCACATGAAGAGTGTAGCGCAGAGGTGTGTAGAAAAAGTGAAGATTTGCTCAGAGTTTTCAAGGACAGGAGGTACGCGGTGCGGTCAGAGCGTGCTTCAGGAAGAGGGCAGCGGCCCTCTCGCACTCTCCCCCGCCGGTGGAGGTGGGCCTGACAACGGGCTGATGGGCACTGCACGTGTTCCCTTGCGGGTCCAGGGCCGCAGGCCCTGGCGCGGGTGGTGCAGGGCGGGGCGCCCGCATGGCAGGAATGGGGTATACTCCAAACCTCTGCATCGAATGGCTGGAAGGCCCGCCAGATGATCGAGGCGGCCTTCGCCGCGCACACACAGGGCCGCGCCGTCGCGATCCCCACGGAAGGAGAGCGCGACGCGCCCGCCACAGACAGCGAGGAGCAAACCCCATGATTCGTGTTGCCATGCTGAGCTTCTGGCACGTCCACGCGAAGGACTACGCGCGGGCGGCGGAGGAGCACCCGGAGACCGAGATCGTCGCGGTGTGGGACGAGGTCCCCGAGCGCGGGCGGGCCGAGGCCGAGCGGCGCGGCGTGCGCTTCTACGCCAACCTCGACGAGCTGCTGGCCCAGCCGGAGATCGACGGCGTGATCGTGGACACCCCCACCAGCATGCATCACGACGTGATGGTGGCTGCGGCGCGGGCCGGCAAGCATATCTTCACCGAGAAGGTGATCGCGGCGACGCTGCGCGAGGCGGAGGCGATCGTCGCCGCCGTGGAGCAGGCCGGGGTCGCCTTCGTTGTGTCGATGCGCCGCCTCGCCGACCCCGCCACCGTGGCGATCCGGCAGCTGATCGCCGAGGGGGCGCTCGGCGAGCTGACGCTGGTGCGCGTGCGCGACAGCCACAGCGGCGCGCTGAGGACCGAGCAGCGGCCTGATGGCTGGCTGCCCGCGCAGTTCTACAGCCCCGAGCAGGCTCAGGGCGGCGCGCTGATCGACCTCTGCCACCCGGTGTACCTGACGCGGGCGTTCCTGGGGCGCCCCGAGGGCGTGAGCGCGATCTTCGGCCACGTGACCGGCCGGGCGGTGGACGACAACGCGGCGGTGCTGCTGCGCTACCCGAGCGGCGCGATTGGGGTGGCGGAGACGTCCTACGTCGCGCAGTACGCGCCCTTCAGCATCGAGGTGCACGGCACGCAGGGCAGCGTGCTCTACAGCGAGACCGGCATCGGCGAGATGGTTGCTCGATTCCGCTCTGGTGCGCCGCGGGAGGACGGCGGGCGAGGGGCCGGCCCGGATCGCAAGCTGCGCATTCGGAGCGACAAGGTGGCGGGCGCCGAGAATCAGTGGCTGGTGCGGGACCTGCCGGCTGCGCTGCCGTCGGCCTTCGAGCAGTGGGTGTCGCACATCCAGCGCGGCACGCGCGCGACCGAGAACATCGCGCTGGGCCTGGACCTCACCGCGATCGTCGAGGCGGCCACCCGCTCAGCCGCCACCGGCCAGCTGGTGCGGCTCGACGAGCTCCAGCGCGCATAAGTGCGGGCTAGGCGAACTCGTAGTCCCACGGCGCCCGGTAGCCCATGTCGGCGAGGCGCTGGCGGGCGTGCTTGCGCTCGTCGCTGTTGAAGAGCGTGCGGTACTCGGGCCTGAGCACGAGCGCCTCGACCGAGAGCTCGAGGCGCCCGAGCTCCCACAGGCGCATGAAGTCCTCTCTGTACCGAGCGCGTTTGACGAGCTTCCGCGCGGCGTAGACTGCGCCGATCTCCTGCACCATCTGCAGGACGTCCTTCGCCTGGTAGCCGAGTGTGGCAAGCTCCTGATAGCTGTCGAGCAGCACCTGCTGGAAGGACTCTTCGAGCGTCTGCATAGTGTCGATCCTCATGAGGTCTGTCGCTGCGGCGCAGATGGCGCGCCGACGGCCGCGTGGTCGCTCAGCCCATGCTCGCGCGAACCGCCGCGGCCGTCAAGCCCATGGTGCCATCGCAGGCTCAAGCGACGAGAATCTGGAGGCGCATCTTACCTGTAGCGGTGCCAATCCCGCATCTCGTCCTCCCACTGCTGGAACAGCTGCTGCGCCGTCCGGTAGCGGTACAGCGTGACGATGAGCCCGAGGATGGCGACAGGGATCGCGTAGTACCACTGTGGCCCCAGAAACACCGCGATGAAGACCGTCGCAAGCAGGCTGAAGCAGCCGACCCGGTCACCGGCGTCAGTGTCTCGAAGCGCTGTTTGCGCCGCTGGTAGGCCAGAATGTCCTCTGGGATCGGAATGGGCTGGCGCCTGACAGGTGTCGGGGTGGATGTGTCTGGTTGCATGGAACTGTCTCGCCGTGGTGTGTGTCGTGTGAGGTATGCCACAACAGGAGCGCTTACGGAGCGCCACTGATATACCGCACGACGGGCAGATCGGATGTAGCGACGCCGGTGCTTTCGTTTTACTGATGGAGGGCGAACAGCTCTGCGGCTGATATCGGCTCCCAACAGTAGAGCTCAGCCGCCACTCGCCTGCGCCCAGATCTGAAAGCCCAGCGAAGAGTACAAGTTCACCGCAGCTGTGTTCTCTGATTCGACGCGTAGCCCAATGGTCTTGTGTCCGGAGAGAGATGCGCGTTTTGCGGCCCATACAAGGCTCGCCCGCGCTATTCCCCGCCGGCGATGGTCAGCGTGGGTCATCACTTCGATAATAAATAGCCCTTGCGGCGTATCTGCCCACGGCGCCTGCGCGACAGTCAGAACGCTTCCTACGAGCGCGTCATTCCATAGAGCTACAGGGGATAGTTCGGGAAGAAGTTGGCCGTACGCGCCCTCAAACGTGAGCCGTAGTTCGTGTCGAGCTTCATCACGCGATTGGATGATTTCGGGTGCGTAGACGTGATAATACAGCTCGGCTAGTGCGGGCTCATCCGTCTGGTGTACTGCTCGAAGCGAATAGCGTGTCGGTAGCGAGTAGTCGTGCGCAATAATATCCTCGACTGCCGCGAGAAGTGTTAGTTGCATTGTCTGTCCCTGTATCGTGTGAATCTTGTTGGCGCCAAGTAGCGCATCGCCCTCGTGTCAGGCAGCGTTGAAGCGCCCGGACGGTCAAGCTCAGCTCAGGAACGCCGCGCTTCAGCCGGATGAGAGCGCAGTGTTGGGGCGCTTGGCGCACTGATGAGCGGTTCGCTGCAGCTACGGCGCATCATCTGCCGTGAGCGGCTGCTCGGGTCGATAGGGCGCCTTGCTATCGAGCGCGCCGACGAACTGTGGCAGCCGGCTGTGTCCTAAGAGCTGCCGGATGGCCATGATTTCGCCGGTGTGATACCAGTAGTGATAGATGACCCGCTGCAGCAGGTTGCCGTAGGTGTAGGCGATCGGTTTGCCCTGGCTCACCACGTTCTGTTGAAGGGTGGCAGGCGTGAGGGTGTCAAGCCAGGGATCAGCGGCCTGTGTGATGGCCAGCCAGGCGCTCTGCATATCCTGGAGCGCCGGGGTGCTTGCCGGCGCGCCATTGGCGAACTCGCGGTGGATGTGCGGGAAGAGCCGCTGACCTTGGCCATAGCCGAGGAAGTAGGCCTGCTCTTGCCAGGCCAGGTGGCCGATGATCCAGCTGATGGAGTTCATCGGCTCCAGGCGCCTGCGTGCATCATCGTCTGTGACGCCTCTGAAAGCGCGGGAGAACTCACTGCGGGTGAAGCGGAGCTGGTGAACGAGGGGGTGCGGCATGGCGATCGCCTCCTTCTCTGCACACGGCACGCGTCGAGCGTTCAGCAGCCACGGGGTGTGGTGTTTGTGGGGAGATCGATCGCCAGTATAGCACATATGTGTGCCGTGTTCTAGAACGGAACGACGCGCGAGCGCATCGAGATGCCAGACATCCGCACAACCTTCTCGATGCGTCGCGGCGTCGGCTGCACGGGCGGGTTAGCCGGCGCCTGGATTTCGGGCTTCGGATTGCTGGATTCGCCGGATCAGGCTTCGATCTGGAGCGCTGGAACCTCGGCTCGCGAGCTGCGTAGTCTCAGGTGACACGCCTGCGTCACACTCCGCTGCAGCAACACTGAGGTACTGCCATGCACTGCCCTGTCTGCCGCACCGCATCCCTCCACCCCATCCAGCTTGAGGTCGGGCTCGCCGCCAGAACATGCGCTGGCTGTGGCGGCGCCTCGATCGCCTCGTCCTGAGCGGGGGCCGGGCGCCGGTCGAGCCAGGCCCCCGCTCAGGACGAGGCCGCGGAGGAGATGGACGCCGCCGACGTGGCGCGCGCCAAGCTCTGCCCGCACTGCGGGCACCTGCAGCTCCGCTACCGCGTCGCGCTCGACCTGGACGTGGTGCTCGACCAGTGCGGCCACTGCAACAGCTTCTGGCTCGACCGGGGCGAGTGGGCGGTGCTGCGCCAGCACGGGCTGCACACCCAGCTGCACAAGATCACCGGTGCGGCCTGGCAGCGCGCGCTGCGACGGGCTGCCAGCGAGCGTGCCTGGGAGGCGATCTACACCGCGAAGTTCGGCGCGGAGAACTACGCCGAGGCGCGCCGGGTGCTGCTGGAGCCATGCGCGCACCCGGCGCGCCAGATGCTGCCGGCCTACCTCGCTCGCGATGACCGGCCGGACCCGTAGCGCTGGTGGGTCGCCGAGCGTCGCCGGGCCGTCAGCCGCTCAGCTGAGGAAGCTCCGCCTCCTCGCCGGCCTGAGTCTGCCTTCCGTGTGAGGAGGTCTCGACCTGGCGCCAGTGGATGTCGCAGACCACCACGTCCGGCGCGGCGCTCGCGCGCACGGGGACGCCGCTGCACCCGACTCCGCGGCTGACGATGAGCGCCCCTGCGCCATTTGGGCCGACCGGGAAGTGCCCGGCGGCGTAGCGCCGGGTGTACATGCCGGGCGGGACGTGGACCACGCGCCCGCCTGGCAGGCAGATCTGGCCGCCGTGGGTGTGGCCGCACAGCGCCAGGTCGAACGCGCGGTTGCCGATCGCGGCCAGCCCATCCGGCGAGTGCATCACAACCAGGCGCACGCCGTCCGCGCCAGCGAAGGCGGCATCAGCGTCCGGCACCCCCTCATCAGAGTCGTCGAGCCCACAGACCCACACGTGGTGGGCGGGCGGCCGCAGCCGGACGTTGCGGTTGGTCAGCAGAGTGTACCCGGCGGCGGCCAGCTGGCTGGCGAGGCGGCGGTGATCCACCCAGTAGTCGTGGTTGCCCAGCACCGCAAACTTCCCGAGGCGGGCTTCGAGGCGCGAGAGCTCTGTGAGCAGATCGCCGACGGCGCGCTCGTGGAGCGAGACGAAGTCGCCGCCGAGCAGGATCAGGTCCGGCTGCGCCTCCAGCAGCGTCCGGCACGCGGCGCGGATCACGTCGGGGTGGGTCGTCGGCCCGGCGTGGAAGTCGGAGGCGAACGCCACCCGCAGCGGCGGGCAGGGGTGCGGCGCCGGGAGGGTGAGCTTCACGCGTAGCGGCACCGGATCGGGGTGGACGCCGAGCCGGCGGGCGAGGCGCGCGGGCCAGCCTTGGCCGTAGAGGACGCTCAGAGCCGCCTCACTGGAGATACGTAGCGCGTGGAAGAGACGTCGGTCCATGAGCGGCGGTTACAGCGCGGGCTCATCCGTGGGTAGCGTATCTCGTCTGAAGACGAGTACATACCCCAGTGCGAGGAAGAAGGCGGCGAACGGAACGGTTGGGCCGCTTGGAATGTGCCCAATGATCCAGGTGACAATGAAGGCGCCCGGCAAACAGCCGATGAGCAGCCAGCCGAGCCACCCTGGCAGCACAGCGCGCTGCAGCATCGCAACGCCGTACACAACAGCGCCGACACCGATCGTCAACAGCCCCAAGACGGACATGACGAAGAGCGCGCCATCGGCCCAGTAGTCGCCAGCAACGCCGACAAACGTGACGAGCAGCCCGACAGCGAGCGTGACGAAGCCGGCTCGCTCTATTGTGCTTGTGGCGCCCCTGTGCAAACGGTGCAGCGCGAACGTAGCAGGCAAGAAGAGCAGGTACACCAGGTCGAACACCCTGCCGTACACATCGTAGACGACGCTGGGCGCCGCGAAGGAGATGACAGGTCTCAGCGCGGCGCCGGCCGCACTTATCCAGTAGGGGGGCACATCAAATCCTGGGTATGCTGTGTGGTAGGCAATGGCGAACGGCATGGTTAGCACGATCGCCGTGATCCCGCCGATGATCGCAGCGACACCGGCCAAAGCAACCCATCTTGGAGCATGCATAGCTGTGACTTCCGTTGATATCCTGTGGCTACAGTGGTGTGGAGATCTGCCGCCCCTACGGGTTGCGTTCCGCCGGGAAGTTCGGAGATCTGCAAGCCCTCCGAGATCCTCCGCCGCTCCACGCCTGCGAGGCAAGCGCAGAGCGGCGGAAGGAGAGAGAGGCGGGGGAGGCGCTACTTCCCCTGGGCCTTGCGCCAGGCCTCGTACTCCGCGCGCGCCTCCTCGTTGAGCGGGTAGTACTTGCGCAGGTCGCCGCCCTCGGCGAGCCGCATGCGCGAGAACTCCTCCCAGTCGCGGTGCTCGCTGGCCTTCTTCAGCAGCTCGGGGGCCAGCTTGATCGGCACCACCACCACGCCGTCGTCGTCGGCCACGATGATGTCGCCCGGCATCACGAGGACGTTGTTGCAGGCGATCGGCACGTTAACGGCGAAGGGGAAGATGTTGGTCTGGGTGTGGTAGTTGGGCGTCACGCCCTTGAGCCACAGCGGCAGGCCGAGGTGCTGGACGTGGGTGTAGTCGCGGATGCAGCCGTCGATCACCACGCCGGCGCCGCCCCGCCCCTTGAAGTAGGTCAGCATCATCTCGCCGAACACGCCGCTGCCCATGTCGCCGCGCGCGTCCACCACCACGACGTCGCCCGGCTGCGTGTGGTACAGGACGTGGCGGTGGAGCTGCTTCTCCGGGTCGGCGTACTCGTCCACGCTGTACAGGTCCTCGCGCTTCGGCATGAACTGCAGCGTGAGCGCGGGCCCGACGACCGACGCGCCGCGCGTCCACGGCACAACACCCCGGATGTGCGGGTCGCGGATCCCGAGGCGGCTCAGCTCGCCGCTGGCGGTCGCGCTGCCGATGTTCCTGAGGCCCTCGATCAGTTCCTTCGGCGGGCGCTGGATGTCCGGTGTCTCGATCATGGTCGCTCCTTGCGCTGTCGTAGGGCGTCCTCCTTCGCGGGTAGTTCGGACTATACTCGATCCGCCCCCGGCGTGCAAAGTGGCCGGCTGCGTCGCCCTTCCGGGGAGTGTAGTGAATGGCGCTTCTGGGGAGGCGAACCTTCCCACCAGGGATGCGCGGCAGCGGCGCTTGACAGCCTCGCTGCACACGCGTACAGTCCAATGAGACAGCGGTCACCACAGGAGCGAGCTGTGCGCGCGGCAATCATGGATGCGCCCGGCGCGATGCGCGTCGGCGAGTGGGCCACACCCCGGCCCGGCCCCGGCGAGGTGCTGGTCGAGGTGCGCGCTGCCGGCATCTGCGCCGGCGATATGTACATCTACCTGGGCAAGAACCCGTATGCGGTCTACCCCCAGGTGTGCGGCCACGAGATCGCCGGCGTGGTCGCCGCGCTCGGCGCGGGCGTCGGCGCCCCTGAGCCCGGCACGCTGGTGGCGGTCGAGCCGTTCCTCGGCTGCGGCGGGTGCTACCCGTGCCGCGTCGGCAAGCCGAACTGCTGCGCCAACCTGCAGATCATCGGCGTCCACCGGCCGGGCGGCTACGCCGAATACGTCGTCGCGCCGGCCACCCACGTCCACCCGGCGCCGCCCGGCCTCTCGGCGCTCGACGCCTCGTTCGCCGAGCCGCTGGCGGTCGCGCTGCAGGCCTGCCGCCGCGGGCAGGTCGCCGCCGGGGAGCACGTGCTCGTCCTCGGCTGCGGGCCGATCGGCCTGGCGCTGATCGAGGTGCTGCGGGCGCGCGGCGCGCAGGTCACCGCCGCCGACCTGCTGCCGGAGCGCCTCGACACCGCCGCGCAGCTGGGCGCCGAGGCGCTGCCGGCCGGCCCGGAGCTGCTCCCGGCGATCCTCGCCCGGACGGGCGGCGAGGGCGCGCCGGTCGTGATCGAGGCCACTGGCAACCCCCGGGCCATGGAGCAGACCGTCGATCTGGTGGCGGCCGGCGGGCGGGTCGTGATCGTCGGCCTGGTCCCGCAGGGGGTCGGCGTGACCTTCCCCGGCCTGGACTTCACCCGCAAGGAGCTGACCGTGCTCGGCTCGCGCGCCTCGGCCGGCTGCTTCCCCGAGGCGCTGGCGCTGCTGGCCTCGGGCGCGATCACCTACCCGCGCCTGGCGACCGCCTTCGGCATGTGGGAGGCCCCGGCGGTCTTCGCCGACCTCGCCGCGCGCCCGTCGAGGGTCCACAAGGGCGTGCTGCTCCGCTAGCGATTTGCCAGAGTCGCCGCGTAGTGCTATGATTCAGGTGCCCCTGCTGCGGTTGTGGGCGGTACGTTGTTTCGAGCCAACACTTGTTTCGAAGGGAGCCTTGCTCCATGTCGGGATATGTGGCGTGCCACAGAAGCCCGCGGGCGGGCACCCACCTGCGATTGCAGGTTCGAAACAAGGCCGTTCACGCCAGCGGCGGGGGCCTTCGCCTCAGAGTGCAGCCATGCTCTACCTGCTCTACGGCCCCGACGAGTTCGCGCGCACCGAGGAGCTCGCCCGGATCAAGGCCCAGGTCCCGCCCGACCTCGCGGACCTCAATATCACCGTGCTTGACGGCCGGCGCCTGAAGCTGGATGCGCTCGCCGCCGCCTGCGAGGCGATCCCGTTCCTCGCCGATCGGCGCGTGGTGGTGGTGCACGACCTGCTGAAGCACCAGCGCGCCGGCAAGGACCGCGACGAGCTGCGCGCCTACCTCGAGCGCGTGCCGCCGACCTGCGACCTGGTGTTCGTCGAGAGCGAGGACTTCGACAAGCGCAGCGCGGTGTTCACCTACCTCAAGAAGGCCGGCGAGCTGCACGAGTTCCAGCCCAAGCAGGGCGCCGAGCTGCTGCGCTGGGTGGCCGAGCGCGCCCGGATGCTCGGGGTGACGATCGAGCCCGCCGCCGCGCAGCGCCTGGTCACGTTCGCCGGCAACGAGGGCCGCGCGCTGGTCAACGAGCTGTCCAAGCTGGCGAGCTACGTCGGCGCGGGCGGCCGCATCACCGCGCACGACGTCGAGCTGATGGTGGCCGACGACCAGGAGCAGAATCTGTTCGCCTTCATCGATGAGGTGAGCGCCCGCCGCCGCGGCCCGGCGCTCGCCAGCCTGCGCCGGCTGCTGGACGAGGGCCAGGCGGCGACCTACATTCTCTTCATGGTGGCGCGCCAGGTGCGGGTGCTGCTGGGGGTCAAGGAGCTGGCGGCGCAGCGGCTGCGCCCGGAGGAGATCGCCGCCCGCCTGGGGCAGAAGCCGTTCGTCGTGCGCAAGGCGCTCGAGCAGGCGCGCGGCTTCTCGGACGCCGACCTCCTGCGCCTGCACGACCGGGTGCTCGAGCTGGACCAGGCCACCAAGACCGGCCGCTTCGAGGCTGCGGCCGGCCTGGAGCTGCTCGTCGCCGAGCTGTGCGCCTAGGCTGAAGCGGCGCCCTGCCCCTCTTCCCGGATCGGCGGGCGCAGGTTGACGTACACGTAGGCCTCGGCCAGATCGGCCGCCACCCCCGCCGCGCGCGCCTCACGCCCGACGTCCTCCGCGAACTGCCGCAGCAGCTTCTCGAACTCCCAGCCGCCGATCTGGCTCTTGTGGGCGCCCATCGCCGCGATCTTGCGCTCGAAGTCGTGCGCCTCGATCGGCACGTAGAGCGTCGGGCGCGCCGCAGCCGCCAGGTAGACGTCGGTCACGTCGTGCGGCTCGAGCCCCTCGGCGAGCAGCTCGGGCGCCGCCAGGCGCGTGTTCGCCAGCGGCATGATCGCCGCCGTCGTGGCGGCCCCGGCCGCGCGGTGGTCCGGGTGGTTGAGATACCACGGGCTGTAGAAGAACTGCGGGTCCGAGGTGACCACCGCGTCGGGGCGCACGCGCCGGATGACGCGCGCGATCTGCAGGCGCAGCTCGAACGTGTCGGCGAGGCGCCCGTCGTGGTACCCGAGGAAGGTGTACCCCGCGACGCCGAAGATCGCCCCGGCCGCCTGCTGCTCCTCGCGGCGCATCATCGCCAGCCGCTCGGGGGTGAGCTGCGGGTCGCGGCTGCCAGCGTTGCCGTCCGTCAGGAGGCAGTAGTGCAGCTCGGTGCCCGCGCGCGCCCAGCGGCTGATCAGCCCGCCGGCCATGAACTCGATGTCGTCGGGGTGGGCCATGACCGCCAGCGCGACGCGCGGGGCCGTGGGAAGGTCGCTCATCGATGGTCCTCTGGCTATCGTCACGCCACGCGCGGCGGGGCAGGAGCTTCGCCCCGCCGAGGCGGCGTACGCACTCTTCCAGCGCAGGCCAGTATTGTACCATCGAGTGAGCGCGATGGGCGCCTCAGAGGTTCGGCAGCACCTCGGCCCACAGCCCGAAGCCGCCGATGGCGACCAGCAGGACGCCCGAGAGGCGGCTGAGCGCCACGTGGTTCCGCGCCAGCCAGCCGGTGAAGCGGCGCTGCGCCGGCTGCGCGATGAGCGGCAGCAGCACCAGCGGCCAGCCGAAGCCGAGGCCGAAGCACAGGAAGTACAGCAGCCCCTCGGCGAGCGCGGCGCTGCTCCCGGCGCCGAGCACAAAGGCGCTGACGATCAGCGGGCCGGTGCAGGGCAGCGTCATCGGGCCGAGCAGCAGCCCGTACACGAAGGCCGCCGCCCGCGGGTCGCGCAGCGCCGGCGTGCTCGCCGCGCGCAGCCCGGCGAAGGGGTTGCGGCCCGCCAGCATCAGCGCGCCGAGCGCGATCACCGCCAGGTAGATCGCCGGGAGCAGCACCGGCAGGACGGCGCCGAACGACTGCCGCAGCGCGTACACCGCCAGCCCGACCAGCAGCATCATGCTCAGGATGCCGGCCAGCACGAGCGCCCCCAGCCACCCGACCCGCAGCGCCACCGCCGGCGCGGGGGGGGCGACGAGCCGCTGTGCGCTGGGGATCTGCCCGGCGAGGAAGGCTACCAGGCCGGGGTAGAGCGGCAGCATGCAGATGTTGCCGAGGATCGCGCCGTTTCCGAGGACGAACGCCTCCAGGTATTGGCTCACGGCATCGTGCCCTCCCGCGCCGCGCCCAACTCGGCGAGCAGCGCCTCAGCCGGCTTGATCCCCGTCGTCAGCTCCGACACGCTGCCGTCCGGCCGGATCACGAAGTGCGGCGTGGAGGGCGGGTTCGCGATCGTGCGGCCGAAGACGCCGGCCAGCTCCTGCAGCAGCTCGGGCGACATCACCGCGAACATCCAGTCGAAGCCCTGCTCGTCCACGTAGCGCGCCAGCTCCGCCGCCGAGATGTTCGTCTCGACGCTCAGCCCGATGAAGACGACCTCGTCCGGGTCGAGCTGCGCCCGCACGTCGCGGATGATGTGCATCTGCTCGCGGCACTTGCTGCACCACGTCGCCATTGGCTCCACGAACACCGTGCGCCCCGCGAAGTCGCCCAGCGTGAAGGATGCGCCGCTGCGCGCGTCGGTCAGCGCCACGCTCTGCCACGCCGGCTGCTCGCCCATCGTGCCGCCGTCCATGCCCGCGCTCATCCCGGTGGACGCGGGCTCGTCCATGCCCTGGCCCGTTCCCGATGTCGAGGTCGGCTCGGGCGTGGCCTCGTCCATCATGCCGTCGTCGGTCGCTGAGGTCG
>CALJIC010000129.1 GCA_937974195.1 uncultured Roseiflexaceae bacterium | reverse complement strand
ACGCAGGCGACCCGCAGGGAGGCCGCGTCAGCCGTATTCGTGACAGGAGGTACGCCTTCCGAACCTTCCCCGCAAGCGGCGCCGCCTCCCTCCATCGCCCGTTGTCATGCCTCAGCACACCAGCCGCTCGTCATTAACCGGATTGCCCGTTGTATTCCAGCCCACCAGCCGCTCGTCGTCAACCACGCTGGGCATTGCAACACATGAGCCGCTCGTCGTCAACCACACTGGGCATTGAAGCACATCAGTCTGTGCGTGAGGCACGGGCATCGGTGTATGTGGGCGTGACAACGGGCAGACTGGCACGGTACGCGTTCGCTTGCGGGTGCAGGGCGGAGCGCCTGCGGAACACGCCTGGGTGCAGGATGGACCACCGCGTAAGTCCTGTAAATGATAGCAGCCTGAGCTGCGCTCGTCCCATACTTTCGGCCGATAGGGCGAGCGGCGGCGGTGTGGTACACTGGATCGTAGCGACAGCATGTGGAGCGATGAAGTGATGCCCGCTGTGTGCACAGTGTTCAACGCCCTCACGCCTGCCCTCCTCAACCGGGAGGGCCACGAGGCGTTGGGCGGCGATGTGCCTGGGTAGCTCCGCCTGTCCTGACGCGATGACGTGGCCTTCCCGCGAGGGAAGGCTTTCTGATTCTCTGGCGAGGACTTCCATGATGACGAGGTTCGGACGACACTCCCTTCTCCCTGGCGCGCGCCGCCGCTCGCTGGCGCGCACACACCCGCACGTGCTGGCCGTCATACGAACCAGGGAGCAAGACAATGAGCGACAAGTACAACCCGCACGAGATCGAGGCGCGCTGGCGGGCGCGCTGGGTGGCTGAGGGGAGCGGCTGGGTCGATCTGGACGCCGCCGCGCGCCCGTTCTACAACCTAGTGGAATTCCCCTACCCGAGCGGCGAGGGCCTGCACATCGGCCACGTCTTCAGCTACAGCGGGGCCGACGCCTACGGCCGCTACATGCGCCGCCGCGGCTACGATGTCTTTCAGCCGATCGGCTTCGACTCCTTCGGCATCCACTCCGAGAACTACGCCCTGAAGGTTGGCGCACACCCGCGCGAGGTGACCGCCCGCTCGATCGCGCGCTTCCGCGAGCAGCTGAGGCGCCTGGGCGCCGCGTTCGACTGGTCGCGCGAGATGATCACCTCCGACCCGGAGTACTACCGCTGGACGCAGTGGATCTTCGTCAAGCTGTTCAAGGCCGGGCTGGCCTACCGCGCCGAGGCGCCGGTGAACTGGTGCCCGTCCTGCCGCACGGTGCTGGCGAACGAGCAGGCCTCCGACGGGCGCTGCGAGCGCTGCGATACGCCGATCGTCCAGCGCACGCTGACGCAGTGGTTCCTGCGTATCACGCGCTACGCCGACCGGCTGCTGGACTACCGGCAGGTGGACTTCGCCGCGCCGGTGATCAAGCGCCAGCGCGCCTGGATCGGCCGGACCGAGGAGAACGGCGCGGTCAGCTACCGCCTGCACGACTGGCTGATCAGCCGGCAGCGCTACTGGGGGCCGCCCATCCCTATCATTTACTGCGACCGGTGCGGCACCGTCCCGGTGCCCGAGGACCAGCTGCCGGTGCTGCTGCCGCACCTGGAGCACTACCGGCCGGGCGGGGTCGCGCCGCTGGCCAGCGACGAGTCGTTCGTCAGCACCACATGCCCCGCGTGCGGCGGCCCGGCCCGCCGCGAGACCGATGTGTCGGACAACTTCCTGGACAGCGCCTGGTATTTCATGCGCTACACATCCACTGAGCGGGCGGATGTGCCGTGGGTCCCGGGGCGGGTGGCGCGCTGGCTGCCGGTGCACATGTACACCGGCGGCCCGGAGCACGCGACTATGCACCACCTGTACGCCCGCTTTATCACGATGGCGCTGCATGACCTGGGGCTGGTGCCGGTGGCGGAGCCGTTCGCCAGGCTGCAGCTGCACGGGATGATCACCCGCGACGGCAGCAAGATGAGCAAGTCGCGCGGCAATGTGGTCAACCCCGACGAGTACATGGACCGCTACGGGGCGGACGCGCTGCGGCTGGCGATGCTGTTCATGGGGCCGTTCGACCAGGACGTCGACTTCAGCGATCGGGGGGTGGTCGGCGCGGCGCGCTTCCTGGGCCGGGTGTGGGAGCTGTGCAACGGCCGCCGGCCGGCGGATCGGCCGGGCGCTCGCAGCTCTGATATGAGGCCGGTCGGTCGAGCTGTGCGCCGGGTGACCGAGGCGCTGGAGGCGCGCAGCTTCAACACAGCGATCGCGGCGCTGATGGAGTTCGCCGGCTGGCTGCGCGCCGAGCGGGCGCGGCTGTCGCCGGAAGCGTACGCCGACGCCTGCCGGACGCTGGTGCTGCTGCTGGCGCCCTTCGCGCCCTTTGTGTGCGAGGAGCTGTGGGAGCGCCTGGGCGGCCAGGGGTCGGTCCACGACCAGCCCTGGCCGGAGGCCGAGGAGGCGCCCCCGGAGACGGTCGAGCTGCCGGTGCAGGTGGATGGGAAGGTGCGCGGGCGCGTCCGCGTCCCAGCCGACGCGGATGACGAGGCGGTGCGTGCGGCGGCATTGGCGCAGCCGAGGGTGGCCGCGGCCCTGGCGGAGCGCACTGTACGCTCCGTGGTCGTCGTGCCCGGGCGGATCGTCAGCGTCAGCTCCGAGTGAGCGGCTGCCCGGCCGGGAGGTGCGGCCGTGGGCAGGCGCGGCGCAGGCTTGCTATAATGAGGCCGACGCCAGATGGAGAACTGCTATGACTGCGACACAGCGCACCGCATATGCGGGCTACGAGGCGGCGCTGACGGGCGCCGCGCTGATAGATGAGTCGAGCGCCGGCCGGATCTTCATGCGCGGCCGCGACCGGGCCGCGCTGCTCCAGCGCCTCTCGACGAACGACGTGGAGCGCCTGCGGCCCGGCGAGGGCGCCCTGACAGTGCTGACCACGCCGATCGGCCGGATCATCGACGTGCTCACGGTCCACGCGCTCGAGGACGCGCTGCTGCTGGTCACGAGCCTGGAGCAGGGGCCGCCGGTCTACTCGCACCTGCGCCGCAACATCTTCTTCAACGACCAGGTGACGCTCGAGCCGGCCGGGCGCACCCACGCCCAGCTCGCGCTCTTCGGCCCGCGTGCCCCCGAGGTGCTGGCGCAGCTCAGCGGCGCCTCGCTCGCCGATCTCCCGCTGCACCACACGGCCGCGGTGGCGATCGCGGGGGCGCAGCTCCTCGTCGCGCGGCGCAAGCCGCTCGGCGGGCAGGGCTTCACGCTCTACATCCCGGCCGAGGCCGCCGATGCCGTTCGCTCGGCGCTGCTGAGCGCCGGGGCCGCGCCGCTGAGCCCCGAGGCGTACGACGTCCTGCGCGTCGAGCAGGGCTACGGCGCCTTCGGGCGCGAGCTCAGCCAGGAGTACATCCCGCTCGAGACCGGCCTGCTCGATGCCGTGAGCTTCTCCAAGGGCTGCTACGTCGGCCAGGAGATCATCGCGCGCATGGAGAGCCGCGGCCGCCTCGCCAAGCGCCTGATGGGCCTGAAGCTGCGGCGACCGGCGGACTCGGAGGATGGTGCCCTTCCGTCGATTGCCACGCCGGCGAAGCTGGAGGCCGAGGGCAAGGACGCCGGCGACCTCACGAGCGCGGTCGTCTCGCCGCGCTTTGGCGCGATCGCCCTGGCCTATGTGCGCTCGGCGCACGCCCAGCCCGGCGCGGTCGTCCAGGTCGCCGGCGCCGATCTGCGCGGGGAGGTCGTCGAGCTGCCGTTCGAGCCCGCCGCGTAGCTCCGGAGGGTCTGGGGAGGCTCAGGCGCGCCAAGGAAGCTTTTCGCCGGGAGGCCCTCTAAGAGAGTATCCAGCGGGGAGGCCCGGAGGCCGCGGACTCTTCAAGGCAGCTTTCCACCGGGAGGCCCTCTGAGGAAGTATGCAGCGGGGAGGCCCGGAGGCCGCCTAAGGAAGCTTTGTTCTGTTGGGCGGTGAGGAGGCCACTGGCCCACCACGGCGGCGTTCAGCCGCGGGTGTGAAAAGCCCAGGCTCTCTGAGGAAGCATTCAGCGGGGAGGTTCG
>CALJIC010000128.1 GCA_937974195.1 uncultured Roseiflexaceae bacterium | reverse complement strand
CGCGGCGAAGCCGCGCCACACCGCCGCAATGAGCTCCTAGTCGCGGCGGCGCGGGCGCTGCCGGTCCCCGCCGCCACGCGGGCCGCGGTCGCCGTTCTGGCGCGGGCCGCGGTCGCTGCCGTTGCGCGGGCCGCGCCCGCTCCCGGCCGCCTGGCGGTCCTCGGCGCTCTCGCCGGTGAGCAGCGCCCGGCGCGACAGGCTGACCTTGCCGGTGCCCTGGTCCACGCCGATCACCATCACGTTGATCTCGTCGCCCATCTTGACGACGTCCTCGACGTTCTCGACGCGGTTCACGTCCAGCTCGGAGACGTGGACCATGCCGTCCTTGCCCGGCACCAGGTTGACGAAGGCGCCGAAGGGCATGATCCGCACCACCTTGCCGAGGAAGATGTCGCCGACCTTGATCTCGCGCGTGAGCGCCTCGATCATCGAGACCGCGCGCTCGGCCGCCTCGCCGTCGGCGGTGGCGATGAACACCCGCCCGTCGTCCTCGATGTCGATCTGCGCGCCCGTCGCGTCGGTGATGCTGCGGATCGTCTTGCCGCCCGGGCCGATCAGCGTGCCGATCTTATCGGGGTTGATCTGCAGCGTGATGATGCGCGGCGCGAACGGCGACATCTGCGGGCGCGGCTTGTCGATCACGGCCAGCATCTTGTCCAGGATCTGCAGCCGCCCCTCGCGCGCCTGCTCGAACGCCACGCGCATGATGTCGTAGGTGATCCCGGTGGTCTTGATGTCCATCTGCAGCCCGGTGATCCCCGTAGCGGTGCCGGCCACCTTGAAGTCCATGTCGCCCAGGTGGTCCTCGACGCCCTGGATGTCGGTCAGGACCTTCCAGCGGCCGTCGCTCCCGGTGATCAGGCCCATCGCGATCCCGGCCACCGGCGCCTTGATCGGCACGCCCGCGTCCATCAGCGCCAGCGTGCTGCCGCACACCGAGGCCATCGAGGACGAGCCGTTCGACGACAGCGTCTCGGAGACCAGGCGCATGGTGTAGGCGAACTCCTCCTTGGGCGGCAGCACCGCCAGCAGCGAGCGCTCGGCCAGCGCCCCGTGCCCGATGTCGCGCCGCCGCGGCGAGCCGAGCCGCTTCACCTCGCCGGTGGAGAAGGGCGGGAAGTTGTAGTGGTGGATGTAGCGCTTGGCCGGCTCCACCCCCAGCTCGCTCACGCCCACCCGCTGCTCCTCGCCCGGCGCCCCGAGCGTCGCGATCGTCAGCACCTGGGTCTGGCCGCGGGTGAACAGCCCCGAGCCGTGGACGCGCGGGATCACCCCGACCTGGACCGTGATCGGCCGGATGTCGGTCGGCCCGCGCCCGTCGACCCGCTCGCCGCGCTCCAGGATCAGGCGGCGGACCTCCTCGTACAGGATGTTCTCGAAGGCCGTGTCGACCGCCTTGGTGCGGGCCGCGATCTCCTCCTCCGGCTCGTCGGCGGTGAAGTGGGCGATCACCTCCGCCTTCAGCTGCTCGGTCTGCTGCTCGCGCACGGCCTTGTTCGGGTTGCTGATCGCCTCGTACAGCCGGTTGCCCATCCAGGCCCGCACCGCATCCTCGAGCGAGGTGTCGGCCGGCGGCGGGGTGAACGGCCGCTTCGGCTTGCCGGCCAGCCGCACCAGCTCCTCCTGCAGCGCGCAGAGCTGCTTGCAGATCGCGTGGCCCTCCATCACCGCCTGCAGCATCACGTCCTCAGGCAGCTCCTTGGCCCCGGCCTCGACCATCAGCACGGCGTCTTTCGTGCCGGCCACCACCAGGTCGAGCTCGCTCTCGGACATCTGCTGCATCGGCGGGTTGATCACCAGCTGCCCGTCCAGGTAGCCGACCTGCACCGCGCCGACCGGCCCGAGGAACGGGATGTCGGAGATCGCCAGCGCCGCCGAGGCGCCGATGATCGACAGCGGCGCCGGGTCGTTGATCAGGTCGGTCGAGAAGGTGGTGACGATCACCTGGACCTCGTTGCGGTACCCCTCGGGGAAGAGCGGCCGCAGCGGGCGGTCGGTGAGGCGGGCGGTGAGGATGGCCGACTCAGCCGGCCGGCCCTCGCGCCGCAGCACGCTGCCGGGGATCTTCCCCACGGCGTAGGTCCGCTCCTCGTAGTCCACCGTGAGCGGGAAGAAGTCGACTCCCTCGCGGGGCGTCTTGGCGCCGACGGCGGTCGCCAGCAGCACGGTGTCGCCGTAGCGAACGGTGACCGCGCCGTCGGCCTGCTCGGCCAGCCGCCCGGTCTCCAGCGTGAGGGTGCGCCCGGCGATCTCGGTGCTGACCGAGTACACCTTGCGTCCGTGAAACTCGGTCGTCTCAGTACGTATCTGAACCTCTGACATACGTTTCTGTTCCTTACGATGAGCCGTCTCTGCGGCTCTTCTGAGGGCCGTTAGGCACTGGAGGCCGCTTCCGAGAGGGGAAGGCCGAAGGCAGACGCTGGGGCATCGCCCGTGTGGCTGTTCGCTCTCACCCTCGGCTCTCGGCCGCGCTCTCCAATCCCTAACGACCCGCCTACATACGAGTGGCCTGCAACACGCACGAGCCCGGGGAGCTTCCTCCCCAGGCTCGCAGAGTAGATCTTACGCACGGGGCAGATAGTGAAGCGAGGACGACGAGAGGAAGTGTATCCAGTGCTAGCGACAGTCGTTTCGTCATCCAGTCGCTCACCCATTGTCTCCTAGCGCCGCAGACCCAAGCGGTCGATGAGCGCCCGGTAGCGCTCCTTGTCCTTGCCGCTCAGGTAGGCCAGCAGCCGACGGCGACGGCCCACCAGCTTCAGCAGACCACGCCGCGAGTGGTGGTCGTGCGTGTGGATCTTCAGGTGTTCGATCAGCTGGTTGATGCGCTCGGTGAGCAGCGCAACCTGCACCTCAGGTGAGCCGGTGTCGTTGCCGTGCACCTGGTAGTCGCTGATGATCGTCGTCTTGTCTTCTTTGTCGAGCGCCACGGATTACTCCTTACTAATCGCGAGCAGGCCGGCGCAGCCTGTCGTTCGCTTGTTGCAAGCCATGCCGCATTATAGCACACCTTCGTCCAGCTTGCACGCCGTTGTGCTCACCTTTTCTGCTGGCCGGGCGGCGTGGCGAATCCGCGGCGCCTCAGAACCCGACCTCCACAATCGTCCGGCCGGTGCGGTCCTGGAAGAAGCCGACGCCGTCCTGGATCAGGCCGACGTAGAAGCCCATCTTGGTCTCCTGCTGCAGCACGCGCACCCGCCCGATGATCTCGGCCTCCTCGCCGGGCATGAGCAGGTCCTCCTCGAACGGCACCCGCCACTGCTCCGGCGGGCGCGGGCTCAGCGCCCAGCGGTAGGGGTAGCGCTTGGCCGCCCCGCCGCTGTTGGCGTCCCAGTCGACGCCGATGCGCCAGAAGCCGCCCGACTTGGCGGCGTAGCGGCCGTCCTCGATCGAGGAGAACACCTCGTCGGTGGTGTACTCGTAGCCGGACGGCGGGCCGTAGGTGCGGATCGGCACGTCGCCGGTGTTCTTGACCCGCATGGTGACGGTGATCACGTCGCCGAGCATGATCGCCTGCGGCGCCATGTAGCTGTAGGTGATGGTGACCTCCGGCTGGCCGGCGCCCACCACCGAGATCGCGCCGCGCTTCTCCACCAGGTTGCCGAGCCGGTCGCGCGCCCGCACGAGGTAGGTGTAGTCCCCGTTCGGCAGCAGCGCGCCGTCCACCGTGCGCCCGTTCCAGACGAAGCGCTGCAGCACCGGCTCGACCTCCTGGCCGCTGATGAACGGGCAGAGCGGGTTGCAGCCCGGCCCGATGATCTCGATGTCCACCGTCGCGGTGACGACCGGGCGGAAGGTGATCTCGGCCACGTCGTCGATCGCGTCGGCGTTGGGCGAGATCGTCGTCGGGTAGGCCACCAGGTTCTCGATCTGCGGCAGCGGCGCGTCGGCGGCGACGATCGTCAGCGGCAGCTCGCGCTTGGCCCGCTCGCCGTCCGCCGCGGCCGCCTCGACCACCACAGTGTAGCTGCCGCTCGGCAGGGCGCGCTGCTTGATCTCGGGGTCGTCGGTGGGCGCCGTGCCGTCGAAGCGCAGGGTGTAAGGCTCGGCCGACGCCTGGCGCGGCTCGTCCTGCCGCAGCACGTAGCGCGCGCCCGCGGCGTCCTCGAGGTACACGGTGACGCTCGCCGGGCGCCCGATGGCGTAGCTGATGCGGACGGTCTCGCCGGCGCCGGTGGCGTGCAGCTCGGGCGCGGAGAGGGTCACCTCCCCGAGCAGCGGGCGCGCGCCGCACGCGGCCAGGGCCAGCAGCGCGGCGGGGAGGACGAGAAGCTTCGCGAGAAAACGGATCATGCAGGGGAGCCCTCTGTTGCGTTTGTCCTTCTATCGTAGCGCATGATCGGGCGCGGCGGCATGTGCCGGGCGACGATCTCGGGCGTGCAGGTGGTGTGCGACGCGCCCATAGCCCCGCCGCTGCGGATCGGGCGCCGCGGTGGCTGAGGGTGCGCCCCTCAGGCCGTACACCCGCCCGCCGGACGGGCGGAGCGGGGGTTCGAGGCGGCGCCGCACGACGACGGGCATCCCTTTCGCGCGAGCGGCACGAACAACAGCGCTCCGGCGCTACGGCGCCGCGCCCTCCGCCACCGGCGCTCCGGGCGCCCCCGTGCGGTAGCGCCGCCCGAAGAGCGCCAGCGCCAGCGCGCCGAGCGTCACGCCGAACCAGAGCGTGCAGAAGCGGATCAGGATCGTGGCGGCGGTGGCCGGGCCGGCCGCCATGGGCACCAGCAGCACCAGCAGCCCGGTGCTGGAGGCCTCGGAGACGCCGAGGCCGCCCGGCAGAAACGAGACCAGCCCGAACAGCGTGGACGCGGCGAAGACGAAGGTCGCCACCAGCAGCAGCCGCAGCGCCTCGCCCTCCACGCCGACGCCGCGCAGCACGTAGTAGAACGCCAGGCACTCGCCGAACCAGGACACCAGGCTGATCGCGGTGGAGGGGAACAGGACCCGCCAGTTCAGCAGGGCGCGGGTGCTCGCGTAGGCGGTCTGGAGGCGCGGCACCGCCCGCTCGCCGAACGGCAGGCGCGCCAGCACGGCGCACAGCCGGTCCACCAGCGGCTGGGACTGGAGGGCGGCCAGCCCGGCGACGGTGAGCGCGAGCAGGGCCACGAAGGCCGGGCGCGCCGGGGCGTAGAGCGTGAGGCCGGCGCCCATCAGCAGCAGCATCGCCAGCCCGTCGGTGATGCGCTCGGCCAGCACGATCGGCGCCGAGGCCGACAGCGGCGTGCCGTTGATGCGCCTGAGCAGCGCGCTCTTGAGCACCTCGCCGACCTTGGCCGGCGTGACGGCCATGAGCATGCCGCTGGTGAAGAGCAGCACGCTGTCCCAGCGGCTCACCCCGTGGTGCATGCGCATCGCGCGCAGGTAGTAGTCCCACTTCAGCCAGCGCAGCGCGTAGTTGAGCAGCGTGAAGCCGAGCACGGCCGGGAGCACCGTCCACTGGAAGGTGCTGAAGCTCCGCGAGACGTCGCGGATGTCGCTGATCAGCCCCAGGCCGATGGCCACGCCGAAGGCCAGGACGAGCGATATGAGGATGCTGCGGCGCAGATTGGTCGGCACGACATTCCTACTGATGCTGCACCAGTTCCACCAGCACGCCCAAACAGCTCTTGGGGTGCAGGAACGCGACGAGCGTGTTGTGGATGCCGGGGCGCGCCGCCTCGTCGATCAGCTGCACGCCGCGGGCCCGCAGCGCGGCGAGCGCGCCGGCGATATCCTCCACGCGGTACGCGATGTGGTGCATACCCGGCCCGCGCTCGGCCAGGTACTTCGCGAACGCCGCCTGCTCGGAGGTGGGCGCGATCAGCTCGAGCATCTGCCCGCCGACCCAGCCCACGGCGACGGCCGTGTGGCGCTCGGGGAGGTCGATCCGCTCCCACTCGGAGATCTCGAACGTCCGGCTATAGAACTCGACGGCCTCGTCGATATTGCGCACCACAAAGCCGATGTGGTCGACGTGTGTGAACATGGCGGCCTCCTCTCAGCAGCCCGCAAGTGTAGCACCTGCCGCCATGCCAGTCAACCGGGCCGGGCTCTGCACGCGGCGCGCCGCATTTCTGGTAGGATAGCACCGCGAACAGTTCTGCTGGGCTCCGCTGCTGCGGGGGCGCAGCCATTCTCTCTGCGGGAGCGAGACGGCGGTGTGACATGCTGATCATCGACGCACACCTGGACCTGGCCTGGAACGCGCTGCAGTGGAACCGCGACCTGCTCCTGGCGGCGCACACCATCCGCACGCTCGAGACCGGCCTGCCCGGCAAGGCGCGCGGCCTCGGCACCGTCGCCCTGCCGGACATGCGCCGCGGCCGCGTGGCGCTCTCGTTCGCGACGCTGCTGGCGCGCTCGACCGGCCGCCCGGTGCCGCACGTCGACTTCGGCTCGCCGGCGCAGGCCCAGGGCGTGGCCCGCGGCCAGCTGGCCTACTACCGCGCGCTGGAGCGCATGGGCCAGGCGCGCGTGATCGGCGACCTCGGCGCCCTCGAGGCGCACTGGGAGGCGTGGCGCGCCTGGGAGGCGGCCGGCGCCGCGCCGGAGAGCGCCCCGCCGCTCGGCTTCATCATCAGCATGGAGGGCGCCGACCCGATCCTGGCGCCGGACGAGCTCGAGGAGTGGTGGCGGGCCGGCCTGCGGCTGATCGGTATCACCCACTACGGCCCCGGGCGCTACGCCGGCGGCACCGGCACCGAGCTCGGCCTCAGCGAGCTCGGCGTGGCGCTGCTGGCCGAGATGGAGCGCCTCGGCGTCGTGCTCGACCTGACCCACTGCTCGGACCAGGCCTTCTGGCAGGCGATCGAGCGCTTCGGCGGGCCGGTGATCGCCAGCCACAACAACTGCCGGGCGCTCGTGCCGCACCAGCGCCAGTTCGACGACGACCAGCTGCGGGCGATCATCGCGCGCGACGGCGTCATCGGCGCGGCGCTCGACGCCTGGATGCTCAAGCCCGGCTGGGTCGCCTCCGAGCGCCCCAACCCCGCCAACCCGCCCGTCTCGCTCGAGGATGTCGTCGACCAGATCGACCACGTGTGCCAGCTGGCGGGCAGCAGCCGCCACGCGGCGATCGGCACCGACCTGGACGGCGGCTTCGGGCTGGAGCAGGTGCCGGCCGACCTCGACACGATCGCCGACCTGCAGCGCCTGCCGGAGCTGCTGGCGCGGCGCGGCTACGCCGAGGCGGACATCGCGGCGATCATGCACGGCAACTGGCTGCGGCTGCTGCGCGCCGCCTGGAGCCGGTGAAAGGGAGCCTGGCGGGCCGCAGGCCACCACACCGCCCGGCCCGCGGGGGCGGCGGAACAAATAAAGGATCGGTGGAGGCCGTAGCGGCGGCCCGTCGGGCGTCGCTGCGGCCTCCGCACCATTCTGAAAGGAGCTGGTCATGTCGTACGAGGCGAAGCTGCAGGCGCTCGGCTACACCATCGAGCCGGTGGAGCTGGACACCGGCCGGTTCGTCCAGGCCGTCCGCACCGGCAACCTGATCTACACCGCCGGCCAGGTCTCGCGCTGGGGCGACCGGGAGATCAAGGGCCGGCTCGGCGAGGACCTGACCGTCGAGCAGGGGTACGAGGCGGCGCGCTTCTCGGCGCTCAACTGCCTGCGGGCGGTCAAGACGCTCGCCGGCTCGCTGGACAACGTGGTGCGGGTCGTCAAGGTGCTCGGCATGGTCAACGTCGCGCCCGGGTTCGACAACACGCCGGGCGTGATCCACGGCTGCAGCGACCTGCTGCTGGAGGTCTTCGGCGAGGCCGGCCGGCACGCCCGCAGCGCCGTCGGCATGACCCTGCCGTTCAACTACGCGGTCGAGATCGAGATGATCGTCGAGGTGCGCTGAGGGAGAGCTCCGATGCAGAGCCTTTGGAACGAGGACGAGGCGGCGCGCTGCGCGGATACGCTTGCGCTGCGGGTGTACTCCTCGCGCCTGCTCGGGCGCGACCCGAGCCTGGTGCTGCACGGCGGCGGCAACACGTCGGTCAAGGCCAGCGCGCCCAACCTGTTCGGCGAGCAGGAGGAGATCCTGTACATCAAGGGCAGCGGCTGGGACCTGGCGACGATCGAGCCGGCCGGGTTCGCCCCGGTGCGGCTGCGCCCGCTGCTGTGCCTCGCCACCCTGGACGCGCTCACCGACAGCCAGATGGTCAACGAGCTGCGCTGCGCGCTCACCGACGCCTCCGCGCCGACCCCGTCGGTCGAGGCGATCCTGCACGCCGTCCTGCCGTACCCCTGGGTGGACCACACCCACGCCGACGCGCTCCTGGCGGTGATGAACTCGCCCGGCGGCGAGGAGCGCGTGCGCGAGATCTACGGCGACTCGGTGGTGATCATCCCCTATGTGATGCCCGGGTTCGCGCTGGCGCGGGTGGTGGCCGAGCAGTTCCCCGCCCAGGCCCACGCCGGCACGGTCGGGATGGTGCTGCTCAAGCACGGCCTGTTCACCTGGGGCGCCTCGGCCCGCGAGTCCTACGAGCGCCACATCGAGCTCGTGACGCGCGCCGAGGAGTACCTGGCGGCCGCAGCGCGCGTGCATGGCTCCGCGCCGATCCCGGAAGCTCCGCAGCCGGCGCGCGGCGACCCCGTCGAGCTCGCGACCATCCGCCAGGAGGTCTCGCAGGTCGCCGGCTTCCCGGTCATCATGGCCACGCACAGCGACCCGCAGTGTCTCGCGTTCGCCCGCCGCCCGGACGTGGCGCAGCTGGCGCTGCAGGGCTGCGCGACGCCGGACCACGTGATCCGCACCAAGCGCGTCCCGCTCATCGGGCGCGACGTGGCCCGCTACGCCGAGGAGTACCGGCGCTACTTCGAGGAGCACGCCGGGCAGGCCGGCGGCAGCGGCGCATCTGGCCCGCCGCTGGTCATGCTCGACCCCGCCCCGCGCATCATCCTGGACCCCGAGCTGGGCATGCTCGCGATCGGGCGCACGGCGCGGGACGCGGCGATCGCCGAGGAGATCTACCGCCACACGATCGACATCGTCCAGCGCGCCGCGGCCCTCGGCGGCTACGAGGCGCTGCCGCCGAAGGACCTGTTCGACGTCGAGTACTGGGAGCTGGAGCAGGCCAAGCTGAAGCGCCAGGGGGCGCCGCCGCCGTTCGCCGGCGAGGTGGCGCTGGTGACCGGCGCGGCCTCGGGCATCGGCCGGGCCTGCGTCGAGGCGCTCCGGGCGCGCGGGGCGGCGGTGGTCGCGCTGGACCGGAGCGAGCAGGTGGCCGAGCTGCGGCGGCGCGAGGTGCTCCCGATCACGTGCGATGTGACCGCGGGGGCCGAGCTGGACGCCGCGCTGGAGGCCGGCGCGCGCGCGTTTGGCGGGCTGGACATGCTGGTGCTCAACGCCGGGATCTTCGGCCGCAGCGCCCCGATCGCCGCGCTCAGCGACGAGGAGTGGGAGCGGACGATGCGCGTCAACCTCGACGCGAACCTGTCGCTGCTGCGCAAGGCCCACCCGCTGCTCAAGCGCGCGCCGCGCGGCGGGCGGGTGGTCGTCATCGGCTCGAAGAACGTGCCGGCGCCCGGCCCGGGCGCCGCGGCCTACTCGGCCTCCAAGGCGGCGCTCACGCAGCTGGCGCGCGTGGCCGCGCTGGAGTGGGGCGGCGACGGCATCCGCGTCAATGTGATCCACCCGAACGCGGTGTTCGACACCGGCATCTGGACCGAGGAGGTGCTGCAGGCGCGCGCGGCCAGCTACGGCATGACCGTCGAGCAGTACCGGCGCAACAACCTGCTGCGGGTCGAGATCACCAGCCGCGATGTGGCGGAGCTGGTGGCGGAGGTGTGCGGGCCGCGCTTCGCCAAGACCACCGGGGCGCAGATTCCGATCGACGGCGGCAACGAGCGGGTGATCTGAGGGGGACATCGGCGGCCGGGCGACCACCGGCCGCTGCCCGTCAGAACGGCTGCCCGAGCCTGAACGGCCGCCCGTCGAAGATCGCCGGCGGCTGCGGCGGCGCCCACGGCAGCCCGAGGTTGCCGAGGTTGCCGGTGCGCCCGGCGGCCGCCAGCCGCTCGACGCTGAACAGCCGCGCCAGCGTCTGCTCGTCGTAGACCAGGCTCATGGCCGCGTACCAGCTCAGGCCGTCGCGCTTCTCGAAGTGCCAGTACTCGAGCGCCAGCAGCTCGCTGCGCCAGTCGAAGGTCTCGCGCTCCTGGGCGGCGATCCGGCTCCAGCCGTGCTCGGCCGCGAGCGCGGTGAAGTCCACGAAGTAGCCCGCCGGCGGCGCGAGCAGCTCCCTGGTGCGCGTGTTGAACACCGGGGCGAACAGCGGCGCGCCCTGCGTGCCGTCCTGCCGCGCCGCGCGCAGGTACAGCCGCCAGAAGAGCCGGCCCGAGCGCCACTCCGGCGTGATGTACAGCACCTGCCGCCCGTCCGCGCTGTAGTCGAACAGCGTGTCGAACGCCCGCCCGGCCTTGTGCCAGCTCGTGTACGAAGAGGTGCCGCTCTGGAAATCCACCGCGCGGCCCGCCTCGCTCAGCCGCGCCAGGAAGTCGTGCCCGCTGGCCTCGATCACCGCCCGCCGCAGCGCCATGAACGACGGCTGCACCGCCGCCGCCAGCCGCGGCATCCCGCCCGACCGCACGTCGCCGAGGTCCGCGAACCCGCGCGGTATGTCGTCGAGCGACGGCGGCTCGGCGGGCGTCGGCAGCGGCCGCCCCGGCTGGATGCGGTCCGCGCTCAGCAGCGGGGCGCGCGCGCGGGCGCTCCACTTCGGCCCGCCGTAGCTGTGGTTGCTGCCCACCAGGAACACGCCCTCCTCCAGGCCCGGCCTGGTGATCAGCACGCCCTGGCGCGATGAGAAGCCGCGCCCCGGCGCGCGCCAGAACCCCACCGCCAGCAGCCCGCCGCTCGGCGTCCACGACGGGTCGCTCAGGCTCCGGTCGCGCGGCCCGGCCAGCTCCTCGCGCCCGGTCACCAGGTCGACGACGTGCAGGTTGCCGCTCCCCTCGCGGTCCGAGATGAACGCGATCCGGCGGCCGTCGGGCGACCAGGCCGGGCTGTGGTCCGGCGCCGGGTGGTCGCTCAGGTTGATGAGCTCGCCGGCCTCCTGGCCCGGCCCCGGGCGCAGCACGAGCCGGTACACCTCCTGGTTGCCGTCGCGCCACGAGGCGAAGGCGATCTGCCTGCCATCCGGCGACCAGGCCGGCTGCGCGTCGGCCGCCGGGTGGTCGGTGAGCCGCGTCACCGCGCCGGTCGCCAGCTCCAGCGTGTAGATCTCCATGTTGCCGTCGCGCGTGGAGACGAAGGCGATCTGCCTGCCATCCGGCGACCAGGCCGGCTCGCCGTCGTAGGCCGGGTGGTCCGTCAGGCGCCGCCGGCCGGTGCCGTCCGCGCGCATGACGAACAGGTCCCAGTTGTTCTCCTGGCGGCTGGCGAACACGATCTGCGTGCCGTCCGGCGACCAGGAGGGGCTGCGGTCCGGCGCGGGGTCCGCGGTGAGGTTGACGATCGAGTCGCCCGCCAGGTCGCTGCTGAAGATATCCTCGGCGCCCTGCTCGCCGCGCGCGGCGGCGAACACGATCCGGCCCAGCGCCGGCGCCGGGGCGAAGGGCGCGACGGGCGGGGCCTCGGCAGCGCGGGCCGGCGGAGCGGCGATCATCGGCGCGAGCGCCGTCAGAAGCAGGAGGTGTCGGAGGGAGCGCATCATTTCTTCTTGGCAGCCGAAAACGGCCTCAGTATAAACGAGCCGCCCGGAGGGTGTCTACGCCCCCAGGCGGCTCGCAGATAAGAGGTTGATGAGGAGTTGCTACTTCACCATGGTGACGTTCAGGACCACCGGGTCCTCGTCCTCATCGGTGATCACGAACCCGTCCTGCGCCACCGGCTTGTAGCCCTTGGCCGCCACCAGGACCGAGTACTCGACGTTGCGCTCCAGCGGCTCCTCCAGCGCGAACCGGCCGCGCGCGTCGGTCACCGCCGAGGTGTAGATCAGCTCCTCGTTGAAGTCCTCGTCGGCGAACTGCTCGATGGTGACGCCCGGGTACAGCACGACGAACAGCGCGCCCCGGATCGGCTTCCTGGTGCGCTTGTCGGTCACGGTGCCGGTGACCTCGACCACGTCGGCCACGGTATCGGTCGCCTCGCCGCCCACCGTGATCTGCCCGGACACCACCGGCACATCGTTGACCAGGAAGGTCACGCCCCACTCGCCGTCCGGCATGACGCCGCTCTTGGCGGTGAGCGGGTAGGTGTAGATGTCGCTGCTGCTCGAGGGCTGCAGGGTCTCCTCGTCGGCGAAGACCTCCTCGCCGTCCAGGGTGAAGATCGTAACGATCGTGGTGTTGCGCGGGGCGCAGCTGTACTCGAAGTACGGCTGGATCCCGGCCACGCCGCTCGGGTAGAAGTCCACGTTCGGCTCTTCGTCGCTGCTGTACCAGGCCACCTCGCTAGTGGCCCGGAAGGCCCGGCAGACGCTGACCGCCGCCTCGGTCACGTGGGCTGGGAACGCCGTCGCCAGCGCGAGGAGCACGGCCACCACGCCGGTGGCGCGGGTGAGAATGCGGAGCATGGGTGCTGCCCTTTCTAGAACGTCAGGCTGGCGAGAAAGCGGTCGAACAGCGGCTCGGCGTCGCCCATCCGGTCGGCCGGGCTCGTCAGGGTGACGACCACCGTCCGGCCCCCGTCTGCGATGAGGTAGTCAACCCCCTGGACGACGCGCGGCGCGCCGCCCAGCAGGCCGCCCTCCTCCACATACACGAAGTGCTGGGCCCGCGCCGGCCGGCCGGCCACGCTGGCCTCATCGGTCTGGGTGACCTTGTAGCCGAGGAACTGGCGGGCGCGCTCGCCGGCGAGCTGGGTGGAGACGGCCTTCGCGTCGGCCACGGGCAGCGCGCGCACCACGAACGATGCCTCGGTGCCGAGCGTATCGACCGCCCGCAGCGCCTCGCCCTCGCGCGTCGCGTCGCTGAACGCGGCCGGGTAGGCGCCGGCGAACCCTTCGCGGCTGAACGCGGTGGTGGCGTTCGCCGTGCTGCTCCACATCAGGCCGCCGGCCAGCAGCAGCGCGGCGAACAGCGCGACGACAATGGCGTTCGCGCTCCGGTCGCCGACCGCGGCGTCGGCAGCGGCGGCGCCCTTCCCCTGCAGCGTGCGCGCGATATCGCGGCGCACCAGCGCGAAGACCACGCCCGTCACCGCCACCGCCAGCGCCCCGGCCAGCAGCAGCCCGCCGAAGGCCGGCAGCCCGCCGGCCGCGCCCACGTCCACCGCGCCGGCGTCGACCTGGCCGCGCAGCAGGACGAAGGCGCCGCCCAGCAGCGCGGTGAGCAGGAAGCCGGCCGGCAGCCACCAGACCGGCTCGCGGTCTAGCTTGGCGCGGCCCAGGAAGTAGCCGAGCAGGCCGCCGAAGGCCGCCTGGGCCAGCGCCACCTCGGCCACGAAGACCTCGCCCGGGCCGAGCGCGGCGCCGCCGCTGGCCAGGATGAACTGGATGTTGAGCGCCGTGGCCGCGCCGAGCGCGGCCGCCGTGCCGTACACCACCCCGTCGGTGCGCTCGTCGAACTCCGGCGAGTCGAAGATGAAGTAGCGCACGGCGGCGTACACCACGAACGCCTGCACCGCGCCGATCACCGCCACCGAGCCGAGCGCGGTCGCGGCAGCGCTGGCGTAGAGCCACTCCTGCACCCGCAGCACCTGGTCGGTCAGCGGGATGCCGATCGCCCCCATCAGCGCCAGCCCGATGACGAACATGCGCGCCACGTTCCCGACCGGCTCGGGCTCCAGCCGGTCCTGCTGATAGAAGACGAACAGCCAGATCGCGGCGGGGACGAGCGCCAGGAGCAGCCCGACGAGCTGGAGCGCCCCGGCGTCCAGGCTCGGGCGCAGCCCGGCGTCGATGGCGACCACGGCCGCGACGAAGACGAGCAGCCCGACGACGGCGATCAGCTCGGAGCGCCAGACGCTGTTGCGCTGCTGCGCGGCCTTTGGGACGTGTGCTGTCACGTGAACCTCCTAAGTGTGCGACGGTAGACCGGGACGCGAGGGCCTATTACGTTTTCGGTACCCGCGTAATGTACTCAATCCTCCCTGGTGACAGCTCCCTCTCAAGGCTGAATCGAGGTGCGAAACAGGGCTGAATTGTGCGTGCGCTCGCCTCCAGCGCTCGGTGGCGCCGGCCCGCAGGCGGCGAAGGAGTAACCGCAGGGCAGGAGGTTGAGGTACGGTTATGGGGAAGGAAGTGCGGAGGTTCTCAGGCCCGCCGGTGGCCCTCCGCCGGGAGGCGTGACGGGCGGCCGGCCGAGGCCGCTTCCTGCAGGGAGATTCAGGGGTGGCTTCGCCACCGCCAGAGGCGTGGGGGCGAGGCGACCGCGTCGAGGAGCGCCCAGGCCTCTGCATCCGCGCGCCCCTCGGCCACGCCGCAGCCGTACTCGCGCAGCGCGTCGGTGACGTCGAGCGGCAGCCCGCAGGCTGCCGCGAGGAGCGCGGCGGTCTTCCTGGCGCGCAGGATCGGGCCGCTGGCGATCCGCGCGATCGGCCGGCCGCGCAGCTCTTCGGCCAGGCGCGTGGCCTGCTGGCGGCTGCGTTCGGTCAGGTGGTGCGGCAGGTCACGGTTTGGAGGTCACCCGCAGCAGGTTGGCTGTGCTCTCGCCGTGGCGCGCGAGATGATCCTCACCGCTCGCGTCCCGCGAGCGAGTCGCCGAGCGGCGTCGGCAGGCCATCGATGCTGTGCGCATTCTTCTCGCGCCGGTACGCGTCCAGCCCGTCCTCGCCCTTGCGCTGCGCCCAGCGCACCAGCGTGTCCCGCTGCCCGACGTACTCCATCAGCGGCACGGCGAAGCCGCAGGATGTCTGGACGCGGCTGATCTCGGCCACGACGATCTGGCGCGCGCCGGGGATCTCGGGGAACAGGCCGATCAGCTCCTCCCACTCGCCGTCGCCCGGCAGCACCGTCCGGCCCCGCCCGTAGAGCCGCAGGATCTTGGGCGGCCCGCCGAACGCGCAGAACATGAACGTCACCCGCCCGTTCTCCGCCAGGTGCGCCGAGGTCTCGTTGCCGCTGCCGGTCAGGTCCAGGTAGGCGACGCGCCGGGGTGTCAGTATCCGGAACGTGTCGAGCCCCTTCGGCGACAGGTTGACGTGGCCGTCCGCCGCCAGCGGCGCCGTCGCGACGAAGAAGAGCGGCTGCTCGCGTATGAACGCCGCCAGATCGTCGGTGATGTGCTCGTACAGCTTTGCCATAAGTACCGCCCCTCCAATCTTCGCATTGGGCCTCGGCCACCGATCACCGCGCCATAAGCATACTGCATTGTGGGCCGCGCGGCTATAGGCAACAAACTTGATAAAGTTTATGCTATACTAGCGGCACTCAGCAGCGTTAGCACTTCGGGAGAGACATCATGGCCTACCAGGATCTCGCCGCGGGCGCCGCTCGGCCGGCGCTCCCGCCATTCGACCGGACCGCCCTGCGCGTCAACCAGGCCTGTATCGTCGCACTGGTGCTGATCGCGTTCCTGCTCGACCTGCCGCTGCTCGCGGCGTTCGTCGCCCTGGTGATGGCGCTCGGCACCGCCACGCCGAAGCTCGCGCTCTTCCAGCGGCTCTACCGCGATATCTTGCTCCCGCGGGGCGTGCTGAAGCCGGACGTCCACCAGGAGGACCCGGCGCCCCACCGCTTCGCGCAGGGCATGGGCGCGGCGGTGCTGGGGCTCGGCGTGCTCGCGCTGCTGGCCGGCGCGCCGCAGGTCGGCTGGGCGCTCGCGCTGCTCGTCGTCGTCCTGGCGGCGGTCAACCTGGTGTTCGGCTTCTGCGCCGGCTGCTTCGTCTACTTCCAGCTCGCGCGCCTGCGGCGCTAGCGCCGATCGTTCGCCTGCGGCGGAAGTGATGCCGCCGCACGTTCAGCGCCCGCCTGCCCCCTGCGATGCCCGTCCAGCGGCTCGCGACTCCAACTTGCGGGCGCGCTCGATGGACCGTCCGTCCTGCGGGGTGGCCGGAATGGAGCCGTTCGCACGCCCGCCGCGCCACCCCGCTGCCATACGCCGCCGCATCGCGGCGGAGAGAACCCTGGAGATGCTCGAGCGCCTCGCCATCCTCGCCTTCCTGCTCGCCGCGGCCCTGCTGGCCTGGGCCGGGCTGCGCCTTTGGCGCGCCGCGCGCCTGCGCCGTCTCGCCTCGGAGTCGCCCTTCGCCGGGCTGGTCCCGCCGGGCCGCCCGGCGGTGGTGGCCTTCTCCACGCCCACCTGCGCCGAGTGCCACTCCCGCCAGTTGCCCGCGCTCGCCCGCCTCACAGCCGCGCTCGGCGACGGCGCCGTCGTCACGACCCTCTCGGCGCTCGACCACCCCGAGCTCGTCGATCGCATCGGCATCCTCACCGTCCCGGCCACCGTCGTGCTGGACGAGCGCGGCCACGTGCGCCAGGTCAACCTCGGCTTCGCCGACGAGCGCCGGCTCGCCGCACAGCTCCAATCTGCGAGCAGTACTGGTGTAGAATAGCAGCGCCCGGCGGCGGCTCGCCGCTGCGCTGTAACACCAGAGCTCGCGAAAGGAGCCCGCCGATGACCGACAGCTTCGCGCCCGATCGCTACGACCGCATGCAGTACCGGCGCTGCGGGCGCAGCGGCCTGCTGCTCCCCGCCATCTCGCTCGGCGCCTGGGAGACCTTCGGCGGCTACCGCGGCGCCGACGTGGCCCGAGAGTGCCTGTTCCGCGCCTTCGACCTCGGCATCACCCACTTCGACTTCGCCAACAACTACGGCACGCCGCCCGGCAACGCCGAGGTCGTCTGCGGCCAGTTCATCAAGCACATGCCGCGCGACGAGCTGATCATCTCCAGCAAGGCGGGCTACCGCATGTGGCCTGGCCCCTACGGCGAGTGGGGCTCGCGCAAGTACATCATCGCCAGCTGCGACCAGTCGCTCCGGCGGATGGGGCTGGAGTACTTCGACATCTTCTACTCCCACCGGCCGGACCCGAACACGCCGCTCGAGGAGACGCTCGGCGCGCTCGACACGCTCGTCCGCCAGGGCAAGGCGCTCTACGTCGGCGTCAGCAGCTACAGCGGCGCCCAGTTCGCCGAGTCGGTGCGCGTCTGCGAGCGCATGGGCTACGCGCCGATCACCATCCACCAGCCGGCCTACAACATGCTCAACCGCACGATCGAGTGGGACCTGCTGCCGCACACCGAGCGCGCCGGCACGGGCGTGATCGCCTTCGTGCCGCTGGCCTCCGGGCTGCTCACCGACAAGTACCTCGGCGGGGACATCCCGGCCGAGAGCCGCGCCGCCCAGCGCTGGGGCGCGGAGTGGGTCGAGAAGAACCTGACCCCGGAGCGGCGGGCGGTGCTGCGCGAGCTGAACGAGATGGCCCGCGCCCGCGGCCAGACGCTGGCGCAGATGGCGCTGGCCTGGATCCTGCGCCTGCCGTCGGTCACCAGCGCGCTGATCGGCGCCTCCAGCGTCCAGCAGATCGAGGAGAATGTCGCGGCGCTCGCCAACCTGGAGTTCAGCGAGGAGGAGCTGCGCCGGATCGACGAGCTGACGAAGCGCCAGCCCTGAGGTGCCCGCATGCCCCTGCCGCCCGAGAACCTGATCGACGTGGCCGCTGCGCTGCGAGGCGCGCAGGCCAGCGGCCCGATCTGGAGCGTCAACAGCGAGCAGCTCAACGTGAACCTGGTGCGCCTGGCGTCGGGGGAGGAGATCGCCGAACACGTCAACGCCGAGCTGGACGTGCTGCTGGTGGCCCTCGAGGGCGCCGGGGAGCTGCGGGTGGACGGCGAGGTGGTGCAGCTGGGGGCGGGCATCGCCGCGCTCATCCCGGCCGGCAGCGCGCGCGGCCTGCGCTGCACCCGCGGGCCGCTGGTGTACATCACCTGCCACCGGCGGCGCCCGGGGCTGATGCCGACGTTCCCGGCGCAGCGCTGAGCTGGCTGGAGAATCAAGAGCCCTCGACCGGTAGGGCCGAAGGGCTCCGCGCTGGTACGGGAGGCGGGAATCGAACCCGCGACTTGAGCTTGGAAGGCTCTCGCGTTACCACTACGCCACTCCCGCGCGCCAGTAGATTCTACCGACCGCGCCGCGATTCGTCAAGCTCGAACCGACAAAAGTGGGTGTCATCACGTAAGAGATCGCCATGCTCCTCTGCCTCACCCCGAACCCCGCGATCGACCGCGTGCTGGTCGTGCCCGGCTTCCGCAACGCCGAGGTGTGCCGCGTCACCGAGCGCCGCGACCTGGCCGGCGGCAAGGGCCTGAACGTCGCCCGCGCGGCGCGCACCCTCGGCTTCCCCGCCCGCGCCTGCGGGCCGCTCGCAGGCGATACGGGCCGCACCATCGCCGCGCTCGCCGCCGCCGAGGGGCTCGACGCCACCTGGGCCTGGCTCCCCGCCGGCGAGTCGCGCATCTGCGTGCTGGTCACCGACCCGCAGGCGCACGACACGCTGACGATCAACGAGCCCGGGCCGCACCTCAGCCCCGAGGCCTGGGAGCTGGTCGCCGCCCACATCCGCGGCGCCGCCTCCGACGCCACCGCGCTCGCCTCCTCGGGGAGCCTGCCGCCCGGCGTCGCTCCAGCTGCGTTCCTCGACCTCCTGAGCGAGATCGGGGCGGCGCGCCCGGTCTACCTCGACACCAGCGGCGCCACGCTGGCCGCGGCGCTCGACCGCGCGCTGGCCATGCTGAAGGTGAACGCCCACGAGCTCGGCGAGGCCCTCGGGCGGTCGATCGAGACGCCCCAGGAGGCCGCCGAGGCCGCCCGCGCGGTCCACAAGCGCGGCCCGCGCACCGTCGTCGTCACCCTGGGCCGCCACGGGGCGGTCGCCGTAGCGGGCGAAGAGGCCTGGTGGGCGCTTCCGCCGGCCATCGCCCCCGTCAGCCCGGTCGGCAGCGGCGACACGCTGCTCGCCGGCGTCGCTGCCGCCACCCTGCGCGGCGCTTCCCTGCCCGACGCGCTGCGCCTGGGGGTCGCCTGTGGCGCGGCCAACGCGCTCGTGCTCGGCGCCGGGGTCATGCACAGCGAGGATGTCGAGCGCCTCCACGCCGCCACCCAGCTGACGCGGCTCTGAGAGACAGGAGGTACGCGGTGCGGCCCTCCACGAACCGCCCCAAGGGGCCTGCCCTCAGGCCCCGCTACGCACCGTCCTGACGGATGAGCCGATTGTGATAGTACTCCTGAACGTTCTGTCATCACGACAGGTTGTCGTTGTTTTATCTACTACAAGGCGTCGTACAACGGCTGATCGTCCCGTTCGCCTGCACATCGGCTGATACCGCCCCCCAATCTCCCCTGCGCAGGGCATCTCTCGCCCGCTCGGAACCCCACCGCAGGCCGTCCTGATGCGGCCGAGCCCCGGCGCCGCCACCCGGCGTATGGCGCCAGCGGACAGGCGCGCCGTGAACTCCCCGCCGCCGCGCGATCACCCATCGTTCATCTCGCCTTTCTATACTGCGACTCAGTTACGAGACCCGCATCGCTGCTCCATCACTCCTAGGGCTCGAACGGGATTCAAAGGCGCTCCGTGCCGGGCCACGCGAGCCAGCACTCACGAGGCTGGACTATGACTGCATGCGAACCACTCACCCCCATCATGTACACCTGCAGCGGAGAGGAGCAGCGACCGGCTGAGAGCGAGGCCGCGATCATCGCTCGCGCCAAGGCCGGCGACGCGGATGCGATCAGCATGCTGTACGAGCGCTACGCGCCGCAGGTGCGCCGCTACGCCGCGTCGCGCCTCGGCGACCCACAGCTCGCCGAGGATGTCTGCAACGACGTGTTCGTCAAGGTGCTCGAGGGGCTCAGCCGCTACGAGGACCGCGGCTGGCCCTTCTCGGCCTGGCTCTATCGCATCGCCTACGCCCGCACCATGGATATGCTGCGCCAGGCGCGCCGGCGCCCGTCGGTGCCGCTCGACGAGAGCAGCTCCGGCGCGCTCGAGGCCCCCGACGAAGCGATCCTGGCGCGCATCTCGTACCACGAGATCAAAGGCGAGATGCGCGTGCTGACGCGCGACCAGCGGCTGGTGCTGCGCCTGCGCTTCGACGAGGACCGCAGCCTGGCCGAGATCGCGCAGTCGCTCGGCCGCAGCATCGGGTCGATCAAGGCGCTCCAGCACCGCGGCCTCACCCGCCTCGCCGAGGTCCTCGCCGACCAGCGCAACCCGGCGGTCGCCGCGGTCTAGCGCGCGCCGGCGGGAACGCTGCCAACGCTGCGACGAACGATGCGCGGGTGCCCCCGGTGTCCGGTGCCCGATGGCCGCGCCGGAGGCACCCGTGCAAGCCCATCTCTCCGCTGCCCATAGGCCGCCCTGCCACAGCCGCTGGCTCACAAACGCATCCACCGCCAAGACGAGCGTAGCGGCGACAGACGAACGGCGGGGCGGCTGCGTTCTGTGCTCTGTCGCCCTCTCGCCCACCAGAAACCCCACCAGATACCCACAATTCGCCACGCATTTCCCCCAAAACCCTTGACACCCGCCATACAGCACGTATAATCTCGGTTGTGGGAGGTGTAAGGGCGTATGGATCGGGACACGTTCGAAGAGATCGTAGCTGAGGCGCTCGACGAGCTGCCTGAGGAGTTCGCCCGGTATCTTGAGAATATCGAGATCCACGTCGCACCGCGCCCCACCCGCGAGCAGCGTCGCGCGGCCGGCATCAAACCCTGGCAGACGCTGTACGGGCTCTACGAGGGCATCCCGCTCACTGAGCGCGCCGGAGGCTATCCGCTGCTGCCCGATACCATCACCATCTTCCAGGAGCCGCTCGTGCGCGATTTCCCCGGACGGGACAGGCTGCGCGAGCAGGTGCGCCGAACCGTTCTGCACGAGATCGCACACTTCTTCGGGATCAGCGATGAGCGCTTGCGCGAGCTCGATGCATACTAGCCTCGACGACTGAAGCTGCCATGCGCTATGGACGCCTCCCGTTCGGAAATCTTGTGCTGGCCCTGATCTACCTCGCCGCCCTCACCGTGTGGGCGGCGCTGGTCGCCGATACGGTCGACCTCGCCCAGCAGGCCGCCGCACCGCCATCCTTCCCAACCCCAACTGTCGCCCCGCCGCCGCAGACGCCGTCCCCGGCGCCTGAGCGCCCCGCCCCGCGCCCCAGCGCGCCGAACAGCCCGGTGCTGCAGAGCGTGAGCGTCGAGCCGCCGTCGACGGGCGGGCACCACCCGAAGACCGGCCGCTACATCGCCGCCTGGCTGCCCGACTCCTTCGGCTCGGTCAACCGCCAGTCGTTCGAGGCCAACGCCGATATCCTCGACGAGATCAGCCCGTTCTGGTACTCGCCGAACTCGCGCGGCGGCCTGTCCTTCGGCCGCGAGGCCCGCGACCAGACCCTCGTCGAGCTGGCGCGCAGCAAGAACGTCCTCGTGATCCCGACCATCCACAACGTCGTCACCGGCCCCGACCCGGTGCCCGGGATCCTGAGCAATCCCACCACCCGCAGCCGCCACGTCCAGCTCATTCTCGACGAGGTGCTCACCTACGGCTACGACGGGATCGACATCGACTACGAGTTCCTCCACGCCAGCCTGCGCGAGGAGTACACCGCCTTTATCTTCGAGCTCGCCGACGCCCTGCACGCCCACGGCAAGCTCCTGACCGTCGCCGTCCACGCTAAGGACTGCGACATGTGCGGGCTGGGCGGGTTCCAGGACTGGGCGGAGATCGGGCAGGTGGTGGACCGGCTGCGGATCATGACCTACGACTACCACTGGCGCGGCGGCGGGCCCGGCCCGGTCGCCCCGGTCTACTGGGTCGAGCGCGTCGCGAACTACGCTAAGACGGTGGTCGATCCGGCCAAGGTGGTGATCGGCGTGCCGTTCTACGGCTACAACTGGCCGAACAACGGCAGCGAGTCGGCGCGCGGCCAGACGTGGGAGATGATCGACGAGATCATCCGCGTCTACGGGCTGAGCGTGAACCTGCTGGAGCGCGACGAGCATGGGCTGGTGCAGGAGAACTGGATCACCTACACGACGCGCGACGGCACCCGGCGCACGGTGTGGTTCGCGACCAGCAGCGGCCTGGATGCCAAGCTGCGCCTGGTGCAGAATCTGGATCTGGCGGGCATCGCGATCTGGCGGCTCGGCGGCGAGGACCCGCGCAGCTGGGAGGTGATCCGCAACCGGCTGGTGGAGGACCCCTTCGAGTCGCAGCGCATGCTCAACCAGCTCCTGCCGGAGCACTAGCGGCGCTTCGTTGTCATAGCCCTTTGGAGAGAGGCTTGGCCCTCAAGAGCGCGACAACGCCGCCGGAGGCGGCGATCAAGGCAAACCAGCGCGAGGCCGCGCGTATGTTCGAGCGCGGTGTCGCGGCGGCGCGCGGCGGCCAGCGCCGGGTCGCTGCCGTGCTGCTGGCGCGCGCGGTGCAGCTCGACCCGCAGCACGAGCTCGGCTGGCTGTGGCTCTCGGGCGTCCTCGACGATCCGAACGAGATCGCCTTCTGCCTGCGCTCGGTGCTGGCGCTTAACCCCAGCAACACCCGCGCGAAGCAAGGGCTGGCGTGGCTCGAGGAGCGCAACCTGCTCGGCCCCTCCTCCTCGGCCGGAACGTCCGCCGGGCTCAGGCCGGTGACCGCTGGCCTCGCGCAGCGCGCCGAGGAGGCCTCGCAGCCCGCCGCCGAGCTCACCGGGTGGCGGCGCTGGCCCGCCCAGCTGCTGCGGATCGTGGCGCGGCCGCCGCGCGACGAGCACGAGGCGGTGTACCACGGCGAGTCCTGGTGGGTGAACTGGCGGCGCTCGCGGCGGGCGATGAGCCGGGCGCGCCTGGTGCTGTGGGTCGTCCCGCTGCTGCTGCTGGTGCTCACGCTGGCGCTGAACGTCGTGCTGCGCGGCGCGGTCGAGCGCAACGTCGCGCTGGCGCAGGAGGCGGCCGCCCGCATCGCCGCGACGCCGGTGCCGGTCCCGACCAGCGCGCCCGTCACGATCCTCCACGCCGAGCTCAGCCCGGCGCGCGATGCCCGCGTGCTGGCCTACCTCAGCGCGATTGAGGCGCCGCGCAGCCGCCTGCGCGATGCCATCCAGTCCTACCGCAACGCCACCAGCCAGCCCGGCGGCTCGTCGACCGCACACGCCACCGCGGCTCGCCGTCTGCGCGAGCAGATCGACATCTCCTACCGCGCCATCGAGAGCATCAGCCCGCCGCCCTCCCTCGCGCAGGCCCACGCCGAGTACCTCGCCGGCCTGGCCAAGGAGCGCGCGGCGCTCGACGAGATCCTGGCCTTCTACGGCAGCTTCCGCGTCGAGCTCGCCAACCGCGCCGCCCTGCAGATGGAGGACGCGGCCGCCCACCTCGACCGCGCCCGCGCCGCCTTCGACGAGCAGCTCGAGGCCATCCCGGCCCGCGAGATCCAGCCGCAGAGCATCCGCTAGCGCAGCGCCGCACGACTCCTGGACCAGGACGTGCGCGGCGGAGCAGGCGTCGTCCTCCCAGACCCCTTTTTTGGCCGAGCTGCGGGACACGGATCCGCGGCGGGCCGCACACCCCGCAACACCTGTTACCATGTGCGGCGTCCGCGCGACGATAGATACACAGCAGTCGCACATAGAAAGGAATTACGGAATGGACGACCGCAGCATCTCATTCCTGAAGCGGCTTCTCGCAACCCCCGGCCCCTCGGGGGACGAGGCCGCCGCCGGCCGCGTGTGGCGCGAGGAGGCCGAGGCTTTCGCCGACCGCACCTGGGCCGATGTGCGCGGCAGCTCCTACGCCGTGCTCGACGGCGGCGCGCCGCGGGTGCTGCTCGCCGGGCACATCGACGAGATCGGCCTCATGGTCAGCTATATCGACGATGACGGGTTCCTGACCTTCCAGCCGCTCGGCGGCTGGGACTCGCAGGTGCTTGTGGGGCAGCGGGTGCGCCTGCTCGGCAAGCAGGGCGAGGTGGTGGGAGTGATCGGCAAGAAGCCGATCCACCTGATGAAGCCGGACGAGCGCGAGAAGGTCAGCAAGATCGAGGACCTGTGGATCGACATCGGCGCCGCCAACCGCGCCGAGGCCCAGGAGCTGGTGCGCGTCGGCACAGTCGGCGTGATCGACGCCCAGGTCTACGACTTCCCGAACGGCCGGCTGGTCTCGCGCAGCATCGATAACCGGATCGGCGCGTTCACGGTGCTCGAGGCGCTCCGGCTGCTGGCCCAGGACCGCCCGCAGGCCACGGTTGCCGCAGTGGCCACGGCCCAGGAGGAGATCGGCCTGTTCGGAGCGAGCGTCGCGGCGTTCAGCTTCGAGCCGCAGGTGGCGATCGCTGTGGACGTGACCTTCGCGACGGACCACCCCGGCTCGAACAAGAAGCAGCACGGCGACGTGCGGCTCGGCGGGGGCCCGGTCCTGTCGCGCGGCTCGGCGAACAGCCCGGTGGTGTTCGAGATGCTGGTTGCGACGGCCGAGCGCGAGGGCATTCCCTACGCCGTCCAGATCACGCCGCGCTACACCGGCACCGACGCAGACGCCATCCACGTCTCGCGCAGCGGCGTCGCCACCGGCGTCATCTCCATCCCCAACCGCTACATGCACTCGCCGAACGAGATGATCCAGCTGGCCGACGTCGAGAACGCGGCCAAGCTTATCGCCGCCTTCGTCCGCAGCCTCACGCCGGACACCGACTTCGTGCCGCGCTAGGCGATCGGCAGCGACTTCTGGTCGGGGAGCGGCCACGTTGCCCCGGCCAGAAGTGATCTGCTGAGGCTCCAGCGCGCCACGCGCTCAGGAGGCGCGGTGCAGCGCCGAGCTCACTGCATCGAGCAGGTCGTTGAGGTCGAACGGCTTGGGGATCACGCCGATGGCGCCCACCTCGCGGCCCCACTGCCGCGCGTCCTGCGCCGCGGTCATGACCAGGAGCGGTAGATCGATCCCGCGCTCGCGGAGCGAGTGTGCGAAGCCCCACCCGTCCAGCACCGGCATCCGCATGTCGAGCAGCACCAGACGTGGCAGCGCCTCCTGAACTGCCGCCAGCCCCTCGGCGCCGTTGGAGGCCGTTCGCACCGCGTATCCCTCGTCCTCCAGCACCTCCGCCACGGTCATAAGGATCGAAGGGTCGTCGTCAATAACCAGAATGTTCGACGGCATTCGTCTCTCGCGTGGTGTTTGTCTCAGGTCATCGTATGGCCGAGGGGGCAGGCCGAGGCTGAGCAGCGAGCGCGCCGGCGAGCAGCTGATGTTCAGACTCGGGCATGGCAACCACCGGACGGCCTGGAGGTCGTCTGGAGACAGACCAGCGGGCAGATCGCCCTGAGAGCTTCCGGATGACTCATCGCCGGTGTCGATGGGAGCACGGGGCGCAGTATGTGCCCGACGATCTGTCGTCAGTGTAGACCATCCGGCGATAACTATCAAGATATATGCCGGTAGGAATCGGGCATGAGAACGCCGTGGTCGACCCTCGTGTACACAGTGAAGCTCAGCCACCGGCGGCCGGGCTATTTTCCTCGGGCCATTTCTCCGCGATCAGCCGGGCGACGCGGCGGTTGTGGGCGGTGTACTCCCGCTCCGCGCGCTCCTTGTCGCCCGGCACGTTGGGGTCGTAGCTGAAGAAGTCGAGCATCGCCTCCAGGTGCGTCACCTGGCCATCGCTATCGATCCGCACGTGGCGGTCGTTCGTCATCCGGTGTGTCGCGTAGAAGTCCAGGTAGTCGCGGCCGCCCTCCTGCCCGAAGCGGTAGCGGATGTGCCAGCCGGCGGCGCGCAGCACGCCCGAGGCGCGTGTCTCCAGCGCGCGCTCGGGCAGCGTGATGCCCCAGTGGGCGAAGTAAGTGTCGAAGGCCGCCTTGATCGCGCTCACGAAATGTCCCTCCTGCCCGGCCTATGGCGGCGTAGCCTGCGAGGGATGGGGTTCGCACCAGCGGCACAAGGGCCGGCCTGCCGCCGATGTTCTGCGGTGCACGCTGGCGTATTCGCCGCAGGCCGTGGTCTTGTTCGTACTACCGGCTCCAGCGCAGCTCGCTCATCGCCTCCGGCTCAGATTGCTTCCGAAATTGTGCCCCGGCCGCCATGCAAAAGGACGCCGCACCTGGTATACTGCCAGGGTACGGCGCCCTACTGTGGCGCGGGCGGTGCGACTCGAACGCACGACCAGCGGTTTAGAAGACCGCTGCTCTATCCACTGAGCTACGCCCGCACTCTCGCGCCAACTATAGCACATGCTCCCGACCGCGACAAGGCCGGCCGCCTTTTGACTCTGCCCGCAGAATAACTTGACACATAATGCCGCGTGTGGTATTATTTGCTTTCGCAAATTGAAGGAAGAGCCGGAGAGGGAGGAGGCTCATCCCCCATAACACATGCGACCATCCGCATGCGCCGCCGGGCGCACCCTGCCCGGAGGCTTGCTATTGTCACGAACGTCGATCCCGCGGTCCTAGGCCCACAGCCGGGCAGGAGCGAGGAGAAGGCGTTTCGTGTTTTCGGCATGTTAGGAGCCAGTAGGCAGTAATCAGTGCGCAGTGGTTCAGTACACCCCCTCGTCGGCCTTGCGCAGCCGCGCTGCCGGACGCCGCGTACAGAGCCACTGATGACGGACTACTGACTACCTACCCAAGTGCGAGGTGCCCATGCCCCCCTTGACCCAGAGTGTTGTCCTTCAGCCGCTGATCATGCCCAACGATCCAGGCGTCGATAGCCTGCACCGCGAGAAGATCCAGCGCTACTCGTTCGCGCACATCCAGGATGCGATCGCGGTGCCGACGCTGATCGAGACTCAGATTAACAGTTTTGAATGGTTCCGTAAAGAGGGGCTGCGGGAGCTGTTCGACGAGATCTCGCCGATTACGGACTTCACCGGCAAGAATATGGAGCTGCGCTTCCTGGACTACGCGTTCGGGGAGCCGCGCTACGATGAGTACGAGTGCCGCGAGCGCGATATGACCTACGCCGCGCCGCTGCGCGTCAACGTCCAGCTGCGCATCCTCACCACCGGCGAGCTCAAGGAGAGCGAGATCTTCCTCGGCGACTTCCCGCTGATGACCGAAAACGGCACCTTCGTCATCAACGGCGCCGAGCGCGTGGTCGTCTCGCAGCTGATCCGCTCGCCCGGCGTGTACTTCAAGGAGGAGAAGGACCCGACCAGCGGGCGCGCCCTGCACTCGGCCAAGCTGATCCCCAACCGCGGCGCCTGGCTCGAGTTCGAGACCA
>CALJIC010000127.1 GCA_937974195.1 uncultured Roseiflexaceae bacterium | reverse complement strand
CCGGCGGGCCGACGAGCTGTACCTGCTCGGCCGCATCGCCTTCGAGCAGCGGGACACCGCGGCCGCGAAGCACGCGCTGGAGGCGGCGGTGGAGGCCGCGCCCGACCACGTCCAGGCGCGCCTCTACCTGGGGCGGACGCTGATCGCCCTGGGGCAGGCGCAGGAGGCGGTCGCGGCGCTCGAGCGGGCCGTGGAGCTGCGCCCCGAGCACGCCGCGACGCTCGCCGCGCTCAGCGACGCCTACATGGCCGCGGGGCGCCACGAGCGCGCGCTGCAGTCGGCGGCGCGCGCCGTGCGGCTCGACCCGCGCTGCGGCGAGCACCACCAGCGCCTCGCGACGCTGTACGCGATGGGCGGCCGGCTCCACGAGGCGCGCGCCTCGCTGATCAACGCGCTGACCCTGCGCCCGGACGTGCCGGCCTGGCAGGCGCAGATGGGCGAGATCTGCCTGCAGCTGGGGATGGCGGGCGCCGCGCGGAGCGCCTTCGCGAAGGCCGCCGAGCTCGCGCCGGACGACCCGACCTTCGGCTACGCGCTGGCGCGCACGCTGGCGCGGCAGGGCAAGACGGCGGAGGCGCGCGTGGCGCTCGACCGGGCGGTGGCCGCGGCGCCGGAGCAGGGGGAGTGGCGCTACGAGCTGGCGCGCATCCTCGAGGAGCTCGGCGAGCGCGAGGCGGCGCGCACGCACCTGATCGCGGCGGCGCAGTTCGCGCCCGACGTGGTCGAGCACTGGCGGGCCCTCGCCGCCGCGCAGCGCGAGGCGGGCGATGTGGAGTGCGCCCGCGAGACGCTGGAGCGGGCGCTGCTGCGCTTCGGCGACAGCGCGCCGCTGCACCTGGCGCTGGGCGCGATCCTCGAGGAGCAGGGGGAGACGCCGGCAGCGATCTGGCACTACGAGCAGGCCGCCGCCAGCGCGCCCAACGTGGCCGAGCACTGGTGGCGCCTGGGCCGCGCGCAACTGGAGAACGGCGACGCGGCAGAAGCCAGGAAGTCGCTCGAGCGCGCCCTGGCCCTCGACCCGGACGCCGCCGAGGCCCACGCGGCGCTCGCGCAGATCTTCGCCGCCGAGGAGGACGACCGCGCCGCCCTGGCGCACATCCAGCGCGCGGCCGAGCTGGCCCCCGACGTGGCGCTCTACCAGGCGCAGCTGGCGGACGCCTACGCCCACATGCGGCGCTACGATGAGGCGCGCCAGGCGCTGGAGCGGGCCACCCGGCTGCAGCCCGACGACGCGGAGCTGCTGGCGCGCTACGGCGAGATGGCGCTCGCCGTCGGGCTCAACCGCGAGGCGCTGCAGGCGTTCGAGCGGGCGATCGAGAAGCAGCCCGACGAGGCGCGCTACCACTTCCTGGCGGGCCGGGCGCACCGCCGGCTGAAGCACTACGGCCGGGCCATCGAGCGCTTCCGCCGCGCGGTGAAGCTGCGCCCCGGCTACAGCGAGGCGATCGTCGAGCTCAGCACCCTCGGCCCGCTGGCGTTCGTCGCGCAGCACCTGCGCAGGGATGACCAGGCGGCCTGATCCAGCGCCGTTTCACCCGGGAGGCGTGGAGGCGCCATCCTCCACGCTCCCGCACTCCGCCGTCCTGCTGCGGCCAGGCTGCGGCAGGGCGCCAGCAGTGATAGAGCCACATCAGGAGATCGCACGTGATAGATGTCGATGTCAGCCTGACTGCGGCCGCTTCGCCTCGCCCCTCGGCAGTCGACTTCGGCACCGTGCGCCGCGCGGCGGAGCTCGCGCTGCGGCTGGGGGACTCGGAGGCGGCCTGGCGCGCGGCGCACACGCTGCTGCGCGCCTTCCCCGAGGCGGCCGCGCCGCTGACGCTGCTCGGCCTGGCGCTGCTCGAGGCCGGCAACGCGAGCGTCGCCGCCGACCACTTCCGGCGCGCGCTGCGGCTCAACCCGCTCGATGCCGGCGCGTGGGCCGGGCTTGCCGGGGCGCTCGCGCTGCTCGGGAAGCAACGCGCGGCCGAGGCGGCCCTGGCGCGCGCCGCCCTCCACGACCCGCTGGCCAGCGAAGGGCTCGCGCCGGGGGTCGCCCAGCCGTCGCCGCTCGGCCTGGGGGTCGTGTACCTGCGGCGCGGCATGCACACGCTCGCGGCCGCCGAGCTGGCTCAGGCGGTCGCAGCCCACCCTCGCCGCCGCGACCTGCGCGCCCACTACGCCGAGGCCCTGCGCCGCGCGGGCGACCTCGACGCCGCCCGGGCGCAGCTGGAGCAGCTGGACGACGGCGTACTGCCGGCGCTGTTTCTGCGCGCGGCGCTCGCCGGCGGTGCTCAGGCGCAGACGTTTCAGGCCCAGGCCGCGCGCCGCGACCCGGATGGCGCGCTCGCCCGGCGCTTCTTCGCGCCCGAGCCGCCCCCCTGGCAGCTGCACCCCGCCCCCGCGCTGCCCTGGACCGAAGGGCTCGACGGGCTCGAGCCCTACCTGCCGCTGCTCGGCGATGCGCCGGCCGGGCCGCTCAGCCGGGAGCTCGGGCTCACGACGAAGCGCGCGCCCCAGGCGGACCACCCGGCCCCTCACCGCCCCGGCTCACCGGCGCGACACCCCGCGCCCGGCGATCTGCGGGCGCCGACCGAGCCGGACCCCGATGTCAAGAGCTTCCTCGCCACCGCCGAGCGGCTCCGCACCCGGCTGGCGGAGGTGAGCGGCGGGCCGCGCCCGCTGGCGCCGTGGTCGGCCGGCCGAGGGCTGACGCAGGTGATCCTGAGCGGGCGGGGCGCGCTTGAGCGCCGCTTCGGCAGCGCCGCGGCCGAGGCGGTGGACCGGCGCCTCCGCGCGCTCGCCGACGCGCTGCAGCGGCGCGGGATCCAGGCGCACGTCTGCTACTACGACGACGCCGCGTCGCTCGACCTGAGCGGCGACGCGCGCGTCGCGCCCGTTCACCAGGACCCGGCGGCCATCCGCGAGCTGGTGCGGTCGCTCGCGGCCTCGCTCGCGGAGCGCGCGCGCGAGCTCGGCGTGCTGCTGATCGTCGGCGGCGACGACGTGGTCCCCTTCCACCGGCTGCCGAACCCCATCCCCGACGACGACCCGCTGGTGCTCTCGGACAACCCCTACGCCAGCGATGACGCCGGCCACACGATCCCGCAGCGGATCGTCGCGCGGGTCCCCGACGGCGACAGCGGCGACCCCGGCCTGCTGCTGGCGGCGCTGGACGTGATGATCGCGCACCACAGCCGCAGGACGGAGCGCAGCCGGCTGATCCTGCCGCGCCGCAACCCGCGCTCGGAGCTGGTGGCCGGGTACTGCGCCGAGGTGTGGCGCGAGACGTCGCGCGAGGTGCTCGACGCGCTGGAGGCGGGCGCGCCGCTCCTGCACTGCCCGCCCCAGCGGGCCGAGGATCTGGACACGCGGGCGCTGGCACGGCCGCTGCTCTATCTCAACCTGCACGGCGCGCAGGGGCTGCCGAACTTCTACGGCCAGCCGGACGAGCCCTGGTCCGGCCCCGCCACGCGGCTGCCGGTCGCCCTGCGCCCGGACCAGGTGGCGGACGGCCTGGCCGCGGGCGGCATGCTGCTGTCCGAGGCCTGCTACGGCGCCGAGCTGAGCGGCCGCACGGTGGCGAACTCCATCCCGCTGCAGGCGCTCGCCTCGGGGGCGCGCGCCTTCGTCGGCGCCACCGTCAACGCCTACGGCAGCTCGCAGACGCCGCTGGTGGCGGCCGACCTGCTGTTCGAGCGCATGATGGCCCACCTGGCGCAGGGGCTCTCGCTCGGCGAGGCGCTGCACCACGCCCGGCACGAGTTCGCGCAGGAGATGTACCGGCGCCAGGGCTACCTGGACGACGTCGATGTGAAGACGCTGATTGAGTTCGTGCTGCTGGGGGACCCGTGGGTGTCGCTGGACGCTAAGCCCAGCGAGACGCGCTCGCTGTGGCCGGCGGCCAAGATCGCCGGGATCGAGCGCGTGCCGAAGCCGCGGCCGAAGGCCGTCCTCACTGAGCGAGACGTGCCCCAGGAGCTGGTGCGGCGGGCGCGCGAGGTGCTGCGCCGGATGCTCCCCGGCGGCGGCCGCGGGCTGCTGATCACCGCTCAGCCCAACCCGCGCCGGCAGCGCAAGGGCGACCCAGAGCAGATGCTGACGTTCAGCACCAGCGAGAGCCGGCCCACCGACGACGGCTACTACCTGACTCAGTCTGCGCACGTCACGCTCAGCGGGCGGGCCGTGGTCAAGGCCGTTCACACAAGGTGACGACGCTCAAGGAGAAGGCTATGCTGCACACCACCGACCCCTCCGAATCGCGCACGCCTCAGGAGCTCGCCGCCGCGCTCGGGGAGCGGCGCCGCAGGGGGTGGGCCGTGCTGGCCGTCCCGCCGCTGGCGCTGCTGATCGTCGCCGCGTCGGCCCTCGCCGATACGCCGGCCGATCAGGCGGTCGCGGCGCTCTCGCTCCTGGCGCTGGCCCTGGCCTCAGCCGCCTTCGCGGCCGCCCGGGCGTGAGGAGCGCTGTCCCGGCGATGCTCTACGGCCGCGCCGCGCCTGCGCCGCGCTCGGCCCGCTGCAGCTGCAGGATCTCGCGCAGGAGGCGGCGGGCCGTCTGGTCGCCGCGGAAGTGCTCGAGGAGCGCCTCCAGCTCGGCGCGCGCTCCCGCGAGGTCGCCGCGTTGCCGGGCGGCCTCGGCGGCGCGGTAGTAGGTCTCGCGCAGCAGGGCGCGCGCCTCCGGGTGGCGGGGATCGTCCTCCAGCAGCAGCCTGAGCGCCGCCCGCGCCTCCTCCCAGTCCCCGCGCCTCAGCGCGGCGCTCGCCAGCCGGCGGGCGCTGTCGTCCAGAAGCCGGCGCGCCCGCGGGTCATCGGCGTAGCGGCTCAGCAGCTCGAGCGACGCGCGGTAGTCGCCGCGCCGGAACGAGTCCTCGGCGTGCAGCAGCGCGAGGTCGCGCGCGTCGCCCGCCGGCGGGAGGGCGGCCTGGGCCTGCGCGATGCGCGCCTGGAACGTGGCCGTGTCCGGCGGGAGCGGGTGGGAGAAGCCGCTCCCGGCCCAGAGCAGCAGCGCGACCCCGGCGCCGCCGAGCAGCCTGCGGTAGCGCGCGAGCGCGCTGCGCAGCGGCACCCGGCCGTGGGCCGCCACGCGCAGCGTCGGCGCGTTCCAGGAGCCGCTGCCGCTCCGGCCGCGCACCACCACCTCGCCGCGCAGGCGGCCGCCCAGAAACACGCGCCCCAGGTCCGGGCTGAGCGACAGGGTCGCGCGCTCGCCCGGGGCGAGCGCGAGCTTCGAGCAGCTTCCGCGCAGCCAGCGCGGGAGGTGGACGTACAGGCTCGCGAACCGCCGGCCGCTGTTGACGATCGTCACGTCGCGGCGCAGCACCTCGCCCGGCAGCGTGCCGAAGTCGACCTCGGCCGCGTCGGCGGCGAGCACCGGGCGCTCGCGGCCGAGGCCGCGCGGGTCGATCTGCGCCAGCGCCGCGTCCAGCCCCAGGCCGCGGTCCGGCATCTGCCGCGCCGAGCGCAGCGCGCGGGCGAGGGATGCATCGCCCCACCACAGCTCGATCTGCTCGGGCAGCCCGGCGTAGAGCCAGCTGGCGGCGGCGCCCCAGTGCGACAGGCACCAGGCGACGAGCGCCTGCCTGTCCGGGAGCCAGGTCCCGTCAGGCGCCCGGAGCAGCGCGCCGCCGGCCGCCGCCAGCAGCTCCTCGAGCCGCTCCCGCAGCGCCCGTGCGGGCGGCCGGCGGCGCGCGTCGCGGTCCAGCGCGCGGGCCAGCGTCTCGCCGAGCGGCCCGAGCTCCCCCAGCCGCGGGAAGCTGAACGGGTGGTCGCCGGGGTCGTCGTCGGTCGCCAGGTGGTAGAGGGTGGCCGCGAGCGCGTAGACGTCGCTCTTGGGGTCGCTGTGGCCGCGGTACTGCTCGGGGGGCGCGTAGCCGACGGTGCCGTAGGCTCCCCCGCGGCCAGTATTCTCCGCCCGCCGCCGGCGCGCCTGCGCCGCGCCGAAATCCACGAGGTAGATGCGGTCGCCGGACTGGTCGACCAGCAGGTTGGCCGGCTTGATGTCGTGGTGGACGAGCGGCTGCGGCCTGGAGGCCAGGTACTCGAGCACGCGGCAGAGCGCGACGCCCCAGCGCAGCACATCGGTGCGCGGGTACGGGGAGCCCGGTCGCCCCTCTGCGCCGCCGGCGGTCAGCCGCTGCTGGAGATCGACGCCGGCGATGTACTCCATCACCACGTAGACCCGCACGCCCTCCTGGAACGAGCCGATGAAGCGCGGGATAGCCGGGTGGCTGAGCGAGGCGAGCAGCCGCGCCTCGTTCGCCAGGCGCTCGCGCGCTGCCGCCGCCTCCCGGTCGTCGCACGGGTCGAAGTAGTCGCCGAGGGACTTGACGACCACCCTGCCGCCGCTCTCGCGGTCGTCCGCCAGGTAGAGCGCGCCCATCCCGCCTCTGGACAGCAGCCGCACGACGCTGTAGCGGCCGCCGAGCAGGCTGCCGGGCCGGGCCGCCGCGAGCGACTCGGGCTCCCCGCGGCTGGCGCGGCCGCACACTGGGCAGGCGCGCGCCTGCTCGTGGAGCAGCGTGCCGCAGTGCGGGCATGTGAGCGAGACAGTGCGCATACAGAAGACCCAGTGAGCGCGTCGGACCAGCGCGGGTTGCCAGCGAGCGGGTGATGCGCCGCCACTATTGTAGCCGATCGAGCGGCCCTTCGCAGCCCCGTTGACATAGAACAAACTGTCGTATACACTATGTGCAACTCAAAGGTTGCACATAGTGAAAGGCGGTGGGATGAGCTCAGTAGCAGTCGAGCGCAGCATCTGGATCGCCGCGCCGCGCGAGCGCGTCTGGCGCGCGATCACCGAGGCCGATCAGATCATGCGGTGGTGGGGCGGGGATCACTGGGAGATCAGCGCCCTGGAGGTCGGCGGGCAGATCAAGTTCGGCGACCCGAACGACCTCATGATCGCCAGGATCGCGGCCCTCGAGCCGCCGCGCCGCTTCGTGATCGAGTGGCCGCCGCAGGAGCAGTACCACTCGATCGCGATGTTCACGAGCTACGTGCTGGAGGAGGAGAACGGCGGCACGCGCCTGACTGTCACCGAGACCGGGTTCGAGTCCCTCCCGGACGACATCCGGCAGCAGCGCGTCGAACAGACCGCCCGCGGCTACGCCCAGGTGCTGGAGTCGCTGAAAGCCTACCTCGAGCGCGCCTAGGAGCTATGGAAGACCGATCGCAACGACTGTTCGCTGCGCTGGCCGACCCGACGCGCAGGAGCCTGCTGCTGAACCTCGCGCAGCACAGCCCCAAGACGGCGACGATGCTTGCGGCGGAGTACCCGATCACGCGGCAGGGGATCCTCAAGCACCTCGCGCTCCTCGAGAGCGCCAATCTGGTGGCCGCCCACCAGAGGGGCCGCGAGAAGCTCTACACCCTGACGCCCGAGCCGCTGCGCGAGATCGACCAGTGGCTGCGGCAGCTCGGCGAGCTGTGGGACGCGCGCCTCCTGCGCCTGAAGGAGTTCGTGGAGTCAGGCGACGATGCCGGCTAGGCCGCCTGCGGCCCCAACGAGCGGGCGGCAGCCTCCGCGCGCGCCCGAAAGTCCGCCATGTCCACCACGCTGCCCTGCAGGCGCGCCTCCTCGGCGGCGAACGCCAGCAGGTGGCTCTCGAGCGACTCGCGCGCGCTGGTGAGCGGCGGCTCGACCCCGCGCAGCGCGCGGACGAACGAGCGCACCACGCCGAAGTCCCCGCCGCCGTGGCCGCTCGTCGCCGGCGGGATCGCCACCTCCTCGACGCGCCCGGTCAGGTGGTCGTGGATCTCGATGCTGCCCGTGCCCCCGCCGAAGCGGCCGCGCAGCGTCGCCCGCGTGCCGTCGTAGCGCATGCTGCGGTGCTCCTCGTGCGAGTGGCCGTGCATCACCAGCACCACGCTGGCGCCGGAGGCGAGCTGCATCGTCACCACCTGGTGGTCCACCACGTCGTTGTCGCAGCGGTAGACGCAGCGCCCGTACGGGCCGCTCTCGAGCGCGCGCAGCCTCCCCTCGTAGCTCAGGTCGTGCGTGATCGCCGTCACCGGCCAGTGGGAGATGTCCATGTTCAGGTACAGGCGGCGCGCGTCGAACGGGCAGTCCGGCCCTACCGGGCACGGGTCGGTGCAGCGCGCGGTGGCGCCGGGCGGGGCGTGCTCGGGCCGGTAGTGCATGAGCGAGCCGACCGAGCTCAGCCGCTCGACCGGGGAGCTCGCGTTCCACACCAGGATGTCGAGGTCGTGGCAGCACTTGGCGAGCAGCATCGGGCTGGAGGAGGCGACGTTGCGCCAGTTGCCGCGCACGAAGCTGTGGGCCATGTGCCAGTAGGCCACATTCTCGCGGTGCTCAACGGTGATGATGTCCCCCAGGCGTCCCGAGGCGAGGATGCTGTTGAGCGTCGCGAAGAACGGCGTGTAGCGCAGGACGTGGCAGATCTGCAGCAGCCGCCCGTGCCGCTCGGCGGCCTGCACCAGCGCGACGGTGTCGGCCAGCCGGTTGGCCATCGGCTTCTCCAGCAGCACGTCGTAGCCGGCCTCCAGCGCGCCGAGCGTCGACGCCAGGTGGTCGCCGTCCTGAGTCATGTTGAAGCAGGCGTCGGCCAGCCGGCCGGCGGCGAACATCTCCTCCCACGTGCGGTAGCGGCGCTCCGGCGGGATCCCGTGGTCGGCCGCGAAGCGCTCGCGGCGCACGTCGTCCGGCTCCGCCACCGCGACGAACCGCAGCTCATCGGGGTGCTGGAGGGCGTATGGCCCGTAGGCGTAGTAGCCGCGCCCGCCGGCGCCGCACATCACCGCTGTGATCGGCTCGCTCATGAGAGCACTCCTCAGTGTTATAGGGCGTACGCGATCGTGCCGAACGCTCTCCCTCGCAGGGAGGTGCGGAGGGCCGCTGGCCCTCCAGGGCTTTTTTTGCTGCTCTGCGGCGACACAGTCGCCGCAGAGCAGCAGAAAAGGAGTAGATTCTGGGGAGGCTTCGCCTCCCCAAACCCCTCCATCAAGCGCCACAGAGCGGCGGAAAGAAGTAGATTCTGGGGAGGGCTTCGCTTCCCCAAGCGCCTCCAGGGGCCGATGCGGTGGCCCTGTCACCGCGCCAGTCCCACAGAGTTACAGCAGGTCGCGGGCGGAGCGCGCCGCGGCCTCGAGCACGAAGCGGTCGTCCTCGGTCGTGCCGATCTCCACCGCCGCTGCCGCAATCGCGGACTGCAGGTCGGGGACCGGCGCCGGGCCGCTCGCCGGCGCAGCCTCGGGCGCCGAGCGGCCCGCCGGCTCCGAGGCACGGGGCTGCGGGACAGCAGGGGCCTGGGGCCGGGAGCCTCCGCTCTGCGATCTGCCGCCGGCAACCTCCCACAGCGGCCCCCGCGCCGCGCGGACCTCGCCCCAGCCGTACAGGCCGGACAGGAAGCGGATGTAGCCGGACGCGGCGGCGTCGAGCGTGTGCTCGCGCGCGACGTACTCGCGCGCCGCTGCGCCCATCGCCGCGGCAAGCTCCGGGCGGGCGGCCAGCAGCCGGCAGTAGGCCAGGATCAGATCGCCCTCGGCGAAGTCGGGGTCCACCTGCGCCGCAACGCCCGGCGGCAGCTCGACGAACGACCCGGTCGCGGTGACGAGCGTCGGGCGCCCGGCGCCGAGCAGGCGCAGCAGGCTGGCCGAGGTCTCGCCCGCGGTCGGGTGGCGCAGGTTCACGCAGATGTCGGCGGCGGCCACGTAGTCCTCGAACTGCGCCCGCTCCACGTAGCCGGTGACGGTGACGACGTCGGCGAGGCCGGCACGCGCCACCTCGCCCCGCAGGTCGTAGCTCGGCGAGACGCTGCCCACCAGCACGTAGCGCGCGTCGTACTCCTCGCGCAGCTCGCGCAGCGCGCGCAGCACCGAGCCGACCCGCTTGTAGGGGTTGATGTGGCCGAACGACGCGAGGATCAGCGCCTCCTGCGGCAGCCCCAGCCGCGCCCGCGCCTCGTCCCGCGGGATCTGCGGCGGCAGCGGCACGCCCATCGGCACCTGCGCCGCCGGGAGGCCGGGGCGGAGCGCCGCGGCCCGCTCCAGCACGTAGCGGCTGTGGGCGATCAGCCCTTCGGCCGCCGCCAGCGCGTCCTCGACGAACGGCATCTCGAACGCCGCGGCGGTGAAGCGCCCGCGCATCATCAGCCCGGCGACCCGCTCGCCGTCGGCCCCGTAGCGCCGGGCCGCCTCCGCCCGGTAGCGCTCGATATCGCCCAGCGTGACGGCGTAGTACTGCAGCATGAAGTGGTGCAGCACCCAGTCGTGCAGCACCAGCACGCCCGGCGTGCGCTGCATCGCGCGCCAGATCGCCGTGTGCGCCTGGCTGTTGCCGAGGTGGTACAGGAGCGCGTCGTACGGCCGGCGCCTGTGGTCGCGCTCCAGCCGCCCGATCGGCCGGACCTCCAGGTGGCGCGCCAGCTCGGGGTTCGAGGGGCGCAGCCCATCCTCCACGTACAGCGTGACATCGGCGTACTGCGCCAGATACGGCAGCAGCTCCTCGCTGTAGTCCGAGATCCCCGTCGCGGCCGGGTTCACCGGGGACAGATAGGCGATGCGCTTCATCTGTCGTCAGCCGTCAGCGGCCGGCGGCCGCCGGTATCAGTCGAACGCGGCCTCGGTGCGGCCCCTGAGCGCATCCTGAAGCATGCGCACGCAGCGCGGCATCAGCGGCGGGAGGTGGTCGGGCGGGTAGTAGCGCAGGCTCACGAACTCGCTGTAGTCCGGCGTGAGCACGCCCCCCACCACGCGGCAGGCGAAGAACGCAGTGACGATCTGCGCCTGGTCGCCGTTCGGGTAGGTCCACTCGAAGTCGCGCCCGGTGTAGAGGCCGATCAGCCGCTCGACCTCGACGTACAGGCCGGTCTCCTCCTGCACCTCGCGCACCAGCGTCTTCGCCGGCGTCTCGCCGAGCTGCACGACGCCCGACGGCGGCGCCCAGAGCATGACGTCGGCGCGCTGCCCGAGCAGCACGTGGCCGCGGCTGTCGGTGATAAACGCGCTGGCGGATAGCTGCAGGATCCGCTGGTGGCCGACATAGCTCCGCAGCCAGCGCACGTAGTTCACAGTCATCGCCAGCTTCTTTCCGCTTCTGTTCGGGCTGGTCCGGGGCGCCATTATACCACCGCCCACGTTGCCCTTTGTGCTACAATGCAGATCAGCTAGGGCGCGCGGCCACCCGCGGGCTGCTCGCCGCCGCCCCATATGCGGATCGTAGACCTATGGAAATCCTGCTCGCCGTCGTCAAGTACACCTTCGTCGCCCTGCTCGCCGCCGAGGTGCTGCTGATGCTGCGCGCGGTGGTCCGGCTCGCGCGCGAGAAGGCCCGCGCGGCGCAGGCCGCCCCCGCCGCCGAGGAGTGACGCGTGCGCTACGTCCTGATGCACGTCTCAGACCTGCACGCCGGCCCGCCGTTCAACCCCGCCCTGGCGCGCCAGCTCGCGCAGGAGGCCCACGAGCTGCGGCCGGACCTGCTGGTGGTCTCGGGCGACCTCGTGCAGCGCGCCGACTTCCCCCACCAGTGGGCCGTCATCACCGCCTACCTGCGCACGCTGCCCGACCCGAAGCTGATCGTCCCCGGCAACCACGATGTGCCGCTCTTCAACGCCTTCAACAGGGTCTTCAGGCCGCTGAGCGTCTACCGGCGCCACATCTCGGAGAACGTCAACCCGGTGTTCGAGCGGCCCGGCCTGGTGGTGGTGGGCGGCAACACGGCCCACGGCCTCACGGTGGACGGCGGCTACATGAGCAGGAGCCAGATGGCCACGATGGAGCGCATCTTCCAGCGCTACCCGGACAGCACCTGCAAGGTCGCGGTGCTGCACCACCACGTGGTCAACCCGCCCGGCTCGAGCGGGCGGCGCAAGATCCGCAACGCCGAGGCGGTGGTCGATATGCTCGACCGCTGCGGCGTCGAGCTGCTGCTCTGCGGCCACATCCACGTCTCGTACATCGGCACGACCCTCGACGTGCGCCCGGACCTGCGCCAGGGCACGATCATCTGCCAGAGCGGCACGAGCACCTCCAGGCGCGGCAAGGGCCGCGAGCGCGGCAAGAACTCGTATAACGTGATCGAGATCCGCGACACGACGATCCGCATCAGCCAGCACCTGTTCCTCGAGGACGCGCGCCGCTTCGTGCCGGTCGCCGAGCATGTCTTCCCGCACCGCTCCGCGGGCGCCTACATGATCCCCCGCGGCGAGCGCGTCGTCGAGGCGGACGTCTAGGGCAACTCCGCACGCGCCGCCTGAGCAGGCCCACGAGAACCAGCATGTCGCACGACCAGGCCACCTCTGAGCGCAAGGCAGACACCGGGCCGCTCCCGGCGCTCCCTACGGCGCCCTCCACGCCGCCGAACCGCCCGGCGCGCCGCTGGTGGCTGTGGGCCGCCGCCGGCGGCCTCGCCGCGCTGGCGCTCGTCGCCGCGCTGCTGCTCGCCCTGCAGGCCAACGCGCTGGCCGACCAGCGGCCGGTCGAGACGGTGCGCGGCTTCATCGCGGCCCTCGAGGCGCGCGACGCCACGCAGATGCTGGCCCACGTCGAGCCGACGGTGCTCAAGCGCCAGATCGGCCCCGAGGTGCGCGCCTACGTCGAGTACATCAAGGAGATCCGCTTCGACGACGCGCGCTACGAGCTGCTCTCCAACGACGGGGAGCGGGCGCGCGTGCGCATGACCGCCACCATGCGCTACACGATCGACTACGGCGAGGAGCGCAGCGGCGAGCGCCCGATCGACGCCACCTACGAGCTGCGCCTGGTCGAGGGCGCGTGGTACCTGAGCGGGGTCGAGCTGCCGCCGACCTAAAAAAGCGATGCCGGCTGCTCCCTGCGCGCGTTCCTGCTTCGCAAGGTGCCGTGCCCGCCCGGCACCCGATCGCGCCCTCGTACTTGCTGCGGCCCCACCGGAGCCCCGGGCGGCCGCAGGGCCTCCGGCAGTGGCCCATACCATCATCACGTGAGGCGTGTCACATCGCTATGAGCCACCGCATCCTCCTCACCCTCCTCGCCGCGATCCTGGCGCTCGCGCCGGCGGCCTCGTCCGCGCAGGAGATCCGCCCGAACGACCCCGGCTACCCCGACCAGTGGGCGCTCGAGACGGTCGGCGCGCCGTGCGCCTGGGCGCGCGCCACCGGCAGCCCGGCCGTGACCGTGGCGGTGGTGGATAGCGGGGTGGACCTCGGGCACCCGGACCTGGTCGGGCGGCTGCGCGCCGACGGCGCCGACTTCGTCGACGGCGACGACGACCCGAGCGACGAGAACGGCCACGGCACGAACGTCGCCGGCGTGGTGGCCGCCACGCTCGACAACGCCGAGGGCATCGCCGGGCTCGCGCCCGACGTTCAGATCCTGCCGGTGCGCGTCATGAACCGCAAGGGGTTCGGCACCGACCGCTCGATCGCCCGCGGCATCCGCTACGCCGCCGACCGCGGCGCCCGGGTGATCAACCTCAGCCTCGGCGCGACGCTCATGGTCAGCGCCGACACCGTCTCCGAGCAGGTGGCCGACGCGATCCGCTACGCCCAGGAGAAGGGCGCGCTGGTGGTCGTCGCCGCCGGCAACGACTTCGTGCCGCTGCCCAACGCGATCGTCGGCGACAACCCCGACGTGCTGGTGGTGGCCGCCACCGACCCCTACGACCGCAAGGCGGACTTCTCGAACTCCGGGCCGTGGGTCAACATCGCCGCGCCGGGCGTGCAGATCCTCTCGACCATGCCGACCTACGAGGTCTATCTGACCAGCGACGAGGTCCCGCGCGACGAGCGCTTCCGCGAGGGGTACGACTACATGAGCGGCACGTCGCAGGCGGCGCCGTTCGTCTCGGCGCTCGCGGCGCTGCTGTTCTCCGCCCACCCCGACTGGGACGCCAGGCAAGTCGCCCAGCGCATCCGCGAGAGCGCCGTCGACATCTCGGACCTCAACCCGTTCATCGAGCTCAGCGGCGGCCGCATCGACGCCTGCGCGGCGCTCGGGGACGTGGCCGCCCAGCTCCCCGCCGACGAGCCGCTCCCCGCCGACGAACCCGTCCCAACGGCGCGGCCCGGCCTCGAGATCCCGACGCCGGTCACCGCGCCCTCCGGGGATGCGCGGGGGCGCACCGGCGTGCGCAGCCCTTTCAGCTCCCTGCCGGTCATCGCCGCGCTCACCTGCGGCGCCCTGCTGCTGCTGACTCTCGCCCTCGCCGTGATCGGCCTCGCGATGCGCAGGCCCGCGCGCCGCGCGCCGCCCCCGGCGGTGCCGGTGTACGCCCCGCCGGCCCGCAGAGATGCCGGGGCAGGTGCGCCTGCGGGCGGGCGCTACCCGGCGCCGCCAGCCCCCGCGCACGCAGCCGCCGGCTGGGGCACCCTCACAGTGATCGCCGGCCCCGCGCAGGCGCGCACCTACACGCTCGCCGGCGCCGCGGTGCTGATCGGGCGCGAGTCCGACTGCTCGGTGATGCTGATCGGCGACGGCACCGTCTCCCGCCGCCACGCGCTCGTCCGCAACAACGGCCAGCTCGTGACCGTCGAGGACGCCGGCAGCACCCACGGCACCTACCTGAACGGCCGGCGCGTCACCGCGGCCCAGCCCGTCCGCCAGGGAGATGTGCTGCAGGTCGGCCAGACGCTGCTGCGCTTCGGCTAGAGAGGTGTGGCGGGCCACAGACCCGCCACGGATACTGCTGAGTTTCGCCGCTTTGCGACAGCTTCGCTGTCGCAAAGCGGCGAAATGCTTCTGGGGAGGTTTCACCTCCCCAATCCCACCGCCGGGTGTCGAGCGAAGCCTTACCGCACTGCAGAGCGGCGAAACCGTTTCGGGGTGCGGCGGCCTCGCCCCGCAATACCCCATCCCATCGCCACTTGACGCGCGGGCCAAACGGGTGTAGCATAGCACTCGCTGTCCTATAGCATATGCAATAGGACAACTTTACTGCCCTCGCGCCGGAGCGATGCCGTGATCAAGGACCGTGTCACCGCCGAAGAGATCGAGGCTGCGATCGCCAGCCGCATCAGCGCGGGAGTGTACGCGGCCGGCTCGCCGCTCCCCTCGCTGCGCGAGATCGCCCAGGAGCTCGGCGCCAACCGCAACACGGTCAACAAGGCGTTCCGCACCCTGCACGCCGCCGGCATCCTCGAGACCCGCCCGGGCAAGCGGGGCTTCTTCGTCTGCCGCGCGCCCGCCACAGACGGCGTGAGCAACCGGCTCCGCAAGCAGGCCTACGAGCTGGTGTGGCAGGCGATGGCCGCCGGCATCCCGCGCGACCAGCTGATCGACGACCTCTCGAAGCTCGTCGACCGCATCTACGGCTCGGGCGAGATCCGGGTGATCTTCTACGAGTGCAACCAGCACGACAGCGAGCTGCTCGGCGCCGAGCTGGCCCGCCTGCTCAGCCAGCCGGTCGACACCGGCCTGCTCGACGATCTCGAGGCCAACCCGGAGCCCCTCGCCGAGCAGTACGACCTGATCGTCACGACCTTCCACCACCTCGCCGCCGTCAACCGCGCGCTCGTCCACCACCTGGACAAGGTGGTCGGCGTCGACACGCGCCCGACGCCCGACGCGCTGCTCGGGATCGCTCGCCTCACGCAGCCGCGCATCGGGCTGGTCTGCACGCTCGGGAACACCGCGCACATGCTCAAGCACCTGATCTACAGCTACCACCCCGACTGCACCGTCCAGGCCGCGCTGATCGACTACCCCCACGAGGTCGAGCTGCTGGCCCACTCGTGCGACCACCTGGTGGTCACGCACACGTGCGTCGATCAGCTCCGGGAGCTCACCGACCGCATCCCGGACGTAGTGATCGAGTTCCGCATCGACGAGCAGTCGATCGACTATCTGCAGCAGCGGATCAGCGAGACCCGCCGCCGCAAAGCCGCCCCCGCCACCCTCTCGGCCAGCCGGCCGCTGTACCAGGAACGAACCTAGCTATGCCAGACACGCGTGATCTCCAGCTCTCGAGCGGCGCGCTCGACTATACTGTCGTCCGCGACGGCGCCCTGCGCCTCGCGCGCTTCGGCCTCCCCGCGCTGGAATGGGCGGCCGAGACGTCCGGCCTGTTCGGCGCCGTGGTGGACGGCCAGCGCATCGACGCCCGCGCCCCGGGCCTCGCCCTGCAGGACGTCACCTTCCCCGAGGCCCGCGCCGGGAGCCGCCACACGACGCTGCACCTGCTCCACGAGCCGTCCGGCATCGCCATCGACCACCACACCATCAGCTACGCCGGCAGCGCGCTGATCGAGACCTGGTTCGTCCTCACCAACCGCGGCGCGCGCCCGGCGCGCGTCACGCGCCTCGACTCGGTCGCGCTCGACCTGCCGGCCGGCGCCTACGAGCTGCTCTCGTACACGAGCGACTGGGGGCTGGAGGGCGAGCCGCAGCGCGCGCAGCTCGCCGGCGAGGTCACCCTCGAGTCGCGCGCCGGCCGCTCCTCCAAGGGCCACTTCCCCTGGCTCGCCCTGGTGCGCGACGGCGCGAGCCTGCTCTCGGCGGCGGTGGTCTGGTCCGGCAACTGGGCGCTGCGCCTCGCGCCGCTCCCGGGCGGGGGCTTCCAGCTCACCGGCGGGCTGCACGACTGGGAGTTCTTCGCCGACCTGGCGCCGGGCGAGTCGATCGCCGCGCCGCCGGTGGTCGTCGCCCTGGCCGAGGGGAGCGACACCAACGCCGTGGCCGCGCAGTACGCGCAGGTGGGCCGCGAGCACTGGTACCCGCGCAACCAGCTGGCGGCCAGCCGGCCGGTGGAGTGGAACCACTGGTGGAGCTACGAGGACAAGACGATCGACGAGGCCACCTTCCGCGCCAACGTCGACGCCGCCGCCCGGCTGGGCGTGGAGGTCTGCACGCTCGACGCCGGCTGGTTCGGCGCGGCCGACCCGGCGACGCACTGGTACGAGCAGCGCGGCGACTGGGACATGGTCAACACCGCGCGCTTCCCGAGCGGCATCCGCGCGCTCTCGGACTACACCCGCGCCAGGGGCATGAAGTTCGGGCTGTGGTGCGAGATCGAGGCGATCGGCAAGAGCGCGCGGCTGGCCGAGGCGCGCCCGGAGCTGGTGGCGACGCGCGGCGGCGAGCGGCTCGGCTACGTCTGCATGGGCAGCCCGGCCGGGCAGGAGTGGGCCTTCCAGACCCTCGACCGCCTGATCCGCGAGCACGGCTGCGACTGGATCAAGCTCGACTTCAACCTCGACCCGGGCGCCGGCTGCGACCGGACCGACCACGGCCACGGCGCGGGCGACGGCCTGTACGCCCACTACCAGGGCTACTACCGGCTGCTCGAGCGCGTGCGCGCGGCGCACCCCGAGGTGGTGCTCGAGAACTGCTCGTCGGGCGGGCTGCGGATCGACCTGGGGATCATGCGCCAGACGCACATGACCTTCCTCAGCGACCCGGACTGGCCGGAGCACAGCCTGCAGACCTTCTGGGGCGTGAGCGACCTGCTGGCGCCGGACGTCTGCCTGCACTGGGGCTACTGCGACTGGGCGCACGCCAAGCACCGCTACCAGAACTTCGACCCGCACGACCCGAACCTCCGGCCGCACCAGCTCGACTACTACACGCGCATCTCGATGCTGCACCTGTTCGGCCTCTCGCAGAAGCTCCCCGAGCTGCCCGCGTGGGTCAGCGAGCGCCTCGCGCGCCACATCGCGGTGTACAAGACCCTGGTGCGGCGCTTCGTCGGCGGCGCGCGGCTGCTGCGCCTCACCGGCCAGCCGAAGCGCTTCGGGGAGGGCGAGCGCTGGAGCGCGTGGCAGTACGCGATGCCGGACGGGAGCGAGCACCTGCTGTTCGTCTTCCGGCTGCACGGCGGCGAGCCGGCCCGCACCGTCCGCCTGGCCGGGCTGGACGCCGGGCGCAGCTACACGCTGAGCTGGGACGGCGAGGGGCGCGAGGAGCGCCGCAGCGGCGCGGAGCTGATGGAGGAGGGGCTGCTGTTCGACACGCTGCCGGAGGAGGGCTCGGCGCTGATCCATGTGCGCTAGCGCTGAGAAGGCTGCGGGCGCTGCGCCCCGCCCCCACGCTGCTCGCTTCCGGCGCTGCTCGCCCTGCGATGTGTGTTGCCGCTGCGCGCGGCTGGCGATGGGGTTCGGGCGCTGCGCCCCGCCCCCACGCTGCTCGCCCTGCGATGGGTCTGCCGCTGCGCGCGGCTGGCGATGGGGTTCGGGCGCTGCGCCCCGCCCCCACGCT
>CALJIC010000126.1 GCA_937974195.1 uncultured Roseiflexaceae bacterium | reverse complement strand
TCGAGCAGGACATCTTCCTCTTCTCGCGCAGCATCGCCGAGAACATCGCCTTCGGCGCCGCCGGGAACGCCAGCCGCGCGCAGATCGAGCAGGCGGCCAGGGAGGCGCAGGCGCACGACTTCATCATGGCGCTGCCGGACGGCTACGACACGGTGATCGGCGAGCGCGGGGTGACGCTCTCGGGCGGGCAGCGGCAGCGGATCGCGATCGCCAGGGCCTTCCTCACCGACCCGCGCATCCTCATCCTGGACGACTCGACCAGCGCGATCGACAGCGCTACCGAGGACGAGATCCAGAAGGCGATGCGGCGCATCATGCGCGGGCGCACGACGCTGCTGATCACCCACCGCCTCTCGCAGATCCGCTGGGCCGACCGGGTGCTGGTGCTCCGGCGCGGCGAGCTGGTGGCCCAGGGCACGCACGAGGAGCTGCTGGCGACGAGCGAGCCGTACCGGCGGATCTGCGCGCGCTACGAGGAGACGGACCGGGTGTCGAGGTGACGGGGTGACAGGGTGACGGGGTGACAGGGTGACGGGGTGACGAAGCTGCGGTTGAGTACGGCGGAGTAATCATGGGCTTTGTGATGGGCGGCCTGGAGGCCGAGGCGTACGACCGGACCTACAGCGACCGCGCACTGATCAGGCGGATCGCGCGCTACTTCCGCCCGCACGCGGGGCGGGTGGTGCTGGTGGCGGCGATGGTGGTGCTCAACTCGGTGACGCAGACCATCACGCCGATCGTGATCGCGCGCGGGGTGGACATGCTGGCCGGCACGCCCAGCCTCCCGGTGCTGCTCGGGCTGGCCGCGGTGGTCACGCTGATGGGCGCGCTCGGCTGGGTGTTCAACTTCGTGCGCGCGTCCTTCTCGGCGCGGGCGGTGGGCGACGTGGTGCTGGCGCTGCGCGAGGACGCGTTCGCGGCGGTGATGCAGCGCGACATGTCGTTCTTCGACCAGTACGCGTCCGGCCGGATCGTGAGCCGCGTCACCTCGGACACGCAGGACTTCGCGACAGTGGTGACGCTGACGATCGACCTGCTGAGCCAGCTGCTGCTGGTGGTGATCATCGCCGGGGTGATGCTCTCGATCAACACCCAGCTGGCGCTGATGACGCTGGCGATCGGCCCGCTGGTGGTGCTGGCGGCGCTGACCTTCCGGCGGATCGCGCGCTGGACGACGCAGCGAGCGCAGCGGGCGCTGGCGAACGTCAACGCCGCGATCCAGGAGTCGATCAGCGGCATCACGGTGGCCAAGAGCTACCGCCAGGAGCCGTCGATCTACCAGACGTTCAAGGAGACGAACGACCTGGCGTACCGGGTGCGGCTGCGGCAGGGGCTGGTGTTCAGCAGCATCTTCCCGGTGCTGAACGTGCTCTCGGGGCTGGGGCTGGCGGCGATCATCTACTTCGGCGGCCTGCGCGCGGTCGAGGGCAGCGTGTCGGTCGGCGACTGGTATCTCTTCGTGCAGAGCCTGGCGATCTACTTCTTCCCGCTGACCAGCATCGCCTCGTTCTGGAGCCAGTTCCAGCAGGGGCTGGCGGCGAGCGAGCGGGTGTTCGCGCTGGTGGACGCCGAGCCGCGGGTGGTGCAGCGGGCCAGCGAGCCGGTGCACCGGCTGCAGGGGGAGATCCGCTTCGAGGGGGTGAACTTCAGCTACTCCCAGACGGAGCGCTCCACGCCCGACGTGTCAGACGCTTCCAGCGAGGCCGACGGCAGCGGCGATCGCGAGACGGCGCCCGATGAGCGCCCCGCGGCGGGCGGAAGCTGGGTGCTGCGGAACTTCAACCTGGTCATCCCGGCCGGGCAGAAGCTGGCGGTGGTGGGCCACACCGGCGCGGGCAAGTCGAGCCTGGTGAAGCTGATCACCCGCTTCTACGAGTTCCAGGGCGGGCGGCTGCTGGTGGACGGCCGGGACATCCGCACGCTCGACCTGGCGCAGTACCGGCGGCAGATCGGGCTGGTGCCGCAGGCGCCGTTCCTGTTCTCGGGCACGGTGGCCGAGAACATCCGCTACGGGCGGCCGGAGGCGACGGACGAGGAGGTGGCGCTGGCGGCGCTCAAGCTGGGCGGCGGCGAGTGGGTGGACGACCTGCCGCAGCGGCTCGAGACCGACGTCGGCGAGCGTGGGTCGCGGCTCTCGCTCGGGCAGCGCCAGCTCGTGGCGCTGGCGCGGGTGCTGCTGCAGGACCCCTCGATCTTCATCCTCGACGAGGCGACGGCGAGCATCGACCCGTTCACCGAGGAGCAGATCCAGGAGGGGCTCGACGTGGTGATGCGCGGCCGGACGAGCATCATCATCGCGCACCGGCTCAGCACAGTGCGTGCGGCGGACCGGATCATCGTGCTGCAGCGCGGGCGGATCATCGAGGAGGGGACGCACCGCGAGCTGCTGGCGCGCGGCGGGCACTACGCCGAGCTGTACAACACCTACTTCCGCCACCAGTCGCTGGACTACAAGCCGTGGGAGGAGGGCGCCCGCGCGTCTACGGGCGCAGAGACGGCGTAGAGGCGCAGCACGCTACGCCCCTACGCTGCCCGCCGGGGCCAGACGCGGCGCGCCAGCCACACGAGGGCCACGAGGAACGCCAGGGCGGCCAGGAAGGCGAGCAGCGGCAGGAACACCGCCAGGACCGAGAGGGTCAGCGAGCCAGCGTCCTCGACCGCGCTGACCACCGGGTTGCCGAGGCCGCCGGTGGTGGCGGTGGACACCGGGCGCGCGAGCGCGCGGGCGCCGTGGGTCGTGCCGGCGAGCACAACGCCGCAGATCGCGGCCAGCACCGGGTCGACCGAGCCGGCGCCGCCGGTGGTGGCCATGAACAGGATGGCGCCGGCCACCGGGTTGATCACCACGCCGGCGGCGTGGAACAGGTGGTCCACCGCCGGGATCTTGTCGCCGATCAGGTCGATGAGCGCCAGCACCGCGATCACCAGCAGCACCCACGGGTTGGCGAGCACGTCGTAGGGCTCGCTGAGCTGGATCAGGCTCGTGTAGCGGTGCAGCAGCCCGATCACGAGCAGCGGGATGTACGCGTTCAGCCCGGCGGCGGTCGAGAGGCCGACGGCCGAGAGCAGCCCGGTGACTGCGTTCATTGCTTCTGCTCCTCCACTGGTTGGAGTGACGCGGCGGGGCTTCGCCCACGCCCCGCTGGGCTTCAGGGAGATAATGCCCTGCCACCGCAGCTCCCTGTGCCGAGCGGGTTGGCGATACAGTATACGTGACCAGCAGCGAATTGTTGCAGGAGCGCGCCATGAAGACCGAGCACGGCGAGGGCTGGTTCCCGATCGCGCCGGGGATCGTCCGGCGGACGCTGGCGGCCGGGGAGCGGATGATGCAGATGGTGGTGACGCTGGCCGAGGGGAGCCACCTCCCCGAGCACAGCCACCCGCACGAGCAGATCACCTACATGCTGCGCGGCCGCCTGCGCATGTACATCGGCGGCCGGGTGGTGGATCTGGGGCCGGGGGATGCGGTCTGCATCCCCGGCGGGACGCGCCACGCGGCGGATGTGCTCGAGGAGGGGGTGGCGGTCGACACGTTTAGCCCGCCGCGCGAGGATCTGCTGGAGCAGGACCGCGGCGCCGCCACAGCTCGATGATCTGGCGGGAGATCGTATAGGGCGGCGGGAGCTCGGGGAGCGCCGTGCGCTCGAACCAGCGGGCGTCCGCTAGCTCCGCAGTGTCGATCGCGATCTCGCCGCCGGCGTAGCGGGCCAGGAAGCCGATCATGATCTGGTTCGGGAAGGGCCAGGGCTGGCTTCCGACGTAGCTCAGCTCGGACACCTCCACGCCGACCTCCTCCCTGACCTCGCGCACGACGCACTCCTCGAGCGTCTCGCCCGGCTCGACGAAGCCGGCGACCAGGCTGTAGCGCTTTCCCCACCCCGGCTTGCTCGTGAGCAGGGCCCGGTCGCCGTCGTGGACCAGGACGATCACCGCCGGGCTGACGGGCGGGTAGCTGCTGTAGCCGCAGCTCGGGCACGCCCGTCCCCAGGTCCCCTCGATCGGGGTGGCCGGCTGGCCGCAGCTTGGGCAGTAGCGCCCGATCTGCTGCCAGCGCACGAGCTGCGCCGCGTACACGGCCAACGAGGCGGCCTGGGGCTCGGCCTCGGCGAGCAGCGTGCGCAGCCCGACGGCCTGGAAGCCGGGCGGGATCGGCGCCTCCGGGTCGAGGCCGCCGGCGAGCACCGGCGTGTCCTCCAGCGCGCCGAGCAGCAGCCGCTCAGCGACGGCGATGCCGCCCGGGTCGTCGGAGGTGCCGGGGTGTAGGACCCGGCGATCGTCGGAGATGAGCACATCGGCGCCGCGGAGCAGCACCCAGAGCACCGGGCCGCGCGGCGCCGATGCGGGCGGATAGAGACGGCGAAAGCGTAGCTGGGACACGGTAGCTCCCTTTATCCACAGAGATCACGGAGGGCGCGGAGAGAGGCTGTCTCCTCCGCGCTCCCTTTATCCACGGAGATCACAGAAGGGGCGCAGCACGCTGCGCCCCTCCGTGCCCTCTGTGGATCTACGGCGCTGTCTGGTGCTGTGACGCGGATTCGCGGTCATTGCGGTTGAGCCAGCGGATGAACACGACGCTGAGCGCGCCGAAGTACACCAGGCTGGCCGGCACCCACATGATCAGCCCGGCGAGCTGCTGGTCCTCCATCACGCTCAGGCCCCACAGCTGCGGCACGGTGGTGTAGTGCGGGTAGAGCGGCTCGGCCGCGAAGGCGATGATCGCGCCGAGGATGGTGGACGGCAGCGACTGGAAGAACAGGAAGGCGGTCTGCACGAGCGGGTGCGCGCGCGGAAGCTCGTCCAGCGGGCTGCACACCGGCCACCAGGCGAGCACCCCGGCGGCGAAGAACATGACGTGCTCGAGGATGTGGACGGGCTCTTCGCGCAGCGCGAGGTCGTAGAGCGCCGGGACGTGCCAGGCCAGGAAGACGGAGTTGAAGATCACAAAGGCGGCGATCGGGTGGGTGAGGAAGCGCCCGATCGGCAGGGCGAGCGGCACGCGCAGGATCGGGCGCAGCAGCCAGCGCGGCGTGCCCAGCAGCATCAGCGGCGGCGCCACCAGCGTGACCAGGATGTGCTGGACCATGTGCATGGTCAGCGAGTAGCCGCCGAGGGTGTCGACCGGCGAGACGAGCGCGACGAAGAGCGTCAGCCAGCCGAGCGCGAAGAGCTGGATCTCAAGCGCGGTGGCTGGCTTCGAGCCCGGGAAGTAGCGGCGCAGCGGGCCGATGGTGCAGGCGAGGTAGGCGCCGAGCTGCAACGCGAGGTTGATCAGGAGCGGCGGTTCCCAGTTCCAGGTATACATAATCTATCTCGCGTGTGTTGTGACGGTGAAGCTCGCCGCACCGCCACAACACACGACGGATCTCGGCCCGGCGGAGGCCGTCCCTCAGCCGGCGATGCCGGCGTAGTTCCTGAAGATCAGCAGGAACGCGATGCAGAGCGTGACGGCGAACGAGAACGGCACGATAAAGACAAACTTCATCACGCGCGCGTCGCCCCGCAGGTGCATGAAGAACATCACCACCGCCGCGCCCTTGATCGTCGAGAGGATCAGCAGCAGGACGACCTCGAGCCACTTGGCGATCAGCTCCTGCTCGTTGATAAGGAAGAGCCCGACCTCGAGCGCCGTGACGACAGCGAGCACGGCGGCGACGATCCAGTAGAAACGGTCGGAGTGCCCGTGCTCGCCGCCGTGGGCGGCGGGTGCCTCGTGGCTGTCGTGGGGCTTCATAGCAGCCATTGGCCAGCTCCTGTCAGATCAGGTAGATCAGCACGAAGATCGCAACCCACACCAGGTCTACGAAGTGCCAGTAGAGACCTGCGATCTCGACGTCCATCGCGTTCTCGGGTGAGTCCGGTGTTCTAAACACCTTCACCAGCACGGCCAGCAGCCAGATCACGCCGATGGCGACGTGGGTGCCGTGGAAGCCGGTGAGCACGAAGAACGTCGTGCCGAACAGGCTGCTGCTGAGGGTCAGGCCCTCGTGGTAGAGGTGGTTGAACTCGTAGACCTGGCCGCCGATGAAGCCGAGCCCGAGCAGGATCGTCGCGAGCAGCCAGTTGCGGAAGCTCTTGAGGTCGCCGCGGCGGTTCGCGGCCAGCGCCAGCACCATGGTGAGGCTGGACGCCAGCAGGATCGAGGCCAGCACCGTCGTCAGCTCGATGTCCAGGAACGCCTTAGGGTCCTGGAAGTCCGGGCGGGCGCGGTTGACCGGCGCGTACACCAGGTAGGTGGTGATCAGCGACGTAAAGAACAGCGTCTCGGAGCCGATGAAGGTCCACACGCCCAGCTTGCGGCTGTCAACCCCGAGCGAGGTGTAGATGTTGGCGTGGCCGGCTGTGCCGTGGCCGTGCGCGGTAGTATCTGCCATGTGCTCCTCCACATCGCAGGACGCAGGTCTGCCTCCGAGACCTGCGCCCTGCGTCCTGGGACTTGCTCAGTGCGCCACGTGCGGCGAGTCGATGCGCGACACCTGGATCCAGCGGAAGATGGCGATGAAGGTGAGCACCACGCCCACCGCGATCAGCGGGATCGACAGCACGAAGCGCAGGTTCGGATCGCTCAGGTAGACGATGCCGTAGGCGGCGGTCGTAAGGGCGATGGCCAGCAGCAGCGGCATGAAGGTGTTGGACGGCAGGTGGATCGGGGCGTCGATGGTGCTCGCGCCGATGCGCTCCTCATCACGCTTCACGGCCTCTCCTCTGGTCAGCGCTTCGGTGCCGGGGGCGTGCGCCATCTCCAGCTCCGGGTACTTGGTGTCCCACAGCGGCCGGCGGCTGTGGACGACCGGGATGCGCTCGAAGTTGTAGGGCGGCGGCGGCGACGCGACCGACCACTCGAGCGTCGCGCCGTCCCACGGGTCGTTGCCGGCGCGCTCGCCGCTGCGCAGGCTCTTGACGACGTTGTAGACCATCAGCAGTATCGAGAGGGCCAGCAGGTAGGCGCCGATGGTCTCCAGCAGGTTCCAGAAGTCCCAGCCGAGGCCGGACTCATAGGTGTAGATGCGCCGCGGCATGCCGTCGGTGCCGAGGATGTGCATGGGGAAGAAGGTCAGGTTGAAGGAGATCAGCGACAGCCAGAACTGAATCTTCCCCAGCCGCTCGTCGAGCAGGCGGCCGGTGATCTTCGGGAACCAGTAGAACGTGCCGGCGAGCAGGCCGAAGATCGCGCCGCCGAAGAGCACGTAGTGCATGTGGGCCACGACGTAGTACGAGTCGGTCTGCTGCAGGTCGATCGGCGGCGAGGCGAGCGTGATGCCGGAGATGCCGCCGATGACGAACATGCCGATCAGCCCGATCGCGTAGTACATCGCCGTGGTGAGGTTGAGCGAGCCCCGGTACATCGTCGCGATCCAGTTGAAGATCTTGACGCCCGTGGGCACGGCGATCAGGAAGCTGGCCCCGCCGAAGAAGGCGTTGGCCATCGGGCCGAGGCCGACGGCGAACATGTGGTGCGCCCAGACCAGGAAGCCGAGGAAGCCGATCGCGACGCCGGAGTAGGCGACGAAGGCGTAGCCGAAGATCGGCTTGCGGCTGAAGGTGGGCAGGACCTCGGAGACGATGCCGAAGGCCGGCAGGATCAGGATGTAGACCTCGGGGTGGCCGAAGAACCAGAACAGGTGCTGCCAGAGCGTCGGGTCGCCGCCCTGCTGCGGCAGGAAGAAGCGCGTGCCGAAGTGGCGGTCGAACAGCAGCTCGATCGAGGCCACCGTCAGGGTCGGGAAGGCGAAGACCAGGATGAACGAGACGACCAGGTTCATCCAGACGAACAGCGGCATGCGGTTGAGCGTCATGCCGGGGGCGCGCATGTTGAGGACGGTGACGATGAAGTTGAGCGCGCCGGCGATCGAGGCGACGCCGGTCAGGCCGATGCCGAGGATCCAGTAGTCCACGCCGATCGTCGGCGAGTAGGCGCGCTCGGTGAGCGGCGCGTAGGCGAACCAGCCGACGTTGACGGCGCCGCCGGCGATGAAGCTCGAGTAGAGCATCAGCCCGCCGAGCAGGAACAGCCAGACGCTCAGGGCGTTGAGGCGCGGGAAGGCCATGTCCCGGGCGCCGATCATGAGCGGCACCAAGTAGTTGCCGAGGCCGACGTTCATCGGCATGATGGCGAGGAACACCATCGTGGTGCCGTGCATCGTAAACAGCTGGTTGTAGACGTCTGGCGTGAGGAAGTTGTTATTCGGCACGGCGAGCTGCGTGCGCATCAGCAGCGCCTCGATTCCGCCTATGATGAAGAAGGCGAAGGCGCCGAGCATGTAGATGATGCCGATGCGCTTGTGATCCACCGTGCTGAACCAGCCGGCTAGCCCGGTAGGTGTCGGAAGGGCAGGCGCCGGTACGCGTATCCCGTCCGCCGGCCGTTCGACAATTGCCATGACACTCCTCCTAGTACCTGAAGCGTCAGTTGTTGGTCTAGTCTGCGGGGGCGCAGCGCCGCAGGCTCTTGAACAATCCCTCTGGTGCGGCGGTGGCCGAAGGCGGCAGAGCCGCCCGCGACCACCACTTCCGGCGGGGGCTGCGGAGAGGCTTCACCCCTCCGGCCCCAGCTTGCAGCTGCGCCCTAGTTCTCCGGCGGCAGGTTGACGGACAGCTTCATGCTGTCAAGATAGGCCACCAGGTCAGCGATATCCTGCTCGCTCAGGTTCGCATCGATCCACTGCGGCGTGATCACGCGGCTCATCAGGTTGCCGGGCTTGATCTCGTAGGCGCGGTGCAGCCAGTCGCTCAGGTTCTCCGGCGAGTAGGGCAGGATGCCGGCGGCGATCGTCAGGCGGCTGCCGTAGTAGGTGAGGTTGGGCCCGATGACGCCGCGCGCCTCCGTGCCATCGACCGCGTGGCAGCTGATGCACTGGCGGCGCGGGTCGAGGAAGATCTCCTGGCCGCGCGCAGGGTCGCCGGTGAGGCCGCCGACCGTGAGCGAGCCGGGGGCGGCGGCCGACGGCGGCACGGCCCGCTGCTCGACCCAGCGCTGGAACTCATCCTCCGGCACGGCGATCACGCGGAAGCGCATGAGCGCGTGCGCCTCGCCGCAGAACTCGGCGCACACCGCGCGGTAGATGCCGGGCTGCGCGGCGGTGAAGGCCAGGTAGTTGGTCTTGCCGGGGATCATGTAGGTCTTGCCGGCCAGCTTGGGCACCCAGAAGTTGTGGATCACATCGGCGCCCTGCAGCGTGACGCGCACCGGGCGGCCGACCGGGATGTACATGTCGCTGGCGGTGACCAGATCCTCGCCGCCCTCGCCGAGCCCGGGGTAGCGGAACTCGAACCACCACTGGTGGCCGACCGCGGTGACCTCGACCGGGTTCTGCGGGTTGATGGTCAGCTCGGCGGTCAGCATCTGGGTGCGGAAGGTCAGCACCGCGATCACCAGCACAATCAGCGCTGGCGCGATCGTCCAGAGGATCTCGATCCGGGTGTTGCCGTGGATCTGGGCCGGGATTGCGTTAGAGCGGCGCCGGAAGCGCAGGACCGTGTAGATCAGTAGCCCCTCGACGACGACGAAGACCGCCATTCCCATCCAGAAGATCGGCAACAGCAGGTCGTAGATGCGCTGCGCGTGGTCACCCTGCGGGATGATCGTCGTCTGCCTGGCCTCGGGGCCGGAGCAGGCGGCCAGTACCAGCAGCGCAGCGGCTAGGAGTAGGAGGTGTAGGGGACTACGAAACTGTGGGCGCGGTGTCCTCATTCCGTCTCCTCACTGAGCGCGTGGGGCGTCCTGGCGCGGGTTAGCTGGGGCGCCTACGCATCCAAAACAAGGGGGCCAGAATCAAGTGAAATTTTGCACGCTTGCCTATTATATGCGAATCCTAGATACCGTCAACACGCGGCGCAACCCCATTATGCCATAGCTTCCGCGGTCGCTTGCAGGTCGCCTGCGGAAGGGCTTCGGGGAGTGCGGCGGGCGCGTCGCCTGCTGGAGCAGCTTTCCGCTGGGAGGTGCGGCGGGCCACAGGCCCTCCGAGACTCTGCGGCGACCAAGTCGCCGCAGAGCAGCAGAAAAGGGGATGCCTGGGGAGGCTTCGCCTTTCCCAACCCCACTGAGCCGCAGGCACGCAAAAATATATAAAGATGAAGGCAACGTCTCGCCGAACCTCTGCGGGGGCGCGGGGGCAGAGCTGCGCACGCTGCGCTACTGGGGGCGCAGCGCCTGCCTGATGGCGCCCTCGATATCGAGCGGCGGGCCGTCGCCGCCGAGCCAGGCGAGGAACTCGACGTTTCCGGCGGGCCCTGTGATCGGCGAGCGGGTGAGGCCGTGCGGCCGGAGACCGCTCGCCGCCGCGAAGCCGAGCACGTCGCGCAGGACTGCGGCGTGGACCGCCGGGTCGCGGACGACGCCGCCCTTGCCGACCTCCCCGGCGCCGGCCTCGAACTGCGGCTTGATGAGCGCCACGATCCAGGCCGCGGGCGTGACCAGGCGCTGGACGGCGGGGAGCACCAGGCGCAGCGAGATGAACGAGGTGTCGATCGTGGCGCAGTCGGCCAGCACCTGTGGCAGGGCGCCGGGCGTATGCTCAGCGCCGGCCGCGTCCTGCGGGCCGCTGGCGGCGGGCTGGTGCTCGGGCGGCGGCAGGGCCTCGAGGTAGCGGATGTTGGTGCGCTCGAGGACCACGACCCGCGGGTCCTGGCGCAGGCGCCAGTCCAGGATGCCGTACCCGACGTCCACGGCGTAGACCCGCGCGGCGCCGCGCTGGAGCAGGACATCGGTGAAGCCCCCGGTGGAGGCGCCGACGTCGAGCGCGACGAGGCCCTGCGGCGAGAGCCCGAAGGTGTCGAGGGCGTGGGCCAGCTTGAAGCCGCCGCGGCTGACGTAGGGCAGCGCGCCGGCCAGCTCGATGGGCGCGTCCGGCGCGACGAGCTCGCCGGGCTTGGTGCGCGGCACCCCGCCGACGCGCACTGCGCCGGCGATGATGAGGGCCTGGGCCTTGTTTCTGGTCTCCGCCAGGCCCAGCTGCACGAGGAGCTGGTCGAGGCGAACTCTGGGCTTTGCCATCTAAGGATCGAGGTCGGACTCGAGCTCGGCGATGTAGGCGTCGAGCCAGGCGGGCGCGGCGCCGCCGGCCTGGTCCCGGCGGGCGCGCAGACGGGCCAACTCCGCGCGCCGGCGGCGCCGCTCGGCCGGGTCCGGGGGAGGCTGCGGCTCCTCCGGCGGGTCGGCGACCGTCGCGAGGAACGCGGCGACGATCTGGGACAGCACGTCCGGCAGCGGCACCTGCGACTCGGCCACGAGGCGGTCGAGCTCGCGGCGCTGCTCGGCGGTGAGGTAGAGCCGCGCCGGGAGCGTGTCGCCGCTCGGTGGCTCGGGGGATACCCGGAGCTCGCTGAGAGGGCAGTCGGCGACGATGCGGGTCAGGGTGTCCGCCAGATCGCCGCCCTGGTCGCGCACGAGCCACTCGAGCCGCGCGCGCTGCTCGGCGGTGATGGTCAGCCAGGTCTGGACGGTGTAGAGGCCGTGCTGCTGGGTCATCGGAGCCTCCTCTGCCTGTGTGCCTGGGCGCGGCAGCGCAGCTGCCGCGCGCGAGGGCTCGCCCGCTGCGAGTGACGCCGAAGGGGCCGCAGCAGGTTGGAGTCACGGGCGGCGCCCCGGACGGCACGGCATAGGACCGGGCGGGAAAGCGCCCGGGCGCCGCCGGCGCCCCTTTGCGCGCAGCGCGGGAGAGCGCCCGCTACGGCGCAACCACCTCCTCGCCGCGCAGCGATGCGATCTCCTCCTCGGTGTAGCCGAGCTCGGCGAGCACCTCGGCGGTGTGCTGGCCGAGCAGCGGCGGCGGCAGGCCGACCTCGGGCGGCGTCGCGGAGAGGCGGTACGGCGGGCCGACGACCTTGATCGGCCCGGCGACCGGGTGCTGCAGCTCCCTGACGATCCCGAGCGCCTGCACCTGCGGGTCCTCGAAGACCTGGCGCAGATCGCGGACGGCGCCGCAGGGCACGCCGCTGCGGTTGAGCAGCGCCTCGAGCTCGGCGACGGTGCGCGACGCGAAGGCCGCCTCGAGCAGGGCGTTCAGCGCCTCGCGGTTGCGGACGCGCAGCGGGTTGGTGGCGAAGCGCGGGTCGTCGCGCAGATCCTCGAGGCCGAGCGCGGCGCAGAAGCGGCCCCACAGGTCATCGGTGCCGACGGCGAGGTTGAAGTAGCCGTCGGCGGCGCGGTAGACGCCGTAGGGCACGATCGAGGGGTGCTGGCTGCCGGGGCGGGCGGGCGGCTCGCCGGTGGCGAAGTAGTTGCCGGCCTGGTAGGACATCAGGGCCAGCTGGCCCTCGAGGAGCGATGTGTCGACCTTCTGGCCCTGGCCGGTGGCCTGGCGGTGGTAGAGCGCGGCGACGACGGCGTAGGCGGCGAACATGCCGGCCATGATGTCGGTGATCGCGATCCCGACGCGCTGCGGCGGGCCGCCTGGCTCGCCGATCAGGCTCATGATCCCGCCGAGCCCCTGCGCGATCTGGTCGTAGGCGGCCCGCTCGCGGTCCGGCCCGACCGGGCCGAAGCCCGAGATCGAGCAGTAGACGAGGTCGGGCCTGATGGCGCGGCAGGCCTCGTACCCGAAGCCGAGCCGGTCGAGCGTGCCGGGGACGAAGTTCTCGAGCAGGACGTCGCTGCGGGCGACGAGGCGGCCGAGGACCTCGGCGCCGCGCGGCCGGCGCAGGTCCAGGACGACGCTGCGCTTGCCGCGGTTGACGCTCAGGAAGTAGGCGCTCTCGCCGGACTGGAAGGGCGGCCCCCAGGCGCGCGTGTGGTCGCCGCCGGGCTGCTCGATCTTGACGACGCTCGCGCCCATGTCGGCGAGCATCTGGGAGCAGAACGGCCCGGCCAGGGCGCGGCTGAGGTCCAGGACGCGGATACCGGCGAGCGGTGGGGACATACAAGCTCCGGAATGCCTCTGGCGGCGGGTTGGACGAAGCGAGAACTGGCGGTATTATACCAGCCGCTGCTCTCGCTGGTATCCGACGCAGCTGAATGAGGACGACCATGGTGTCACACCCGCAGTCCACAGTCCACGCGCTGCTGGCGGCGTGCGAGCGCCGGCCGCGGCACCCGTTTCTGCTGTTCGAGGGGCGGCGGCTGAGCTTCGCCGACGTGCGCGACGCGGCCGCGCGCTGGGCGGCGCTCTACCGGCGGCGCGGCGTGGCGAAGGGCGACCGGGTGGCGCTGTTCCACAGCAACAGCCCCGAGTTCGTGGTCTCCTACCTTGGGGCGCACATGGCCGGCGCGATCGTCGTGCTGGTCAACACCCAGTACCGCCAGACCGAGCTGCGCCACATCCTCTCCGACTCCGGGGCGCGGCTGGTCGTGACCGAGGAGCGGCTGCTGCCGGAGCTCGAGCGGGTGCGGGCGGACCTCGACCCGGGGCTGCAGGTCGTCGACTGCCGGTCGCAGCCTGAGGAGCGGGCGGGCCACGAGGGCGACATCGACCTGCGGCCCTCCGACGTGGCGCTGATCGGCTACACCTCGGGGACGACCGGCCGCTCCAAGGGGGCGATGCTGACGCACGGCAACCTGATGGCGAACAGCGCCGCCGTGACGCAGGCGTGGCGCTGGACCGAGGACGACCGGCTGCTGCTGACGCTGCCGCTGTTCCACATCCACGGGCTCGGCGTCGGGCTGCACGGCGCGCTGGTGACCGCGAGCACGGTCGACCTGCGGCGCGGCTTCGACGCGGGCGAGGTGCTGGAGACGCTCGCGGCCGGCGACACGACCATGTTCTTCGGCGTGCCGACGATGTACTCGCGGCTGATCGAGGAGGCCCGGCGCCGGGTGGCGGCCGGCGCCGACAGAGAGGCGCTCGGCGGCCGGGTCCGGCTGTTCGTCTCGGGGTCCGCGGCGCTGAGCCCGCAGATCTTCGCCGCGTTCGAGGAGCTGTTCGGCCAGCGCATCCTGGAGCGCTACGGGATGACCGAGACGGTGATGAACCTGACCAACCCGTACGACGGCGAGCGGCGCCCGGGCACGGTCGGGATGCCGTTCCCCGGGCAGGAGGCGCGCGTCGTCGACGTGCGGACGCGCCGGCCGCTGCCGGACGGCGAGACGGGCGAGATCCAGGTGCGCGGCCCGCACGTGTTCGCCGGCTACTGGAACAACCCGCAGGCGACGGCCGAGGCGTTCGACCCCGAGGGGTGGTTCAACACCGGCGACCTGGGCTTCCGCAGCCCGGACGGCTACTTCACGATCTCCGGCCGGGCGCGCGAGCTGATCATCAGCGGCGGGTACAACATCTACCCGCGCGAGGTGGAGGAGGTGCTGCTGGCGCACCCGCAGGTGGCCGAGGCGGCGGTGCTGGGGCTGCCGGACGCCGAGTACGGCGAGTGCGTGGTGGCGGCGATCGTCCCGGCCGCGGATTTCAGGGAGCGGGTCGCCGGGCTCGGCGAGGAGGAGCGGCGCTCGGCGATCGCCGAGCTGCAGTCTGCGGTCGTCGAGTGGTGCCGCGCGCAGCTGGCGAGCTACAAGAAGCCGCGGCGGGTCGTGCTGGTGGACTCGCTGCCGCGCAACGCGCTCGGGAAGGTCCAGAAGCATCTGCTGCGCGAGAGGTTGACGTAACCAATGGACCAGGCGCCCATCGACACAGTGCACGTGGTGTTCAAGACCCACCTGGACCTGGGGTTCACCGACCTGGCGCGCAACGTGGCGGCGCGCTACTTCAATGAGTTCTTCCCGCGGGCGCTGGGCATCGCGGCGGCCCTGAGGGAGCGCGGCGGCCCGGAGCGCTTCGTGTGGACCACCGGGTCGTGGCTGGTCTACGAGTATCTGGAGCAGGCGGACTCCCGGGCGCGGCGGCAGATGGAGGCGGCGATCGGCGCGGGGGACATCGCGTGGCACGCGCTGCCGTTCACGACGCACAGCGAGCTGATGGACGAGTCGCTGTTCGCGTTCGGGCTGAGCCTGGCGGCCGAGCTGGACCGCCGCTTCGGCCGGCGGACGATCGCGGCGAAGATGACCGACGTGCCGGGGCACACGCGCGGGATCGTCCCGCTGCTGGCGCAGGCCGGCGTGGAGCTCCTGCACATCGGCGTGAACGGCGCCTCGACGCCGCCGGATGTCCCGCCGGCGTTCATCTGGCGCGACCCGAGCGGGGCCGAGGTCACGGTGATGTACCAGCGCGGCGGCTACGGCGACGTGGCGACGGTGCCGGGGGTGCGCGCCGCGCTGGCCTTCTCGCACACCGGCGACAACCAGGGCCCGCAGGACGAGGACGAGATCGCCGCGACGTTCAGGGCGCTGCGGGCGCGCTTCCCGCACGCCCAGGTGGCGGCCTCGACGATGGACGCCTTCGCGGAGGAGCTGCGCCCGGCGCGGGCGGGGCTGCCGGTGGTGACCGCCGAGATCGGCGACACGTGGATCCACGGCGTCGGCACCGACCCGCTGAAGGTGAGCCGGTTCCGCGAGCTGGCGCGCCTGCGCCGCGAGTGGCTCGAGGCGCGGCAGGTCGGCGCGGGCCGGCTGGCGCGCTTCAGCCGGACGCTGCTGCTGGTGCCCGAGCACACCTGGGGCATGGACGAGAAGGTCCACCTGGACGACTACACGAACTACTCGGCGGCGCAGCTGCGGGAGGCGCGCGCGACCGAGCCGTTCCGGACCTTCGAGTCCTCGTGGGCCGAGCAGCGCGCCTATCTGGACCAGGCGGTCGCGGCGCTGGACGACGAACTGGCGGCCGAGGCGCGCGCCCGGCTGGAGGCGATCGCCCCGCGGCGCCCGGACCTCTCGCGCTACGAGCGCGTCGCGCAGACGGCGGCGGTGCGCGCGGGGCAGGGGTGGCTCGACCTGGGCGAGCTGCCGGAGGTGGCGGAGGCGCGCGGCGGGCGGGCGGAGCCGATCCTGGTGGCGGCCGGCTACCAGACCTTCTCCCAGAAGGACTACGACCGCTTCCGGGCGCAGTACAACATCAACAAGCGCCAGACGTCCTTCTGGGCGATCCCGGACTACACCAAGCCGGGCATCGCGGCGGCGGGCGCCGTCTCGCGCTGGTGGACGCTGGCGCCGGCGGCGCTCTACCGGCGGGAGGACGTCGAGGGGGTGCGGCTGCTGGTGGCGCTGGCGTCGCCGGCGGAGGCGGCCGGGCGCTTCGGCTGCCCGCGCGAGGTGTGGCTGGAGCTGCTGGTGCCGCGCGGCGAGCCGCGGCTGCTGCTGGAGCTGCAGTGGTTCGACAAGCAGGCGTGCCGGCTGCCGGAGGCGCTGTGGCTGACGCTCGCGCCGGCGGGCGCCACGATGCGCGGGTGGCGCATGCTGAAGCTGGGCGAGTGGGTCGGGCCGCTGGAGGTGGTGCGGAACGGCGGCCGGCGGCTGCACGCGGTGCAGGCGGTGGAGCACCGCGGCCCGGGCGGGGCGCTGCGGATCGACACGCTGGACGCGCCGCTCGTGGCGCCCGGCGAGCCGTCGCTGCTCAACTTCACCAACCGCCAGCCGCCGATGCGGGGCGGGATGCACTTCAACCTGTACAACAACGTCTGGGGGACGAACTTCCCGATGTGGTACGAGGACGACGCCCGCTTCCGGTTCCAGGTGTCCTTCTGACACGAGAGCTGGCCTACGGGGAGGCGCGGAGGGCCGCAGGCCCTCCGCGAACTTTTTCCCCGCCGCTCTGCGGCGGCAAGAGGCGGCGAGGCTGCCGCACTGTCCGGGCAGTATGAGAGTATGAGAGGGAAAAGGGCGGTGCGCGCGAGAGATCAGCCGGTGTTCAGCAGGCCGGCGGCGATGCCGTTGATGCTGAGCAGGATGGCGTCCTCGAGCTGCGTGTGCTCGGGCCCGTCGGGGTCGGCGCGCAGGCGGCGCAGCAGCTCCACCTGGATGTAGCTGAGCGGGTCGATGTACGGGTTGCGGTGGGTGATCGCGTTCTGCAGCACCGGGTTGTTCGCCAGCAGCCGGTCGATGCGCGCCACCTGGCAGATCATGCGCGTCGTGCGCTCGTACTCGGCGCTGACGGCCTTAAAGATCGCCTCCTTGGCGGCCTCGTCGGGCACCAGCATCGCGTAGCGCTCGGCGATGTGGAGGTCCGCCTTGCCGAGGATCATCTGGGCGTTGTCGATCATGGTTCGGAAGAACGGCCACCGGTCGTACATGACCTGCAGCAGGGCGAGCCGCTCCGCTGGCGCGCCCGCCGGGCCGCCGCCCTCCTCCTCTCCCGCCTGCACGAACGTCTCCAGCGCGTAGCCGAGCCCGTACCAGCCCGGGAGCGTGTGGCGGCTCTGCATCCAGCTGAAGACCCACGGGATGGCGCGCAGGTCCTCGATGCGGTCGCTGTTGCGGCGGCTGGCGGGGCGGCTGCCGATCTTGAGGCGGCTGATCTCGGCGATCGGCGTGGCGGTGCGGAAGTAGCGCAGGAACTTGGGGTGCTCGTAGACCAGCGCGCGGTAGTGGCGGCGGGCGATCTCTGCCAGCTGCTCGAGGGCGTGCTCCCAGGCCTCCGGCGGATCCTGGTGGGGCAGGAAGCCGGCGCGCAGCACCGCGTTGACCACCTGCTCGAGGTGGCGGTGGGCGAGCTGCGGCAGGCCGTAGCGGTCGGCGATCACCTCGCCCTGCTCGGTGATCTTGATCTGGTTGCCGACGCTGCCGGGGGGCTGGGCGAGGATGGCGTGGTTGGCCGGCCCGCCGCCGCGCCCGACTGAGCCGCCGCGCCCGTGGAACAGGCGCAGCTGCACGCCCGTGCGCGCCGCGAGGTCGCGCAGGGTGCGCTGGGCCTGGTAGAGCGCCCAGTTGGCCGCGGTGAAGCCGGCATCCTTGTTGCTGTCCGAGTAGCCGATCATGATCTCCTGCACGTCCCCGCGCAGGCGCAGGTGCTCGCGGTAGGTCGGCAGGTCGAAGCAGGCCTGGACGACCGCGCCGCACGCCTCGAGGTCGGCGACGGTCTCGAAGAGCGGCGCGATGTTGAGGCGGCTGACGCCCTCGTGCGGGTCGTACAGGCCAGCCTCGCGCGCCAGGAGCAGCACCGCGAGCACATCGCTCGCGCCGCGGGTCATGCTGATGATGTAGGTCTCGATCGACTCGGGGCTGAGCTGGTCCAGGATCGCGGCGACGGTGCGGAAGGTCTGGATGGTCTCGACCGTCTCGGGGCTGTAGCGCAGGCGGGCGGGGATCAGCGGCCGCGGGTTGGCGAGCTCGCGGCTGAGCAGCTCCACGCGCGCCGCCTCGTCCAGGCTGCGGAAGTCGCCGCAGACCCCGGCGGCGGCCAGCACCTCGGCGAGCGCGGCCTCGTGGCGCTCGCTGTGCTGGCGGATGTCCAGCGTCGCGATGTGCAGCCCGAAGACCTCCACCCGCCGCACGAGGTCCGCCAGGACGCCGCCGGCCACCACGCCGCCGCGGTTCTCGCGCAGGCTGTCCTGCATCACCCGCAGGTCCTCCAGCAGCTCGTCGCGCCGCAGGTAGAAGGAGCCGGCGGGCGGCAGCGGATCGTGGCTGCCCCAGTCCGGGTCGTGGCGCAGCGTGTGCTCGCGCGTGCGCAGGAGCTTCTCGCGGATGTAGGTGCACTTCTGGCGGTAGAGCTCGTAGGGGTTGCGGTGCTCGAGCAGCTCGGCCACCTGCGGGAACATGGCCGCGTCCGCCTCCAGCGAGCGGCGGAGCTCCTCGCTCACCGGCGTCTGGCGCACCGACTGGCCCAGCCGGTGGCTGAGGTCCTCGATCGCGGCGATGTGGCGGTCGAGCGCGGCGACGCGCATCAGCCGCACCGCCTCGACGGTGATCTCCGGCGTGACGAACGGGTTGCCGTCGCGGTCGCCGCCCATCCACGAGCCGAAGCGCAGCACCGGCGGGATGCGCCACGTGTGCTCGGGGTAGTGCTGGCGGAGGGCGTGCTCGAGCTCGCGGTACAGGCGCGGCAGCAGGTCGAACAGACAGGTCTCGAAGTAGTACAGCCCGTTCTTGACCTCGTCGATCACCGTGGGCTTGACCACCCGCACCTCGTCGCTCTGCCAGAGCCCGACGATCTCCTCGTGGATGCGCCCGAGGTTCTCCTCGAGCTCGTAGCCGTGCAGCTGGCCGGAGAAGCGCAGCTCCAGCAGGTCGGCGATCCGCCGCAGCTTCTCGAGGGTCGTGCGGCGCCGCGCCTCGGTCGGGTGCGCGGTGAAGACCGGCTGGATGCACGCGCTCTCGAGCCAGCGCTGGATCTCCTCCGCCGGCACGCCGTCGGACTTCAGCTCGGCCACGGCGGCGGCGATCGACTCGGAGCGCGGCACGTCGGGGTGGGCGCGCAGGCGGTCGCGCAGGACCCAGGCGCGCTGGAGCTGCTCGGCGAGGTTCACCAGCGCGAAGTAGACGCTGAAGGCGCGGATCACCGTCCGCATCTCGGCCGGCGAGAGCCCGGCGACCAGCTCCTGCATCGCCGCGGCGTGCTGGGCGGGCGCGTGGGCGGCGCGCAGCTCCTTGCCGAGCTTGCGGATGCGCTCCTCGAGCGCGAAGGCGCTCTCGCCGGCCTGCTCGCGGATCACCTGCCCGAGCAGGTCGCCCAAGAAGCGGATGGTGGTCGAGAGACGGTCGCGGCTGTCGCGGTGAGATCTGTGAGTCACGTGCTGGCTTCCCCGATCGGCGCCGGATGCGCGGGCGCTTCCCGGAGCTCGTGCTCAATTCCTCATCGTAAAGCGCCGGAGCGCATTATACGAGGTGGACGGGCGGCGCGTCAAACCTCCCGCGGCGCTGGCTGAACATTACAAGCTCGTAACATGCGGGCCGAAATCGAGCCGCGCAGGGCGCGAACGCCTTGATCCGCGCGCAGCGGCATGCTACCTTGCGGGCGCTCCACGCGACGGCGGCGTGCGAGGAGCGTCACACGCCCGGCCAATGCCGCCCTCGGGTGAGAACACGCGCAGCCCACATCAGCGTGGGCGTGCGAACCTGCTGATAGGAGGATACGCCGGTGTCTGTCGTCCCGACCCTGCCGCAGCTCGCGCCCGACGAGCTCGATGCTCTGTACAACGGCGACCCGGACGGTGCACGTCGCTACAAGATCCTGCGCGCTGTGCTGGTCCGTGGGCTCACGCAGCGTGAGGCGGCCGCGGAGGCGGGCGTCTCGGAGCGCACGGTGCGGAACGTGCTGCGGGCGTACATGCGCTCGGGCTCGCTCGAGGCTCTGCGCACCCGCGCGCCGGCGTCCCGCCGCTGGTCTTCCCATACCGCGGCCGGCGAAGAGGCGCTGGCCACAGCCATGGCCGAAGATCCGCTCGCAGGCGGCGACCGGCTGTGGCGGCGCGCGCAGGAGCTGATGGGCGAGGCTGGCGCCCGGCTCAGCCGGCGCACCGCCTACCGCCTCCTGGCACAGCTGCGGGCGCGCGGCCGTTCGGACGCGTCCGCCGACCTTGTGGGCGCGGTCCGGAGCGCCCTGCCGCTGCTTCACGAGGAGCCTCCGCTCACGCTCGGGGGCAGCGCGCTCGCGCGGCGGCTGCTGCCCAACGAGCGGGATGTGGCGCTGCGCGGCACCGTGCTGCGCCAGGCGCTGCGCAGCGCGATCGAGCGGCTGCGCCCGGCCGGCCAGCCGGATGTGATCGACCGCAGCTGGTGGCCGTACCTGATCTGCTACGGCGAGTACGAGGAGGAGCGCAGCCGCGCCGAGCTGCAGCACGAGCTGGCGCTCAGCGCGAGCAGCTACAGCCGCGCCAAGCGCCAGGGGCTGAACCGCGTGGCGGCGGCGCTGCCCCAGATTGTGGCGCAGCTTACGGCTCTGCCGGCCACACAGGCCTGCGAGCGCCTGCCGCGCACGCCGGACTTCGTCGGGCGGCACGACGAGCAGGCCTACTACGCCTGGCGTCTGCAGGCCGAGGGCCACGCCCACATCTGGGGGCTGCCCGGCAGCGGCAAGACGGCGCTGGCGGCGGAGCTGGCCGCGGAGAGCCACCGCAGCGGGCTGCGGGTCCTCTGGCACACCTGTCTCGCGGGCCGCGAGGCGTCGCTCGCGGGCATCGTGCGCGGGCTCATCGAGGCGCTGAGCAGCGCGCCGGACGATGAGCTGCTCCAGCAGGCGCGCCAGCTCGGCGCAGATCCGCTCCAGGTGCTGCCGCTGCTGGATCAGCTCGGCGAGCGGCTGGCGGCCCGGCCGACGCTGATCGTGCTGGACGACTTCCACCGCGTCGGCGCCGAGGAGGTGCTGCCGCTGCTGCAGCTGCTGGACGAGCTGGTGTCGCGGCGGCGCGCGCGCGCGCTGTTCGTCAGCCGTGTGCGGCCCGCGGGCGGCGACTGGCCGGCGCTGCCGGGGCTGCGCGAGGAGGAGGCGCAGCTCCTCTGGGATGGGGCGCCGCCTCTGCCCGCCGAACAGTGGCGAGCGCTGTACGCGGCGGTCTGCGGGTTGCCGCAGCCCATCCGGCTGGCCGCCGCCGCCCACCGCCGCGCCGGCGCCATGGCGCGGGGCGACGAGTGGATGGCGGTCGTCGACGCGTGGGCGGACGAAGCGGTCTGGAGCCGGCTGGAGCCAGTCGAGCGCCGCGTGCTCGCGGCCGCCCAGGAGCTCGAGACGCGAGCGCCGCTGGGGACGCTCCGGGCGCTCTGCCAGGCGCTCGGCATCGACGCGGATGTCGTCGATCGCCTCACGCGCCTCGGGCTGCTCCCGCTGACCACCGGGGAGCGGCCGCTTCCGGCCCTGCAGGGCAGGGCTCGGCTCATCCTCGCCGATGACGAGGAGCTTCGGGCGGCGCTCGATGAGCTGGCCGGAGAGGAAGCGGCGCAGCGGCAGGCCGGGCGCTGCGACGAGGTGCTCGGGCCGGTCGAGGTTCAGACTGTCCCGGCGAACAGCCTGGAGCTGCTGGCGCGGGTGCGCTACGCGCTGAAGCGCAGCGTGACCTACCTGCGCTCGCACTGCCGGGACCGGGAGGCGAGCCGGCTGGCTCAGGAGCTGGTGCAGCTCCAGTCGGTGCTGCCCGATCCTGGGCGCCTGCGCCTGTCGCCCGCCCCGGTCACCTCGGGCGGCGGCCAGCGCGCCAGGCTGCGTCGAGGCACGTAGGGCCGTTAGGCTCCGAATGCGTCCTGTGCGGGCCGGCAATGGCGGCAGAGCCGTCGAGCCGGCCCGCTGGCTTTCCCGGCGGGCTTGGGGACGTGGGGAGCGCGAGGGGCGCGGCTCTTCGCGCTTCCGGCGCTGCATGAGCCCGGAGCGACCAGCGGCCCGAACGAGCGACTGGTCGACATTGTGGTAGCATAGGTTGGAGGAAGCCAACCAGACAAGCGAACAACGTTGTGAGCACTGCCATTCCAGCCTACGACGGCTATATCTTCGACCTAGATGGGACGGTCTACCTGGGGGAGGCGCTGCTGCCGGGGGCGCGCCAGGCGATCGAGACGCTGCGCGCCGCCGGCCGGCGGACGGTGTTCCTCTCGAACAACCCGACGCGCACGAGCTCCGAGTACGCCGCGAAGCTGACCCGGCTCGGCCTGCAGACGGGGCCGGAGGACGTGGTGAACTCGTCGCAGGTGATGGTGCGCTGGCTGCTGCGCGAGGCGCCTGGCAGCCGCGTGTTCGTCGTCGGGGAGCAGCCGCTGCGGGATGAGCTCGTGGCCGCCGGCTTCGAGCTCAGCGAGCGCGCGGGCCAGATCGACTTCGTGATCGCCTCGTTCGACCGCACCTTCGAGTACCGCAAGCTCCAGATCGCCTTCGACGCCATCCGCGCCGGCGCGCGCTTCGTCGCCACCAACGCGGACCGGTACTGCCCCGTGCCCGGCGGGGGCGAGCCGGACGCCGCGGCGGTGATCGCGGCGATCGAGGCGTGCACGGCGACCACGGTGGAGGTGGTGGTCGGCAAGCCCTCGCCGATCATGGCCGAGGCGGTGGCGGAGCTGGTGCGGCTGCCGCCGGAGCGGTGCCTGATGGTGGGCGACCGGCTGGAGACGGATATCGCGATGGGGCGGGCTGCGGGCATGGCGACGGCGCTGACGCTCACCGGCGCGACGACCCGCGAGGCGCTGGCGAAGGCTGAGCTCCGCCCGGACTACGTGGTGGAGAGTCTGCTGGAGCTGGTCGGTGGGCAGAACGGGCTGCGCGGCTGAGCGGGCGCGGC
>CALJIC010000125.1 GCA_937974195.1 uncultured Roseiflexaceae bacterium | reverse complement strand
TAAAGAGTATGGCTTGGTCGGGATGCCCGGCCCGCTAGTTTGCCAGCGGGATGATCTCTACTACTGTCCAAGCCATTGCGGCCCGCCGCGGCCTGGCGCTAACCGGCTCGCCTCCCCCCAGCGACGATGCCCGCGTCATTGTGCACAACGAGCGCGCGAGCGACATCACTCTCAGCGTCGAGGGTGACACGCGGGTGTTCCGCGTATACTCCGGATGGGTTCAGATCACCCGCCCTGATGGTCAAGTCTCGGTGCAGCGCGTCGATGTGCGCTTCCCCCATACGCTGCCAACTCAGATCGCCAACCTTGCCGGCCTGCTGGCCGGAGAGGTGTGGCGCACATCGCGCCTGGCTGTGCCGGCCACGCGAGCTGCACAGCTCCGCTTTCTCGCCGCGACTGTACAGGAGGCGGGGTGGTATCGCACCCCCGAGAGCCTGTACCTCTCCGCCGGCGGCTTTTCCTACAACTGGTCGTGCCCCGCCCACTGGAAGCAGCGTGGCTTCTCGCAGGCCCAGTGGGATCGTCTGGCCGCGCTCAGCGCCCGCTACCGACGCTTCGTCCACTATGTGCGCGAGGTGTCGCCGCGGTGGCGTGAGGAGCGCCGCATCGAGTGGGCCGACAACTCGACCAATGTTGTCGAGGTCAACCGGCACGGCCACCGCCGAACTCGACAGCTCGTCGGGCCTGGCGGGGACGCCTGCTTCTAGCACTCACACCTGCCGCCGTAGCCGATTCTACGCCCCGCCACCGGGCACGCGCAGCGCTGCCCGGTGGTGTACGGGCGGCCTCATACCGGAACAACCACGATGCAGAACATGGCAGATCTACCCACCGACGAGGTGCGCCGGCTTGTGACAGCAGCGCGTGAGTCGGTGAGGACACTCAGTGACGAGCTGGCTGCTGCCCACGCCCGCGTCACACTGCTCCAGTCCCAACTCGCCGCGGCTCAGTCGATCGCCGCTCGCGGCGAGCGCCTCCTGGCCTGGCGCGAGCGGGCTGGCTCTCCAGAGGGCGACATCGAGACGGCGCTGGAGGAGCTCGCCCTCCGTATCGAGGGCGGGCGCATCCACGGCGTCTCCAACCGGGACGGGCAGGGGACACTCGAACTCGCCGACACCTCGGGCCAGCACTGGCGCGTCACGTTCATGGGGCGGGTCGAATCCTTCTGGCTCCCCGACTATTCCAGCATCTCTGACGACCAGGTTGTTGGTGCCATCATCGCCGGGGCAGCCTGGGATGAGCAGTGGCTGATCGAAGGCAACCTGGGCGCGGCTGATATCCACGTCAGAATGTTCGGTGTGCCACTCAGCGTGCAGGCAATGGGCCTCGGCTCAGCAGCAGGCAGTAGCATCCCAACGCAAAGGACAGCCCCTTGAGCAAGATCGCCAGCACCGCCCTTGTCGTAGGCTGGGGGCTCTGTGGCCGGCTTCGGGCTCTACCGCAGCGCGCCCGCCGGCGCCTCATCCTCCTGCTGTTTGCGCTCATCATCTTCGGTGTGGGCGTGATCGTCCGTATCACGACGCTGATGGATATCGCTGTCGCGCTGGCCGTAGAGCTCGCAGCGACCGGCTTCACCACCCGCAGCGCCCTGAAGTGGGCCAACGATCGCGGGTCCGACGACGACTAGCTCGCTGCTCCCCTCGCGACGGCTTCCCTTCCGGTGGCCGTCCGCTGAGGACGGCCACCCGCATCGTGCGGCACTGGCCGCAAGGAGCTCTCCATGGGCGCTCTCTTCACCCCGCCGCCGTCAGCACCCGAGGCGGCTCCGCCTCGCGTCACTGGCCGCTTCTTCGGCGTGACCATCCCCTCCGACATCATCTTCTTCGACGGTCGCTTCTTGGAGGCGACACCCGCTCCGCCCGCCCCCTGGGGAGAGCTCTTCTTCAGCCGCTCGGCCTACGCCATGGGCCTGCGCTGGGGCTGGGGCGCTGGGCGCGACTGCCACCCGAGGGGGATCAGCGGGCACACAAACGCCTGCGAGGCGCGCTGGGCCAGTATCACCGCCAGCTGGGTTCGGCGCCTGATCGCGGCCTACCGCGAGGTCGAGCAGGAGTGGCTGCACGACGCCGGCCCGCGCCCCGTCTGCGTCGAGCTGCAGAACTTCGGCGGCACCGTTGTCGCCGACCCCCTCGGCCGCGAGCCGACCATCGTCCACCTCCCGGCGGGCAACTGTTAGCCGTCAGGAGGCCGCCGATGAGCAAGTTACCGCCTCATATAAGCCGGGCCGATTTCGAGGCGGCCATGCGCCGCTTCGATGCCGAGTTCCGCACACAGGCGGCGTGGGCTACCTGGCCCACCCGCGCCGATAAGTGGGCCGTTGCGCACAACGGTCGCCATTACCCCGTCAAGTTCCTGATCCATCTCGCGACGGGCGAGGAACTGCGGGCCTTCGACGGCGGCCGCGAGGCAAACGCCTATGTGGCCCGCCGCGATCTCGCGCTTGTCCGCCTGCAACGAGAAGATCCTATCCCCAGCTACCAGGGCTACCCGATCGCTGCCCTGGATCTCAGTACGGACGGCGCTACTGGCCAATCTGTCCGGGCCGAGTGCCAGGAAGGGCAGTGGCGTATCACGATTGGTGGTCAGCCGCTCGCCGGCGGCTGTCGCTTCGCCACGCTGGACGAGGCGCTGGCCTTCTGGCGCCGCCTCACCTACACCGCACCTTAATCGTTGAGTTGCTGAGCCGTCCCTGAAGCCGTTTGTACGCTGCCTTCACCCCTGCCGACCCAGGTTCGCGCCTCGCTGCGCCGCCCGGTCGGGGGCGGTGGAGGAGCGATATATGCGCCCCAAGGGCCCTATCCACAACGAGCACATCGACTCCCCTCCGTTCACGATCCGCCGGGCCTACGGCCCGCTCCGCAAAGCGGCCGAGCGGTACCTGGAGGAACATCACTACATGCGGTCGAGTGGGGGCAGCGGGGCGATGTTCGCGGTCGTACGCGGCGATGCGTCTGTCGCCGGCGCCTGCCTCATCGGGGCGACCACGAGCCGGAACCAGGAGCGCAGCCTGATCGCCGGCGCCTGCCTGATCGGCCCGTCGCCGAGCCGGGATGCCGAGCGCAGCCTCGCATCGCCCGGTGCGCTCATCCGGCAGGTTAAGCGCTCCCACATCGCCGATCACGTGCCGGCAACCGCGGTCTGCGAGTCCAAGCTGCTGCGCACCGCAATGCAGGCGGTCACGGACGAGTACGACGCGCCGGTGCTGTTCGTCAGCTACGCCGACCCGGCTGCTGTGGACGAGCGCAGCGGGATGCCGATGGCGGGCTGGTGCTATCTCGCCGCGGGCTACTTCTACGCCGGTGAAACCAGCAGCACTCGCTGGTGCCTGATTGATCACCTGGGCAGAGCACGCTCGACCCGGCAGGGTGCTATCACCCTCACGCGCAAGACGCTCCCCCGTGCCGGCGAGATCTTCCACGGCGAGCTCGTCACGGCCGACTGGCAGATGCGTCGCCTGCCGCCTGCCCGGATCTGGCTGGCAGTGTGCACCCCAGGTCGGATGACCCGACGCCAGGCCCGGCACGCCTGGCGGGGCGTCTGGGCCTCGCTCAACCCAGCGCGGCGCATCGCCGCACAGCGCTGGATCAGCCACGCCGAGTGGCGGCGCAAGCTCGCCGGCGGCACGGTTTCCCTTGGGAGCCCGAAGGCCCACCAGTGCCGCGACCACGACCGCTTCCAGCCGGCCCTCTGGCGGGGTGAGGAGCTGACGCGGACGGCGGCCCCGGTGTGGGTGCCGCTCGTCTGGCAGAGCCGCATCCTCTACGAGGAAGACGTGGAGCGCGAGACCGTCGCCGGGCGCGTCTACGAGCCGTTTGTGGATTGAGCGAACATCCCTGCCGGCGCGGTGGCGCCGGCAGGTAGGAGTGATTGTGGAGCCGATCCGCTACTTTCTCGCCTGCGGCGGCGATGTCACGCTCCTCGACCTGGACGTGGCGCTCGCCGTCGGGCAGCGTGACTTCCTGGTGAGTGTGGGAACACCTGCCGCTCGCCACTTGCGTGCTCTGAAGGGCGTCACCGTCGTGCTCGACTCAGGCGCGTGGCCCCCGAACAACCCCTCCCGCCCACCGTTTGAGGCCTGGTGGCAGGAGCTCCGCCGCTGGCGTGAGGGGCGAGACGACTATGGAAACCTGGCCTATGCCATTGCCTACGACACCATCGGCGATGCGCACGCGACGGCCAGGGACTACCGTACAACGATCGGGCGCATCTTCTCGCGCGCATCTGATGCCCCGATCGTCCCCGTGCTTGGCTTTGGGCAGGGTCCGGAGGCGATCAGCATCGCGATAGCCCAGGGCTGGGAGGGGATGCGCCCTGATCTGGTCGATGGCGGCGGCCTGTTCGTCCGCCCGGCCTACGCCCTGGGGGGCCTCGTCCCACAGCGCGGGAGCGCAGAGGCGGTCGCCTGGGTGCAGCGAGTGGGGAAGGAAATGGCCCGCCTGGTTGCAGACGGCTGGGCAGAGGACGCCCTCGGGGTCCACCTGCTGGGCTCCACCCGCCGCTCGTACCTGGGTGCATTCGTCAAGGCGGGCATCCCTGTCCGGTGCGACACCTCGACCCCGATCCGCCAGGCGATGGCGGGGGAGAAGGCGCTGTCGTGGGGCTATACATCAGCCTTCGGGCTTCCCCGCGACCTCCTCCGCCGCTCACGCTATGCGCGCGTTGCCTTCTGGCTCTGCCGGGAGCGCGCGAGGCTCGGCCTTTCCTGGACGACCCCTGACCCTCACTGGCTGGAGGATCTGCCGCGCCATACGCCCATCGTCAAGCCACAGCAGCACCTGCTGTTGGCGGCCTAAGCCCTATCAGCCGCTGCCCCGGCCAGCTTACCAGCGCTGGCCGGGCAGGGCTGGCGCAGAGGCACAACCGCAGTGCGCCAGTTCACGCTTGAGATCGCGGAGGGCATCGCGTTTGCCCCACCGCGTAACGATGAGACTTCCGATCCGAGCGGGCCCGAGCCCACCTTCGATCTTCACGGTTACGACTACTACCTGGTGGCCTTCTCTGGCGGAAAGGATAGCGTGGCGGCCGTGCTCGACCTGAAGGAGCGCGGCGTCGCGATGGAGCGGGTCGAGCTCTGGCATCACGAGGTTGACGGCCGCGAGGGCAGCCGGCTGATGGACTGGCCTTGCACCCCGGCGTACTGCCGGGCGTTTGCGAAGGCCTTCCAGCTGCCCTTCTACGCCTCCTGGCGCACCGGCGGGTTTGAGCGCGAGATGCTCCGCAAGAACTCGCAGACAGCGCCGGTCCAGTTTGAGAGCCCCGGCGGCCAGGTCATCCAGGTTGGCGGCACTGGCGGTAAGCCAGGCACCCGCCTGAGGTTCCCGCAGGTCGCGGCTGACCTGACGGTCAGGTGGTGCTCGGCGTACCTCAAGATCGACGTGATGGCGGCCGCGATACGCAACCAGGAGCGCTTTCAGGGGAAGCGTACCATGGTCGTCAGCGGCGAGCGGGCGGAGGAGTCGCCCTGCCGCGCTCGCTACGCGACCTTCGAGCCCCACCGCGCCGATAGGCGGCGTAGCGAGAAGCTTTCACGCCACATCGACCATCATCGGCCCGTGCATGGGTGGAGCGAGGCCGAGGTGTGGGCGGTGCTGGAGCGCCACCGGATCAACCCGCACCCGGCCTACCGCCTGGGATGGGGTCGCGTAAGCTGCGCCGCCTGTATTTTCGGCGGCCCCGATCAGTGGGCGAGCCTGCGGACGGTCAATCCGGGACAGTTCTCTCGAATCGCCGCATATGAGCGGCAGTTTGGCTGGACGATCAGGCGCGGCGAGTCGGTTATCGAGGCCGCAGATCGAGGGCAACCATACCCCACGCTTTCGCGGGCGGACACCGCCGCAGCACTCCATGAGGAGTGGCGGGAGCCCATCGTCCTTCCACCCGAGCAGGTGTGGAAGCTGCCAGCCGGTGCTTTTGGTGACAGCGCCGGCCCTACATAGCGAGGACATTCCCCGTGACGCCCCTGGCCGCCGTGCCGGGGGCGTCGTTCGTTTTCGTCTCGTTTACAGCTACTGGCCCGTGTACAGCCGATACCAGTCGAGCCAAACATACATTGCAGGGGCAAGGCGCGCCAACGTCTCTGCATCGCTCGATGATCCATTTGCCAAAGATGCCCTTCTCGGCGTACAGCTTGCAGGTACAGTGTTGCCAGACTTCAGGGAGAGGAACAAGACCTCGCAGGTTGCTGGGCCGAAGGAGTGAAATCATTCGATGAGCGACCAACATCCGTCAGCGGCTGATGGGCGCAGCATGCGTGAGCGTATGCTCGCAGGAGAGCTGTACCTCGGCGACGACCGGCAGCTTGCTGCCGATGGGCGGCGAGCGACAGCGCTCATTCAGCAGAAGGTCGGCTGAAGATGCGGGCGATCATCCTTGAGCGGCACGGTGGTCCCGAGGCGCTACGTGTGCGCGAGGTTCCCGGCCCTAGACCCGCTGCGGGAGAGGTTCGCGTGCAGATCGAGGCGATCGGCGTGAACTACGCCGAGGTGCTCTCCCGAAAGGGGCTGTACGGCTGGGCGCCAGCACTGCCCTACACGCTCGGCATGGAGGCGACCGGCACGATCGACATGCTCGGCGCCGGCGTCGAGCGACGGGCGCTGGGCGAGCGGGTCATCGTGGGCGCCCAGCACGGGGCGTATGCGGAGCAGATCGTGGTGCCGGAGCGACAGGCGCTCCCCGCAATCGCTGGCTTCTCAACCGAGGAGAACGCCGCGCTGGCGGTGAACTACCTCACTGCCTGGGTCGCGCTGATGGAGATGGCACGCCTCCGCCCGAGCGACCGCGTCCTCGTAACCGCCGCAGCCGGAGGCGTCGGCACCGCGGCCGTCCAGATCGCCACCCGCTTCGGCTGTGCCACGGTAGGCCTGGCCGGGAGCGACGTGAAGCTCGAGCTGATCTGCGCGCTCGGCGCCGAGGCGGCCGTGAATTACCGCCGTCCCGACTTTGAGGCGCGTCTCCGGGCAGTGGCTGGCCCCGAGCGCTTCGACGTGGTGCTGGAGGTTATTGGTGCCGAGGTCTTCCGCGCTGTCTGGCCGGTCCTCGCTCCGTTCGGTCGGGTCGTCGTCGCCGGCTTCGCAAGCCTCGCACTGCAGCGGTGGAACCCGCTCTCCTGGTTGCGAACCTGGCGCGATCTTCCGAAGGCCGACGTCCGCTCCCTAGCGCCGGCATCACACGGCTTGATGGCGACCCACATCGGCTACCTTCTTGCCGACCCGCCGCGGCTTGCGAGGCTCTGGGACGAGCTGATGGCCTTCGTCGCGGCGCATAAGATCCGGCCGGTGGTAGGAGCAACCTTCTCCTTCGAGGAGATGGCCGAGGCGCATCGGCTCATGGAGTCGCGACGCAGCGTGGGGAAGATCGTCGTGCGAGTGTGAGATGCGCCAACGGCTTCGGATGAAAGGAAGCAGCGGCGCTGCGAGCTGAGCTCACGGGCACCCCTGATGGTGTGTGGCTATCGAGAAAACGCGCCTAGACGTTGAAAAAGCCGAAAAGGCGGCTTGGCTTCCACCGAAATGGTCGAGCGTCACACGACGCGCAGGGCAAGAAGTGCGCTTATGCCCACAGAACGCGGGGCGGCATCGGTAGGTGGACGCTAGGGCTCCCACCAGGAAACGAGCGGCGTCCCCACCCCCGAGCCGCGAGTAACCGTTTGAGATTTTGCCCCGTCGCCGTCATCACCCCTTCGCAGTTCACCTTCTCCAATCCTCGTGTTCGAAACCGCTTCAATCCGTGCCATTGTTGTGCTTCACCAAATAATGGCTCGACCCAAACCTTGCGTTTCTGGTAGGCCCGCGTGTAGGCGGCTGTCTGGTGGTAGGCGTGAACCCGCTCCAGATAGGCCTCATCAAAACTTCGTGTGACCACACGTCCTTCCCGGCTTTTCGTGCAGAGCTCTTTCAAAGGGCAGCGGTTACACACCTCGGGGTCACCACGATACTTGTGAACCCGCTTACTCTCCTCATCTTTCTCCCAATTCAGTGTCGCCCCGAGGGGACAGATGAAGTAGTTCGCCTCGGGGTCGTAGGTGAACATATTGCGGCCGAAGTACTTCGAGCGTGAGGCATTCCAATCCGTGATGGGCACATATGCTTTGATGCCCGCATCCTCCAGTGCTCGAATAATCTCGACCGTGCCGTAGGTTGTGTCGCCCGTGGCACTCTTCAGCCGCAACTTCCAGCGGAAACAGACTCGCCAGAGCATATCCAGAAAGGGCATGTTCTCCATCACGTCGGCGGCCGTGACCAACACGCCCAGGATGATGCGGGCCTTTCCGCCGTCAACTAGGTAGTGGTCGCGGTAGCGCAAACGGGTGCCGTGACCGTGCTGTCGCATCAGTACCGCATCGGGGTCAGTCAAGCTGACCCAGAAGTCGCTTGTGCGCTGGTAGGAGCCGCGCTGAACGCTGCGGTCTGGTTCGCCGTTGTGAGCATACCAGTCGTGGCGTTGCTGGTTTTGTGTCTGTAGCGCCGCGGCCCGTTCCGGCGGCAGAGCCAAACCAAGTTCGGGTGGTGAAATATGCCGGGCCAAACAGGCCTTTGAGATGCTGCTCGACGGCAAAGCGGGGCAGCATCTTGTCGCGGTCAGCGTCTGCCTCTACCAGTGTCGCATCAGCATACAGCTCTCTGCCCCAAACCAGTCCGTCTTTTTGGTAGCGCTCCACAATCGCCTCGAAGAAGCGGCGGAAGATATCAAGGCCGTAGCGGTCACGGATGCGGGTCATACTGGAGTGGTCGGGCAGGGGCTCGTGTAGGTCGTAGCCCAGATACCAGCGCACGCTGAGCCGGTCACTTCCCACCCGCTCGAGCTGACGCTCCGAGCGCATCCCTTCAAAGAACATGACCAGGTGGAGCTTGAAAAACACGACTGGGTCGATGGACGGCCGGCCAGTAACCGAGTAGCGGTCTCGCACCAGGTCACGCACAAAGCCCAGGTCGAGCGTGCGCTCCAGGTGTCGGTAGAAGTGGTCTTGGGGTACAAGGTCGTCAAGCGTGACATCGACCAGTGGGCAGAAGTGCCGCACCTTGATCCCCATCATTGCCAGCCTCCTGCCTCAGTCCTGACTGGCCTCGATAGTACGGCTCCACGCCTACTTTTTCAACGTCTAGGCGCGTTAGGCTCGGCCAGCAACCTAAGAGTCTGACGTTGCCGCTTGCTGAACGACCCACCGGCTTGCAACCGTGTCCCACTCCCAGGCCGCACGCCGTAGCTGGGAGGAGCCAGAGGCGCTCGACTGGAGCGAGAAGTTGAAGGGTACCAGGTCTGCCACCAGCACGCCGTTCACCAGGCGCAGTTTACGCGCCCGCTCCTGCGGTGTGGCACCTGCAAGCGTCAGGTCGATCAGGGGCGTGATAGGCCCTGCGGCTAAGCCCTGCTCATCGAGGGGGACTGCGACGATATCAGGGCTGCGGGCGAGGCCTGCGTAGAGCATCAGGCGTTCTCCCTGGCGCACAACCAGCACCCCCATCACATCGAGGTTCGTGAGGACGCGATGGATCACCCCATCAGACAGATGCACTGCGACAACTCCCCCTTGTTGATTGCTCGGCGTCGAGCCAATCACCGTTCCCGCATACAGGGTGTTGTTGTCACAAGTGTAGAACAGCCCCAGCACGCCGAAGGGGTTGCGCTCGTTGGCTGCCCCTGGCAGGGTCACAAATGGGCGCATCTCCGCGGTTGCCGAGGCCACGCGCCAGAGAGTCGTCACGCCGGCAAGGGGATTATCGACCAGGGAGAGGCGCGGTGTCGGGGCAGCGTAGATGTTGCCGTCTCGGTCATAGGTGATCGCGCCGAGATAGCCCGCATCGTCCCAGGTCGCATGCTGGTAGGGGGCCTGAGCCTCTCCAGTGATGAGTGCAAGACCTTTCTCGCGGCCCTCGGTGGAGAGCGCCAGCGCTCCCGGAACACTGACGGTCCCAGCCCCTTGATCACTGGCGACGGTGAAGACAGCTGGGTCAGCGGTGAACTGTGGGGTTGACCGACATTGGTCAGTGGTTTCCGGGACCGGCATCCCTGCCACTGTTGTCGGCGAGTAGGTACGCCAGAGGGCTACTGCAAGTGCGAACGCTGTTACAACAACGAGCCCTATCCCCACAGCGGCCGGAACCAGACGTGGCACTTCACGTTGCCGCCGCGCTCTTCCTGGTCTCTTCACGTGCTTCCACTTCCGAGCGAGAGTGTGAGCCCGCTCCCGCATGGCCACACCTGTGGCACGAGTATGCCGTCGACAATCTCTGTGTCTGCCCAGCAGCGCATGCGCTCGGCGTTGGAGATTTGCGGGACGTACCATAGCACAGGGGTGCGACCGAGCGGCTCTGCGGGATCGACAAACGCCTCAGGCCCCTGCTGCGCATCCAGCCGGCAACAGGTGCCGATGCTTGGCAGGTCGCCCTGCCCCTCGGACTCCTTCGCCGCGCTCCAGTAGACGAAGGCTCGCTCAGCATCTCCCCAGGTAGGGCTGACCATCAGCTGGCCGGCGGCCGTGGTGAACATAAATCCCTGGATTGTCCCAACTGGCCACTCCTCCCATCCCTCAGTGAGCAGGGCAGTTTCTTCTGTAGCCTCTGTCTTAGTTATGGTAGAGGAGGCTGGAGGTTCTAGACGAACGATTGGGTGGTACACGCCCTCCGTCCCGCAGCCGCGGCCCTCGTTGCCTGCTTCGACAGCCAGTGTCCCGTCCTGGCCGAAGGCCGCAGTGAGGGTGTACTGGTAGTTGCAGGGCTGCGGCCAGTTCGGGGAGCGGAAGGTGAGCGCTAACACGAAGCCGCCTTCCGGGCTCTCGATCACGGACGGTTGCCCATACGGGATGATTGCGGCCGCGCTGAACACCGGGCACCCGATGGCGTCTGAGAAGCCAACGCGCTGTTCATCGGCTCCTCGATAGCCGACGTGCCAGTCGACCACTTTGACGGAGGTCAGCACTGGGCGCCCCTGATAGGTGACATCCCGCAGCTCAAGCCCATCTGAGCTGGTGAGAAGGTAGGAAGCCTGCCAGCCATCACGGTCGATGGTTTGAGGGTTTTCACAGAGCGGAGCGATTGCGGCATCCTGAAGTGTCGCCTCGCTCTCGATTCTGCGCCGGCCGGTGCTCCCCTGATCGGTCCAGGTGGCGGCTGCCACGAGCGAGAGGTCGGTGAGATCAACGATGGCCCACAGCGCCTGGTCTCCCCAGGTGAAGACTGGGGCGACGCAGAGGTGCTTACTGCGCTCGCAGGCGGTGCCGACGAGCGATGTCTTCGTCGCCGTCATCGTGGCCATTGCAGCGTCCGGGGGCAGCCCAAGCGCCTGGGCTGTTTCGGGACTAGAGATGGCGATCTCGGTTGCTACCTCGGCGAGTTCGGCGGGGATCTCAGGCTGGGCATCGGTGAGGCTTTGCACGTCGATGACCTCATGGCGATCATCAACGAGGGCAGTGAGAGTAGTGTTCGTGGGATAGATGTAGATCACGACGCGTAGGCACGACCCGGGCGGGCATCGGCTGGCGAGAGCAGACGGTACATCCCCGGCACGGGCTTCGGCGACGCTCATGACCTCAGTGAGCAAGCGTTGCCCCATCGTCGTTCGCGCAGCACTCTGAACTCTGCCATCGTTGACGACGGCCTCCTGCGCGGCTCCAAGGCGTCCCTCAAGACCCGGGCGCAGCAGAATGTAGGGTGGGCTGGCCAGGGCCTCCTGGCGTCGTTCCTGCTCCATCTGAACGGCAGGGATGACAGGCGTCTGTTCGTTGCCCAGGACGATGGCTGATGCGGCAGGAGGGGCTGCTACCGAGGGGGCTGGAGCGGCAGTCGGGCTAGTGGGCTGAGAAGCGGCGCTGCATGCGGCGAGCAGCGTCACGAGGACGATCACTAGAGGCTGAAGGTCGCGGCCATGGGGGCGCGGCATAACTTAACTCCAAGGGACAATGAGTTAACTGGTTGGCCCGTTGAGTCGCTCACGCTGCCGGTTAGGCAACGAGTCAAGATACAGGTGAAGCAGGAGGGTCTGCTACACTTGTAGCGAGTGCTGTGCCCGAGACATTACCAGATCGGCCCCGTCTTTTCTCTTTTCAGGTAGTAGCGCACCAGGGGAACCGCTCAGCTAAACTAGAAGCATCTGTTGACATCTAGAAACAAGGATCTTATACTTGGCACGTCAGCCAGTAAGGAGGAAGCGGTGCTCGAGGAAGCCTACTACACGGTAGAGGAGGTTAGTGCGCTCTTCCGTGTCACCAAGGCTACGGTCTGGAAGTGGCTGCGCGAGGGCAAAATGCGGTTTGTGTGGATCGGTTCTGAGAAGCGCATCCCCGCAACTGCCCTTAAGGAGTTCATCAGGCCGGGCACACCGGAGCAGCCGGAGACTAGCCAAAAAAACTTTGAGCCCACCCTGGGGGTATAACCCCCAGAATGGGCTCAAAGGTGCGTGGCGCGCGGTGTGAGTTTGGACGGCCCGCCCGCTTGCCACTGGCCCCGCCACTCCTTGCTGCTGCGCGGAGCGTCAGAGCTATTGCCAGGCTCTCCGTAGCCGCCTGCGTGTTGCCACGGCAGACACGGCCAACGTCAGAACCTTAACAATCTGAGACTTCTCTTTCCCTCGATGACCGTATCCAACTCCTGAGCCGCCGCGGTGAGTCGCCGACGGCGCCCTCGTCATGAAGTAGAACGCGAAAATGCTCGCTGTTGAGACGACAAATGTCGCACCAGGGTGCGGCACTCGTGGCCGGGACAAAATTGTGGCGGGGAGGGAGGGATTCGAACCCTCGACAGGGTTACCCCTGTAGCGGTTTAGCAAACCGCCGCACTAGGCCACTATGCGACCTCCCCGTGTGCGACTTGGCGCGATTGTACCACAGGCGCGCCATCTTGCCAAGCCTGGCGCCGGCCTTGGAGGGGGCGGTGGGATTCGAACCCACGGGCCCGGTCAAAGGCCTGTCGTTTTCAAGACGACCCCGTTCGACCACTCCGGCACGCCCCCACTACACCAATGCAGGCGTCCCCACCTCAGCGGAAACGCCTGCACCGTGACCTTCGAGCCTGCTGCGTCAAAGTGGCAGGCGGGACAGGAATCGAACCTGCAACCTGCGGATTTGGAGGCCGCTGCT